>JBBKWR010000271.1:0-2630 GCA_037969055.1 Flavobacteriaceae bacterium | reverse complement strand
GACCCAATTCGATTATGACAACTTATTGTACTTGGTGGCTGGGGAACTCATTGCACGAAAGAGCGGCATGACTTGGGAAGCATTCATCCAAAAACGTATTTTCGATCCCTTAAAAATGGTCAAGTCCTACCCTTCCTTACAACAGGTAGGCGATAGGGCCCTTCTCGCCTCACCCCATACGACGGCATATGGTAATCTGCAATCATTTCCAGATTATGAAGAAATGATCAATGGGGCGGCCGGGGGAATTTATGCCAATGTAGACGACTTGGGCCGCTGGATGTTGGTGCACCTAAATAAGGGCGCATATGGGGAGCAACTTAAGGATACACTGTTTAGTATCGATAGCCAAAGGGAAGTTTGGCAAATTCACACCACGCTCAATGCCAGTACCAATCCACGTTACAAATCGCATTTTGGGGGTTATGGTTTGGGCTGGTTCCTGACCGATGTGCTTGGCAACCTACAAGTTTCCCATACCGGAGGACTTCCGGGCATGTTGTCCAAAACGGTTATGATTCCAGATCTTAATTTTGGAGTGGTAGTACTGACCAATACCGAACCTGGCGGCGGTGCTTTTTTCACCGCTGTTTCCCAAACCATTGTAGACAGTTACTTAGAATTGGATGACGGGCAATGGATCGAAAAAAACTATGAGAGATTACAGGACAGAAAGGCATCTGGCGAAGCCGTATCCACTAAGGTCTGGGAAACTGTCAATGCAAACAAAAAGAACAATAATGACCCTCAAAATTATCTTGGCATCTATGAGGATCTTTGGTTCGGTAAGATGGAGGTTTTTATGAAAGGTGGCCAACTATGGATGAAAAGCCATCGATCGCCCAAACTTAACGGACCCATGCTGTATTACAAAGCGAATACCTACGCGGTTAAATGGGAATACCAAGATATGAATGCTGATGCCTTTGCGATTTTTACCTTAGATGAAGAAGGCCGGGCACAGGGCCTTAAAATGAAGGGTATCTCCCCTAATATTGATTTTAGTTTCGATTTTCAGGATTTGGATCTTAAGCGTGTAGAATAACAAGCTAGAAGTTATCCTTAAAAATTATGCAGGTGAATCGGTTTTCATCTACCTATCCAACCTAGTAATGATCAATTTGGGTAGCAAAAATGGATTATTTTGGCACCAACAGACTTCGTTCTCGCTGTACCGAATCGATTTTCGATTTGGTATAATAGACGGGGAAATAGGCATCCTCGGCCCATATATCGTATAAGTTTTTATAAAATTTACTGTCGGGATCACCGGACTGTCCGGGGGGATTGGCACCTACCGTTTGGTCCCAATCATTAACATCAACTATTATCCTAAAGGTCGCTCCATAAAGTTGACTGTCTGCACTGCCAGTAGACCCCGGGGTGTGCTGGTTGCCCCCCCTGGCCTTGACCGCGGTGTTCAGTTTGGCCTGAAGTTCCGAATTGACCACATCGCCCAAAGGATGTTTGATCTGTACATGTTTGTAAGCAGGTTGTCCATATTTCCAGGAGGCAACATTTTCTCCCAATTTTTCTACCAGTCCGTTTACCGCTGATTCAAAGGTTCCTTTTAGATAAGCGTCTCTTTTCGAATTACCATTATTTCCGAACTTGGTTTCGGGATGTAGGATCCAGGGCATGAGCTTTGCCATCTGTAGGTTTTCTACGAGCCCTTCCGCCCCAGGGTCCGGAAAGTATTTTAAAAGCTTAAGCTGTAACTCCTTTTCCCATGCTACATAAATGCCAGCGGCAACGGAGTTTTTGTCCAATATAAAATCCCATTCCATCAATTGGTTTTTGGCATTCGCCACCAAGGCATCATCGATCTCCATATCTTTTAATAACGGAACGAGGTTACGGGCCGGAATCGACATATAATCGGTCTGAAGCGATTTCATGTCGTCTATCCCCAATTTCTTGCCCGCTGCCAATACTTCATCTATTCTCATACCCCGATAAGGGTCGGACCATCCGAAACCAATGGCATCCCATTGGGTATATGCTTCAGGGGTAACATTTTGGTTGGCTGTTGCAATAAATCCTTTGGTGGGATTATAGAGATGGGGTTTCTGTATGATCGGAAGATAACTATCCCATTCGTACCGTCCATCTCCCGGAACCGGTACCAGTCCACTATAATTGCGTCTGAGCGGGGCAATACCTACGGCCTGCCATCCAATATTGCCTTGGGTATCGGCCCATATCATATTTTCACCCGGAATATTACTATAATTACAGGCGAGCTTAAATTCATCCCATGTTTTGGCTTGGTCCATTCTCAAAGAAGCCAGATAGGGAGATCCCCCCGGTTCTAGCCAGGCACACCGCACCGCATACGCCTTGTGGTTTACCGAATCAACATAAGTCACTGGCCCATGCCGCGTATACTTTAAGGTCACCTTGGACACTTCACTATTTTTAACAGGAATGCTTTCTTCAAGAATTTTCATGTCCTCCCAAGTGCCCTTATACTTATATTGATTGGCATTTTTAGGATTCAGATCATAAACGTATAGGTCTTCCCCATCGGTCTCGAAAACGGTGAGACCCCAAGCGCCATATTCGTTATGACCAATGGAAACACCAGGTATTTCCGGTTCACCACCCCCGATCACATTCCAACCAGGGGC
>JBBKWR010000270.1:0-3215 GCA_037969055.1 Flavobacteriaceae bacterium | reverse complement strand
TATAGCCCGATGCATTCATATGGATGGCATCATGATAATACAGCTCTTTATTGTAAATATTAAATCCGCCCAAAAGGAACTGATCGAGCAGCGGAATCCCATGGAGTTCACAGACCATTTTTTGCATGTCGACATATTGGACCATCCCTTTCGCATCGAATGGATCGTGGGCGCCCCTATCATTAAAGGCTTTGCTTGAGGTAAAGAAATAGATAACGGCATGGGGGTTTATCTCATAGATCTTTTTGATGCAATAGTTGATTCCCCCTGCTTGGGTATTTAGTTTTTCTATATCGAAACCATCAAATGCTGTATAATCGGTATAAGACCCCACCGCCCTGTTATTGGTATAATCATTCGTAGAGGCCCAAAGGATATAAATATCGAACACCCCGGCCTCATCAACTTGCTGCTGCAGTGATTTTCCTTGCAAGGAAGAAAAGCCCGCCCCAGGGACGCCATAATTGGTTATGGCCATTCCCAAGTATTTTTCCCACAAGACCTTCGCACTGTCACTTGGGGGTATCACGGAAACCGAACCGCCAAAAACGGCGACGGATTTTCCATAATTGAAGGATGCTTTAAAAGCTAAGGTATCATTCCCATTTTGTGAATAAACAATACTCGAGAACAATAAAAATAGTACCACCACATAAGCAATATATCTTTTCATAATTCTGGATATTTTAAGTGTAACCAATCAATATTTTTTTCTTGATTCTTTTTAGGATGGGGTCATAATTGTTGTTAACGCTCGAACAAGAACGGTACGTTTAATATTTTCAATGATACCAAAGTAGCGCTTTTAGGGTTTTCCGTCAAGTTCGGAAAAACTTAGCGAACGACATAAATAAAATGACAGCCATCATAGTGGTTAAAGGGTAGGGGAGAAAGCAATCCGATTTTCTATATGATATGGGGTCTTCCATTTAAATAATATTAGACTGATTCTAAGTCCCTTATATTAATTCAGTACCTTAGAAAGAACAACCAGCCACTTTACATGATCAACTTCTTCCGTAAAATCCGCAAAAAACTCGCTGATGATAATATGCCGTTGAAATACACCAGATATGCCATTGGAGAAATTGTACTCGTGGTAATTGGAATTCTTATCGCGTTACAGATAAATAACTGGAACGAGGATAACAAAGAAAGGCTTGTTGAAAAACAACGATATCAAAACCTACTAAATGACCTAGTCAACGATGAGGCCAACATTGATCAAATGATGGCCGATCTTATTCAAAAACAGGACCTGCATTATTACCTTTATCAAGTTTCACAAAACAATGGCAAACCGGATAGTACGGTAACTATCACGGGCGTCAATTATGCTCCGGAACTCAATCTAATTACCGGTAAGAATCAATTAACCGAGTTGGAATTTATTAAAGATCTCCGGATTAGAAGAGAGATCAATACCTATGTTAAACATGAAATTGCTGCCCTCTCCGACGCCGACCGTCTTGAAAGTAACATAAAAAATAGCGTAAGGAACTATTTTGTGAAAATAAATGCCACGAAAATTGATAAAATATATGCTCCACGAAGGTATGATAACAAAGATATTAACGATGCACTGGAAATGGATATGATTTCAAAACATTTTAAGGATACAGAATTTAAAGGCGTACTAATAGACCTTAAAACGATGACCGCGAACAGCTTGTTCACACTAGTAGAACTGAAGGAAAAAAATAAAAATTTACAAAACATTTTGAAAGAAAAATAATGATAAAATTCTTTAGAAATATTAGACAAAAACTACTTTCAGAGGGTAATACTGGAAAGTATCTCAAATACGCAATTGGTGAGATTGTTCTGGTAGTTATTGGAATATTGATCGCTTTAAGTATTAATAATTGGAACGAACAGCGAAAAGACAGGATACAAGAAAAGATTATTCTCAACGACCTGGCCAAAAACATCGAAATAAACATCCAGACCTTCCAGAACGACATTGCATCACTGCAACAATGGAACCGTTCTAGTGAAATAGTTATTCGCGTTTTAGAGAATAAATTGGCCTTCTCCGATACTTTAAAGCAACACTTTCATTTGGCCAGGGTCACAAAGCAAAATTTGTTTCTTTCAAATGTTGGCTATCAGGCGTATAAAGACCAGGGATTGGGCATCATTACAAACAAGGCTTTGTCATCAGTAATTATCAATCTATACGAAGTTACCGTGCCAAGTATTTTATCCACCAATGGTTTGGTAAATGAACTAGAGGCTACTTGGGATAACCACATTGTGCAGAATTTCGACTTCGTACAGGGAGAAGGGCTTACCCCCAATGATTACGAATCTTTGTTTTCGGATCATTTTTACATTTCGTGGATAAAAGCTTATAATCAAGGGAGAAGAAGTTTGATCCTTACCGATCAAACTCTAATTAAAGAATGTGAAAAGGTGCTTAAAATGATCCAGAATGAATTGCCATAAAAACGAACCAAATAACCCACTAGGCCATTGGCTGAGATACCCCCGCCAGTGGCGGGCAGGCGCTTGCGGTCTAAACCAATCTAAACTTTGATGCTATGATCAAATTTTTTAGACGAATCCGTCGGCAACTACTCACCGAAAACAAGATTTCCAAATACCTTTTGTATGCTCTAGGTGAAATTTTACTGGTGGTCATTGGTATATTAATTGCCCTGCAGATCAATAATTGGAATGAAGACAAAAAGGAATTGGGCAAAAGTCTCGAGATCATGCGGGAGATAAGCGAAAACTTAGCGTATAATAATCAGCGGTTCAAACAAGAGATCAAAGAAGAAGAATCCGTTATTAATTCAATAGACATAGTACGGGAAAACCTTAAGTTCAATAAAGGATATCATGATAGCTTGGATTTTCACTTTTTGAATGTGGCTTATTGGCCTGGTTCCATTAAGAAATCTTCAGGATATGAGACCTTGAAATCTCATGGTATAGAAATAATCAAATCCGCCGAACTGAGAAAAGCGATTATTGATCTGTATGAAGGCACCTATGAACAGATCAATGAAGTAGGGCGAACATCAGAGAACAATGTAGCCGTAACAATGTGGCCGATGTTTACAGAACTGTTTGAGACGCAACCCTCCGTGCCAAATCAGGCATTTAAAAGTTTAAAAGTCACCCCTTTTGATTACGATAAAGTTGTTAAGGCCCAAAACTATATTGGATTTTTAAGCTGGTGGCGCCATTCAAGGGTAGTGTCTGTTGAA
>JBBKWR010000269.1:0-13387 GCA_037969055.1 Flavobacteriaceae bacterium | reverse complement strand
GGATAGCCCGAATTTTCAACGGTCTTCAATTCGAAATCAATACGTTCCCTGATCTCGGGTGTAATTTCTTTGTAGCGTTTTTTGGCCCCCTCATAGGTGATATGGCGCAAATAGGCATTCTCGCCCCGTTTACCGCTGTCCAGTTCATCGGCTGCCACCTTAAATTCCAAGGGAATTTCGAAATTGGGCAAGAGCACGTCCCGGGCCAATTCGTAGCCTTCGATCTTATCGACGACGTCCTGCACGTTCAAAATGGATTCGGGCAGATCTTTGAAGAGCGCCTTCATTTTGTCGGCGGACTTGAAATAGTACTCCTGGTTGGGAAGCCCGTAACGATATCCTCTGCCCCGACCGATAGGAGTGGTCTGTTTTTCTCCATCCTTAACGCAAAGGAGAATGTCATGGGCCTCGGCATCTTCCTTGGCGCAATAATAGGTATTGTTGGTGGCGACCAATTGTACTTTGTGTTTATTGGCAAAATCGATCAGGACGGGATTCACCCGTTCCTCATCTTCCTGACCGTGGCGCATGATTTCGATATACAGGTCCTCCCCGAATTGTTCCTTCCACCAAAGCAGGGCTTCTTCGGCTTGGTTCTCCCCCACGTTCAATATTTTTCCAGGCACTTCCCCATAGAGGTTTCCGGTTAGCACAATAAGGTCTTCCTTGTATTTTTCGATGATCTTTCGATCGATACGCGGAACGTAATAGAACCCATCGGTATAGGCCAGGGATGACATTTTGCAAAGGTTCTGGTAGCCTTTTTTGTTCTTGGCCAACATCACGATCTGATAGCCATGATCCTTTACATTCTTGTTGGCATGGTCATCACAGACAAAAAATTCGCAGCCCAAGATGGGCTTGATCTCTTGCTCGGTAGCCGGTTCGCCATGATCCAGGGCGATCCGGTTGCGCTCCTTTACGCCGTAATTATGGGCCTTTACTTCCTTTATAAAATGGAAGGCGCCCATCATGTTGGCATGGTCGGTAAGCGCCACGGCGTGCATCCCGTGTTCTGCGGTAGACTTCACCAGACTTTTGATGTTGATGGTGGATTGTAAGACCGAAAATTGGGAATGGTTATGTAGGTGCACGAATTGCGCATCTTCCAAGGTCTTTATATTTTCTTTGATATCTTCCTGGGAAACCTCACTAGTTTTTTCTTCCCAAAGTTGATCTGCTATTTTTTTGGAGGCCTTTTTTAGGTTGATGTGCTTGAGTCCGAGGAGCTGAATTTCCGATGGATTCGACTTTTGGAAATTTTGGAAATAATCTGGCTGAACGTCGAGCTTTTCTTGGGGGAAGTGTTCCCTGCGCAGCAATTCCAAAAAGCATCGTGAAGTGGCCTCCACATCGGCGGTGGCATTGTGTGCTTCTGAAAAAGGTTCATTAAAAAGGTGCTGGTGCAGTTCGGTGAGCGTGGGCAATTTGAACTTGCCACCACGCCCCCCCGGGATTTGACAGAGCAGGGCCGTTTCCTCGGTACAGGTATCCAAGACCGGCAGCTGTTGGAGCTGGTTTGCGATCTTTAGGCGATGGAACTCCGCCCCCATAATATTCAAATCGAACCCCACGTTCTGGCCGACCACGAATTTGGTCTTGGACAGGGCGGAATTGAACTTTTCCAATACTTCCGTTAAGGGAATGCCCTTTTGTAGCGCCAATTCGGTGGAAATTCCGTGTATTTTTTCGGCATCAAAAGGAATATTGAACCCCTCTGGCCGTACCAAATAGTCTTGGTGTTCTACCAATTGTCCCATTGCATCGTGTAACTGCCAAGCAATCTGGATACATCGTGGCCAATTCTCGGTATCGGTATAGGGGGCGTCCCAACGTTTGGGAAGGCCAGTGGTTTCAGTGTCGAAAATTAAATACATAGCTTATGTCAGACCTACATGCCGCAGTCAGGATTATTATTAATGGTTACTGGATATTAGTTTAGGGGGTAAAATGCGAATTGATTAAAGATTAGGGATTATTGTTTATTGTTTATTGTTTATTGTTTATTGATGTTTTTTCGGCTTATAAAATTAGTCAAAACATACGGCTAAATAGAAGGAGAGTTTTTAGGAGTTATTAACTTTACCCATCCTACCTCAAAATTTATTAAAACGCATTGCAGATTAAAGGAATTGGTCTATATTTGCACCCTCCTACAAAAAACCTAATGGTTTTGAATTGTATGGCTTAGACCCTTAATATAGGGAAAAATGGATTAATAATCAGGGTCGGGCACCCTACAAAATTAATGTGATATGCCAGTAAAGATTAGACTACAAAGACACGGAAAAAAAGGAAAACCATTCTATTGGATCGTAGCCGCGGACAGCCGTGCAAAAAGAGATGGAAAATTCTTGGAGAAACTAGGGATCTACAATCCTAATACCAACCCTGCCACTATTGAATTGGATGTTGACCATTCCGTGAATTGGTTACAGAACGGGGCACAACCCAGTGATACGGCAAGGGCCATCCTTTCCTATAAGGGAGTCATGATGAAACACCACCTATTGGGTGGGGTACGCAAAGGCGCCTTTACAGAAGAACAAGCAGAAGATAAATTCAATGCCTGGTTGGAAACCAAAGAGCAGAAAATCGCTGATAAGGTCGGTGGACTAGATAAAGAAAAATCAGAAGCAAGGGCCAAAGCCTTGAAAGCCGAAAAAGAAGTAAGCGAAAAACGTGCCATGGCAGCAGTTGAAGCGGAGGCGGAATTGGAAGCGGCCTCAGAGGTAGTGGTTGCAGCAGAAGCGGAGGCGGTTGCCGAAGCCCCTGCAGCCGAACCAGCAAAGGAAGAAGCTAAAGACGCTGTGGTGGAGCCGGTAAAAGAGGAAGTAGCCAAAACTGAGGAGCCCAAAGCTGAGACGCCTAAAGCTGAAGAAGCCAAAGCTGAGAAGCCTAAAGCAGAGGAAACTAAAGTTGAGAAGCCGAAAGCAGAAGAGCCCAAGGTTGAGGAAACTAAAGTTGAGAAGCCGAAAGCAGAAGAGCCCAAGGTTGAGGAAGCGAAAGCTGAGGAGCCCAAAGTTGAAGAGCCCAAGGTTGAGAAAGCCAAAGCCGAAACTGATGCTGAAGCTACCGATGAAGCTGCAGCTACCAAAAAAGAAGAATAATATATTTATTGTGAAACGATGCGAAAGGAAGATTGTTTCTACCTAGGTAAAATCGTTTCAAAATATAGTTTCCACGGAGAGGTACTCGTAAAAATAGATACCGACGAACCGGAACTTTACGAAAATATGGAATCAGTGTTTGTTTCGATGCGGAACAATCTGGTTCCATTTTTTATTGATAAATGTCGGCTTCACAAATCGAACCTTTTGCGCATCGATTTTGAAGAAGTAAAGGATGAGTCGGCAGCCGACCGGATCATGGGCAGTGCACTGTATTTGCCCCTATCGTCCTTGCCGAAATTGGAAGGAGATCGATTTTATTTTCACGAGGTGATCGGCTTTTCCGTACAAGATAAAGTACACGGTAGCATCGGCAGCATTACCGGCGTGAACGACAGCACCGCCCAAGCGCTTTTTGAAGTGAAAAATGGGGACAAGCAACTGCTGATCCCCATCACCGATGACATCGTGACCAAAGTCGATCGGGAAAAAAGAATTATACATGTCACCACGCCAGAGGGCCTAGTGGATCTATACTTAGAATAAATTCGATATTCCTTATCCCAAGGTTGCTAATTTATGCCACTTGGTGCTTGGATTTTTGAATTTCCCAGACGAATGTCTGAGCTTCACATTACCAAGGATTGTACACAAAATTCCAGACATTTTTTGACCTCCTCCACCGCATTGGAACCTTCGGGGATGTCATACTCCAATTCAATGGTTGCTGGAAATTTATACTTGTTGTCCCGCATGAGCTGAAGGGCCTTGGCGATCGGGGTGTCCCCCGTGCCCCAGACCACATTACCTTTTCCATGTGCAGGGGTCGTCCTGTCTTTGGTATGCATGCTCAGGATACGATCGTGCTTGCTCTTTATAATATCCAATGGGGCGGCATTGCCAGCAGCCACATAATGACCCAAATCGAGGTTCAGTCCATTGTTTTTTGATTGTGTCAAAGCCTTGTCCCAAAAGGTGGGCGTTTGCTGTTCATGGCCATGATAACCGACCGAAATACCATGTTTTTCGGCCATTGCCCCTAATTTTTTGGTATGCGCATCGTCGGCTGGGTGCTCCAACGTAACATGGGTCGCCCCCAAGGACTTTGCCGCCAACATGCCCCAGTTAATTTCGGCATCGGTATTTTCTTTGCCAAAGGCATTCGGTTTAAAGGCATAAATGCTCACGCCCGCATCGTTGTACATCTTTCGCAGTTCAACAAACTTGTCCATTGATACGTTGGCGCGCCAAGCGGCCACTTCTTTGTTATAGGCCTCCATTTTTGATTCCATTTCCGTCATTTCCTGTTGTTGGGCCTCCGTGAGTTCCTTGCCATCCCGCTTACTGCGCATCAGTCCATAATAGGCCCGACGGTCAACTGGATTTTCAGGTTTTCCCGCAAAGGATTCCGCCGGATCCCCCATTAATTCGATGGCGTTTATACCACAATCCAGGACATAATCCAATGTGGCCTCCGCGCTCTGATCGGGCATGCTCCGGAATGAATAGGTAATTACCCCGATCTGTACCCCGCCTATGATCGAATTGGGCGTGAGGGCACGACTACGTGCCCAGGTTGATCCAAAGAGGGTAGGGCCCGCCAATGCCGTGCCTGCGACCAAAGTGGCCGAAGTGCCAATAAATTTTCTCCTACTTACATTGTTATTATCTTTCATGATACATTTAATTTAATACTGTTTTAATTGTGGGTTTATCTTGCTGTGGTAATCCATATATTTTCATTTGCCGCATCGACCAAGGGATATCGGCCTCTTCCTCCAAGTTTCCTGTTTGGGTAATTCGGACGAACTTGGCCTGGGCCGGAGCGAACAAAATAGAAACATCCTGGTCCTCGCCCTTGCCAGTAGCCACGGCATTCCATTCCGTGCCATCTTTGGACACTTGGACTTCATAGGCCCTAGGATACGTTTGGTAAGGGGGAATATTATCCCTAAAACTTCCCCGGCGTTTGGGGGGTGCGTTAAAATGTATTTCTGTAATCTTCATGGCTTGGGGAAATTCGATCTGGAACCACATGCCCTTTTCTTGCTGCTCCCCTGAGGTCCAACCTTCATAGTTAAAAGCGCTCGATGGCGCTGCCGTGCCCCCAATTCTGGTCGGTGCGGTATGGCTGGAGGTCACCTTCCATCTTTCCGAAGGAACCAAGGCTTGGGGCACGGTAGCCATCAGCTCGGCATATTGATAATTGTCATTGCGACCCTTGGTCTGTGCCCGTACTTTCGCAACCTGCCCAGGGGTAATCTGGGAGGCTTCGTTGGTGAGGTTCATCCTGATATAAGTGGCAATATCGGCGATCCAAGCATCGGATTGGTCACCCATTCCTACCATGATCGCTCCTGGGTAGTTCTTGCCCTCTATGGGTCCTTCCAACCCATACAACAAGGTTTTGATGACATATTCGGGATGCGACTGTACACGGGGCGAACCGGTAAGGGGAGGCGCCATGACCGTGCCATTGCCCAAGGAAGTGCCCGATCCATCCAATCCATGGCATTGCACGCACAGTTCATTAAAAATAACCGAGCCCCTTTCGATGGTTGCTTTTTGCTGCGCCGTAAGTTGTGGAGCCGATCGTGCCCAAAAACCTGTCATTTGTGGCGGGTGTAATATTTGATCTCCGACCACCTGTATGCCCTTTGCCTTATTGGTCGCCATCGTTGCGGCAACCGCGGCTTCAAAAGCTGGGATTCCCAATATCTTTGCCGAAAGCATGGCTTGAATGGCAACATCCGTATTTGGATCTTTCATTAACGTGAGGTATTCTTGTGCCAATTTCTTGTTCCCCCCTTTATAGAGGGTCTCCCCCGCACGAAGTGCCTGAATCCGCATCCTCGGATTGGCATCTTTCATCAATTTATGGATCAGGCCGGGTTCGAGTGCTCCCAAACCTTCGATGCTCCAGAGCGCATGAAAACGGGCTAGCAGGTTGTCGCGTTGGTTGACCAGGGCCTCCAACTTGGGCACAATGCTCTTATCTTGAGACAGGACAATCAACTGCTGGGCCATATCGCGCCACCATCCATTGGGATGTTCCAGATGTTTTACCAATTGTGCCGGAGTTTCCTCTAACATTCGTGGCTTGGTTTTATCCCGTTCCATACCCTCATGGGTAATTCTCCAAATACGACCAAGGCCTACCACCTTGTCCAATTGGTACTGTTCGATCTTGGTCCGGAGATAGGTTCCTTTTTGAGCCCATTGTCCTTCTTGGATGATGCCATGGTACATATCGACCACATACATGGTGCCATCAGGGGCAGTCACCATATCCACGGGTCGGAACAGGGGATCTGTGGAGCGTAAAAATTCGGATTTCTGGTCTTGGTATACGTTGTGTAGCGTCGTAAGTCCTTCCGAAACAATTGGGTTGATCTGCCGTACGATACGGGCCACGGGCTCCCCATAGAACAATTGTCCATAAAGCGCCTTGGGCAAACGATCGCCACGATAGATATCGTTACCCGCAGCGCCGGTCACGCGGTTCAAAGAACCGTCCGGTTGTCGGATCTCATCCATGCCGCCCTGCATATCGCCTATTTTGATCGGGGCACCCCATGGAATATCGAAACCCTCCGCCAGTTCATTTTCTACATTAAAATTTCCGTAATGAATGGGAAACTGAAAATAAGAAGGTACCCCGCTGGCCCCACCCAAGAACCAAAGCTTTCCGTCATCATCATGGGCGATGCCCCATTGGGCCCGATTGTACCCGGTTGATTCGCGGATCACCCCGGCAGACGTTTCCCTAACCCTAAAAGCGTTTACGGTACTATAGAGCCAATTGTCCATCCCCCAATACATAAAGGCCTGTTGGTGTTCCACATTTCCGGAACGGCCATATTTGTTAGTGAAAAATTCTTTTTTATCGGCCTTCCCGTCGCCATTGGTGTCCGAATATTTATAGACATTATCTTCATCGGAATTCATGGTCAAAACGGCGTCTTTTCCATAGGGAAGCACAAACCGCGGAAAGATCAAACTATCGACAAAAACGCTCCCAGTTTCATATTTTCCATCATTGTCCTTGTCTTCCCATCGCGAAATTCTACTGACGGGCTGGAGGGTACCGTCCGAATCGGCAGTAAGCATATAAGTGCGCAGTTCCAATACGAACATGCGTCCGTTCCCATCGAAGGAAATGGCTCCAGGTTGTTCAATATGGGGTTCTGTGAGCACGGTCGTAATGTTGTACCCTTGGGGCAACAAAAAATGTTTGGCCTCTTCCTCTGGATATAAGGGCAATACGGGTGATTTTGGATCTAGGTCGATCCCGTTCCAGTCCTCCGCTGTCGGGTCCGCATCTTCGGGGAGCGCAACGATCGGAAGGGTGTCCGACATTGAGCCTATTACTTTTGCCACATTGTCGGGCAACTTTTCTTTCGGGGTACAGGAGAAGAACATCCCGGTCAGACCGGCCAAAAATAGATTTAGGGCGCAAAAGCCTTTTGAGAAGCGAATAAATATGAAGGGACGCACAGGCATTGAGAAAGTTTTGATTCTTGAAAGTATAAAAATTAATCAAATTGAATGTGAATACTTTGTAATTTTGACCAAAATAAAACGCGTTACCTTGCATAGATGATCCAACATACTGTTGTTTTTAGGTTAAGGT
This sequence comes from Flavobacteriaceae bacterium, assembly GCA_037969055.1. Lineage (GTDB taxonomy): Bacteria > Bacteroidota > Bacteroidia > Flavobacteriales > Flavobacteriaceae > Pelagihabitans. Next base: position 5,644 of record JBBKWR010000269.1, on the reverse strand, counting down.
TCCCAAAAAGTTCGATTGGGGAAAAGAAATTTTTGGAAGCCGCCATGCGCTTAGGGACCATCCCCGGGGTGCACTACCTAAAGTGCCATCGACAAACCAGCAAAAAAAATAACTTCCATTTTGGCCTCACAATGGAATTTGAAAACGACAAGGCCTACCGGGCCTATAATGACCATCCGCAACATCTTGCCTTTATCAAAGATTATTGGATCGACGGGGTCGAAGACTTTCTTGAAATCGATTATTCCCCCTACCCATAGTGCACTCCAGCGGTTAAAATTGTGGTTCGAAAACTTGTTGAAAAGTATCGGATGGGCTATTCGGATAACTGTTATTTTATTTCGAAAATCCAGTACCTTTAATCGTGAATTAAACCTTTTTTCAAATTACAAAATTTAATATTTTAAAACATTTCATACTAAGAAACGATGATACACCCAAATACAGAACTTAAATTTATAAGCAGCGAGGTTGGCTATGGCGTTGTGGCCTCGAAATTTATACCCGCTGGAACCATTACATGGGCACTCGACAAGCTCGATCAGGAGTTCAGCGCAGAGGAGTTCCAAGCGATGGAACCCATTTACCAGAACATCCTGGATATCTACACCTATCGCAACAACCATGGGAATTTTATACTATGCTGGGACAATGGCAGGTACGTCAACCACAGTTTTAACAGCAACTGCCTTACTACGGCCTACGACTTTGAGGTGGCCATTAGGGATATTCAACCCGGGGAACAAATTACAGACGATTATGGCTACCTCAACATTCCTACTCCGTTTAGGGGCATAGATGAAGGTACGCGTAGAAAGGTTGTTTATCCAGATGATCTATTGCGTTACTATAAAATATGGGACAAAAAACTGTTGAATGTTTTTGATAACATCCCCAAGCTTGAACAACCGTTGCAGGAACTCATATCAGGAAACATTTGGAAAGAAATATTGAAGGTTTCAAAAGGTGAGGCTAAAATGAAATCCATTCTTAACAACTATTATGATGAAAACAATCATTTGGCCACTAATGGATTAGATAAGAAATTGACTTCCAAATAAATTAGTTTCGGGTTTCAGGTTTCAGGTTTCAGGTTTCACGATTCACGTTACAGGCATTAAAACTTCTGTATCCTAAGAAGGGTTTCTAGTTTCAAGATTTTACCCTACTGTATATTAATGGTATCTTTAAAGGGAATCCACTAATATCTTTAAATGTCAAAATTGTACTTGCCTTTGCTGATCCTAGGGCTAATTGCCTGCGGTGGTAAGGAGGCCGATAATTCCAAGGCACCGCAGCGCAACCCCAACATTGTAATTATTTTTACTGACGATCAAGGCTACCAAGATGTAGGGGTTTTTGGAGCCCCGGATATTGAAACGCCATATCTGGACCAAATGGCGAAAGAGGGTATCAGACTAACCAACTTTTACGCTGCCCAGGCAGTTTGTTCTGCCTCTAGGGCAGGGCTGTTAACCGGTTGTTATCCCAATCGCATCGGCATCCACAATGCCCTGGGACCCAATAATACGCAAGGTATCAATGCCTCTGAAACGACCTTGGCGGAAATGCTGAAGGATATAGGTTATAAAACGGCCATTTTTGGCAAATGGCACTTGGGTCACCTTCCCGAATTTCTGCCCACCCGTCATGGCTTTGATGAGTATTTTGGTATCCCCTATTCCAATGATATGTGGCCCTATCACCCACAGCAGGGAAGCATATTTAACTTTCCCGACCTGCCCTTGTATGAAAATGAAACGATTATCGATACCCTTGTCGAGCAGTCAAACCTCACTACTCGGATTACTGAAAAAAGTGTCGATTTTATCCGAAGGAACAAAGACAATCCCTTCTTTTTATATGTGCCCCACCCCCAGCCCCATGTACCCCTATTTGTTTCGGATAAATTCAAGGGAAAATCTAAACGTGGCCTCTATGGCGACGTGATCATGGAAATCGATTGGTCGGTAGGGCAGATCTTAGGGGCCCTAAAAGAAAACGGATTGGAGGAAAATACCATTGTGATCTTTACCTCAGATAATGGCCCATGGCTCTCCTATGGCAACCATGCCGGAAGTGCGCTGCCACTGCGGGAAGGCAAGGGCACCGCTTGGGAAGGGGGCCAACGGGAGCCCTTTATCATCAAGTATCCTAAAAAGCTGGAGGCTGGCAAAGTGCTCGACCTCCCTGTCATGGCCATCGATATTTTGCCCACTTTGGCAGCGGTTACCCATACCAAACTACCTGAAAATACCATCGATGGAAAAAGTGTTTGGGAGGTATTGACCGGAGAAAGTAAAGAGAGCCCACAGGAAGCTTATTTCTTTTATTATCGGGTCAATGAATTGTTCGGGGTTCGTTATGGAAAATGGAAATTGTATTTTCCCCATACCTACCGTACCATGGATGGGCAAACCCCCGGAAAGGATGGATTGCCCGGGGAGTACAGGATGGTCGAATTAAAAGAAATCGAATTATACGATCTTGTTGCCGATAAAAGTGAGACCCAAAATGTGGCAGCACATCATACAGATACAGTCGAAAAGATTAAAGCAATGGCCGATGGCATGCGCGCGAGACTTAGGGATTCATTGTTGGAAATGGAAGGTGCCGAAACTCGGGAACCGGGCAGGGCCGACAGTTTACAATAAACAATTAGCAATACTTTGTACTTCGTACTTTATACTTAGTACTAAACTCCTAAACCAAGAGCGTAACGAATGGAGCCCTTCAAGTTCAAACAATTCAGCATTCACCAAGATCGCGTGGCGATGAAAGTGGGTACCGATGGGGTCTTGTTGGGCGCATGGACCTCCCTTAACAATGCACCAAATTCCATCCTGGATATCGGTGCCGGTACGGGATTGATTGCCTTGATGCTCGCCCAAAGAGGGCATGCGAAAACAATTGATGCGCTAGAAGTTGATGAACCGGCCTACGAGCAATGTGTCGAAAATTTTGAAGCCTCCCCTTGGGCAGACCGCCTCTTTTGTTACCATGCCGGCCTGGAGGAATTTATCCATGAGGTAGATGATTCGTACGACCTGATCGTGTCTAACCCCCCGTTTTATTCGGAAGGGGTTTCAAGCGGCAATCGGGCAAGGGACAGGGCGCGACAATCCCAAGCATTGCCTTTTTCCGAGCTTGTTGAAAGTGTTTCGAAGTTGCTTGCCCAAGAGGGCACTTTCTCGACGATTATTCCATACAAAGAGGAAGATACATTTATTTTATTGGCTGCCGACAATGGTCTTTTTCCACAACGGATCACACGTGTAAAAGGCAATCCTTCCACTGGGTTTAAACGAAGCCTCCTTGCCTTTGGTTTTGATGCTACTAAGAAAGATACAGCCGAATTGATCATTGAGAAAGAACGACATCGCTACACCGATGAATATGTATTACTAACCAAGGATTTTTACCTGAATATGTGATTATAAGCGGCGCATAACTGGTCTGGTAAGGCATGTAGGTCCGCCGCCACCTTTTACACTAATTTCCAATCCCGGATAGGTCAAAACTTCGCACCCGGCTTTTTTAAGGGCATTTTCGGTCATTGGGTTCCCCGCTACCATCAAACACTTTCTTGGCGCAATGGCGAGAACGTTACATCCCATTGATTCAAATTCGGCATCGGGAACCTCGACGAATGCGAAATCCCTTTTTTTCAGTTCCTTTCTAAAGGAAATGGGCATCAAGGGGGAATAAACCACGGCCATGTCCTTATCAACAGGACTGAAAATCGACATGAGATGAAATACGTCGGTGGTCCCTTTGTAGTGCGGCAAGTCGACCACCAAAATGGAAATACCATAGGGCGTTAAAAGTTGTTCCAACTGATAGATCCCTTCCTCATTTGTGCGGTAGCTATGTCCAACTGCCAAGGTGTTTGGATCTACCCACGCCACATCGCCCCCTTCCAGGGTCGCCGGGGCCTTAATGGTCCCCAAAATAGGAATCCCGTGGGCCAAAAAATCGTCCTTTTGTGCCTTAGGTTCGCCTGTTCGGGCCGCCTTTCCCATATGGCACAGGATCATCCCATGATCCGTCGCGATAGAGGCATCGCGGCAGTAGATCGAATCAATACTTAGATTACCGTCTTCTTGGAAATATCTTACAGCTGCCCCTTCTTTTTTTAACAAGGATTCGAAGTTTTGGTATTCGATTCTTGAAGCCTTGAAGTTGGGCCTTGAAATATAGTTCAGTGCCTCCCATTCGTTATTGAGCTTTTGTTCACTGATAAACGCAGCCTTGGCCGTTTTTATAAAAACAGAACTTATAGGTAGATATTCGGAGTGGGAAGTATGTTTCATTTACTTTTCTAGGTTTCCTTATTTTTCCATTTCATCCAAATATAAATGGGGATTCCGGCCAACAATAATAAAAATCCCCAGAAAACAGCTTGTTCGCCGGCACCATAAATGGCCCATAAAGAGAACAAAAAGGACAAGCTCCCCACCAAAATGGGGGCAATCCAGGATCGAATGCTAAATTTTTTTTCAATCACGATCAGCAAATAAGAGGCGGTGGTGAATAGATAGGGAATCAGCGTACAAAGCGTCGTTAATAAAATAAGAAATCTAAATTGTTCGACCAATCCTTCCGAATAATTCATCAACATTAATCCAGAAGTGAGTACACTGCCCAAAATCAATCCTAAAATCGGAACACCGTTTTTGTTTTCTTTTTTAAAGACGCGAGGGAAAAGATTGTCCTTTGCTGTGGCCATGGCGACCTGGCCCTGCACCAAAATCCATCCGTTCAAGGCACCGAAAGCGGCAATGGCGGCCCCAGCTGCCACTAAATTACGACCCCAGGTACCGCTGATAATTTCCATGGCATCTGCAAATGGTGCTGGGGATCGTGAAAGCGTATCGGATGATATCATGCCCATCACCACCACTGTACCCAGCACATAAATTAGGGTCGTAACTATCGTGCCCAACATGGTGGCCTTAGGGATTGTTTTTTCGGGATGCTCCACATTTGCCGCAGGGATGGTCGCGCATTCCACCCCTAAAAAAGCATATAAGGTCATGGTGGCCGTAATGGCGATGGCACCCATGGTAGAAGCGCCACTGGGATTGAACGGAATAAAGTTATTGAAATCAAAAAAGAAAATTCCCCCGACTATGACCACGACCAACGGGATTATTTTTAGAAAAGTGGTCGCCATCTGAACCTTGCCGGACGTCTTTAGTCCCAACGAATTGACATAAGTGAGCAACCAAATGGCACTTAGTCCCACCATGATGGCCATTACCGGGCTTTGGTCCAAAATTGGAAAAAACACACTCATTGCGCTAACAAAGGCAATGGTAATGGCCGCGTTACTCGTCCAAACTGCGTTCCAATAGCCCCATCCTACCAAAAACCCTGCAAAATCACCAAGGCCAGCTTTTGAATACGCATATGGTCCTCCATTTACTTTAGGGACCAGCTTGCTCAATCGGCTGAATACCGAAGCCAATAAAAGTGCCCCCAAGGAGGAGAATAACCATCCAATGGCACTGATGCCACCATATGCCGCAAGGGCGGCCGGCATTAAAAAAATACCTGCACCGATCATATTGCCCATGACCAAGGAGGTGCTCATCCATAGGCCTATTTTCTTGGGTTCGCTAGTTTGCTTTGTCAATCTGGT
>JBBKWR010000268.1:0-2961 GCA_037969055.1 Flavobacteriaceae bacterium | reverse complement strand
TATGTAGATGTATCAAGCTTTTACAGTGCCTACGAGGCGGCCCTAAAAACGCTGGAGGCGCGTCGTTTGGCGTATAACTATTCTAAGGAACGTTACGATGTGGGATTGATGAACGCCTTTGATTTCAGCCAGGCCCAATCGCGGGTAGACAATGCGGAAGCCGTTGTCATAAGGACCAAGTACGACTATATTTTTAGGCTCAAGATATTGGAATTTTATTTTGGGATACCCATTGCCTTGAACTAGTGTATCTTTGCGCCCGTTATGGCATTGATCTTAAACTTAGAGACCGCAACCACCAATTGTTCTGTCAGCCTTGGTAGGGATGGTAAGCTTCTTGCCATCAAGGAACACGATAGTCCTGGATATTCGCATTCCGAACAGTTGCACGTATTTATTAAAGAAGTGATGTCAATGGCCTCATTGGATTTGTCAGCGTTGGAAGCCGTGGCGGTCAGCAAGGGCCCTGGGTCTTACACGGGACTGCGCATTGGCGTGTCAGCGGCAAAGGGACTCTGTTTTGCGCTGGACATCCCCCTTATTTCGGTAGCTACCTTGGAAAGTATGGCCCATCAAGTCTCCAAAGATGCAGCAGATGTTATCATTCCAGTGTTGGATGCCAGGCGCATGGAGGTCTACTCCGCGATATTTGATAATTACATGAAGCAATTACGGGAAACCAAGGCCGAGATCATCAACGAAAATTCCTTTGGTGAATTCACCAAGATAGGCAAGGTGCTGTTGTTGGGGAGCGGGGCAGAAAAATGCAGGGAGCTTCTTCCAAGTCCAAATTTTATTTTCAATACCACCATGGTGCCTTCCGCTAAGGAAATGGTACCCTTATCGTACGCGAAATTTTGTACCAAAGACTTTGAGGACATGGCCTATTTCGAGCCCTATTATCTCAAGGATTTTATGATCACAAAAAAACAAAAGGAAAATTAAGTCGGTTCCATGAGACGTCGATAGATACTTCCTTATGCTTGGCACTTTTTGCTTTCGACCTCTTTTGTTAAAGAGTTATAGAATTCCAATACCCGGATCACATCTTCTTCGCTCCGTAGGTTTAATTTAATGCCGGTCACATAGGCTTCCAACTCCTGCGTGTGATCCAGCGCATCCAAGATACTTTTTGGGTTTATCTTTACGGGCACGGCGGGGCCGTTCCCTTTTTTGATATAATAGGAAGAAACGTCCTTGTATTTGAAAATTTTGTCATAGGCGGCGGTACTGCCCTCCTTGACCAAGATTTTTTTGGGCTTATATAATAATGTGGTTTCCCCAAGGTAGCGGGTATTGAAATAGACAAATTTTTCCTTGCCGTCTTCAAGATACGTTTCGACCGTATAGGTCACACCATCAATAGTGGCTGAAATATAGGGCCTGCGCAACAATTCACGTTGTACATGTTCTTGGTCCAAGAACTCGATTTTGTTCTCAAATGCATTATAACGCATGGGTGCTTTGAAGTCGGTCTTCCCATGGATGGTGGTCGTACCCAATTTGTAGTCAGCCGCTACATAAGGGGTTCCTTTGTAACTAATTTCGACGGTTGGCCTTGATGCATACGATTGGTATGCAAATAAGTTATCATTTCCTTGATTAAAACCCAGAATCGGAATCAAAAAAACAGAGAAGAAGAGTAGTTTTTTCATGACGTTGTGCTTTTAATGGTACAGGTTTTATTAACACCAAAAATCAAACCAATCTGGCCTGATTCGGAGTTTTTTCCCTAATACAGCCTTAAATCATTAAACCTATTATGCTTTAATAATCATGTACATAGAAACCTTATTGGGCCAACCCATTATAATAAGCGATCAATTTGATCGCATCGGTCTCGCGCTTTACGTTTAGGCCATTTTCATTGATGTAGGACTTCAAGGCCTTTTTTTGGTCCTTCATGTGAAGGAGCAGGTACCGTTGGTTCAACAGGATTTCCTCAGCCGGCTGGCCGTTCTTTTGCAGATAGTAGGCAGAATCATCCACGAACTTGGGCATCTTCACATCTTCATAACCGTGATCTGGGAGATCTACCTTTAGTAACTTTTTCCTTGGTTTGAAATAAAGGACCACCTTGCCCGCGTTCAAAGGATTAAAATAACCCGTCTTTTGCTTGACCACATTTTCGATATAATCAATTAAAACAAAGATTTTCCCGTTCAATTGGGCCTTGATGCTTTTTTTTCTGAGCACGGCTTGGGGTTTTTGGTCGACGCCCAAAATTTCCAGGGTTTCTTGATAGGCATTGTAACGTATCAAACTCTTTGTTTCCTTTTCGCCAATGATCACAATACCTTCCTTAAAACCTTCTTCCAAATAGGGTGATCCCTCAACTGATAGATCACGATGCCAAGTTTCATAAGAATCAAGGGCAACGCCTGCTCCTAAGGTCTGACGAACAATACCTTGGGCAGAAGCAGCAAGCATTCCGAATAATAAGACCTTCCACATATTGAGACCGTTTCTTATAGAAAGATACGATATTTTTTAATTTGCCTAGGTCTTGGTGTGCATAACACGCTGGGGGAAGGGAATCTCGATCTCCGCTTTGTCAAAGCGGTATTTCAGCTCTTCCAACACATAAAAATGGGCTTTCCAGAAGTCCGCATTGGCCGCCCAGAAACGCAGCGTTAGGTTAACCGAACTTTCTGCAAGTTCGTCAACATAGACTTCAGGTACCGGTTCCTTTAAAATAAGATCCTGTTCGCCACAAATCTGTAATAGGATGTCCTTGGCCACTTTAATATTGGAACCATACCCAATGCCCACGACGATCTTGTCCCGTCGCGTGTCCTCTGCGTGATAGTTGACCATGGTATTATTCGAAAGTTGTCCGTTGGGAATGATGGCTACCTGGTTCCCGAAAGTATTCAATTTCGTGGTGAAAATGGTGATTTCCTTGACGGTGCCTTCTACACCTTGGGCCGAGATAAAGTCTCCAACTTTGAACGGCTTAAA
>JBBKWR010000267.1:0-11426 GCA_037969055.1 Flavobacteriaceae bacterium | reverse complement strand
CGAATGGTAGGTTATACAGGTCAGACGATCAGTTGGGAAGAAGCATTTAATTCGAATGGGCTATTAGGGCCCAAAATTTCCGAATACGATTGGGACCTCGTTTGGAAAACCCCACCGATTGCAATACCAGGAGTGACCAACTTAATTTAAAGCCACACAACCCAATACTATGATGTTAAAATTCATATTCCCATTATTGGCTATTATGATCAGCCCGATCTGTCAATCACAATCCATCTCCTTCGGAACCGAAATAGGACTTAATGAGATGATTTCAGGAGCCGATGAAAGTAAATTAATCAACTGGATCAATGTTAATACCGGTCCAGATACGTGGCGCACAGAAAATGATTTACTTATTTGTAAGGGCCAACCCATCGGGGTCATGCGCTCAGAGAAGCAGTATGAGAATTTTATTTTGTTGGTGGAATGGCGCCATATGGAGGCGGGCGGAAATTCAGGGGTTTTTGTGTGGAGCGATGCGGCACCTGATAAGCAAAGTCGATTGCCCGGGGGCGTCGAGGTTCAAATGCTCGAATTGGATTGGGTAAACCAGCATATTAAAGACGGCGTCAAACCCCCGATAGCCTATGTTCATGGGGAGTTGTTCGGGGTTGGTGGCGTGGAAACAATTCCGGATAACCCAAGAGGGGAAAGGAGCAAATCCATCGAAAACAGGGCACTCGGGAAAGGCGAATGGAATAGCTATAAAGTCATCTGTGTGGATGGCACCATTAAGCTTGCCGTAAATGGGAAGTTCGTCAATGGAATCAGTAAATCCTCTATAAAAAAAGGGTATCTATGTTTGGAATCGGAAGGAGCCGAGATACATTTTAGAAATTTTCGGATCATTGGATTGCCACCAAGCGTAACCACCGAAAGTGAATCGGTTCCAGTAAAATATTAATTATTGGGAATAGCACCCAATATGGTGAGGGGCATCATAAATTTTCCGATTTAAAAGGGAATCTTATATTATTTCCGTGGCTACCCGATCAATTTCCTTGTAACACCCTATTTTTGTTTTATGGAGGAATGGTACCATTACGTGCTTTTGGTAGTCGTGGGCTTCGTGGTGGGATTCATTAATACTGTCGCCGGGGGTGGTTCGTTGATATCACTGCCTGTACTTATATTTTTGGGATTGCCGCCGAACGTTGCCAATGGTACCAATAGGGTTGCAGTGGCCATTCAAAATTTAATGGGAACGGCAGGCTTTAGCAGCAAAGGGGTCTCGACCTTCCCATTCAACATCTATTTGGGCATCTCGGCACTATTCGGTGCCATACTCGGAGCTTATATCGCTGTGGACATCAAAGGGGAAACCTTTAATAGGATCCTGGCCATCATCATGGTCATTGTGGTCCTGATCATTATCTTCAAGCCTAAATTAAAATTGGAGGGATTACAGGAACGGGTAACCGGCAAGTATTTGTGGTTAGGGATTGGGGGTTTTTTCTTTTTTGGAATTTACGGCGGTTTTATCAACGCAGGACTGGGTTTTATTATTATTCTATTTTTACACTATGTGAACCAGATGACACTGGTGCGCGCAAATGCCACCAAGGTCGTTGTGGTATTGATCTATACCCTGGCAGCATTGGCCGTGTTCGAAATGAATGATAAGGTACAATGGAAAGTCGGTCTGGTATTGGCCGTCGGAAACGGTACGGGCGCCTGGGTGGCCAGCCGTGTTTCGGTCAATAAGGGGGATGGGTTCATCAAGACATTTTTGGTCGTAATGGTGGTGATCATGGCTATTAAACTTTGGTTTTTTACTTAAAAATATTACTATGGATATCGTTGGGCAGCTACAATGGCGTTATGCCGTAAAAAAGTTCGATTCCGAACGAATGCTATCACCGGAAAAGTTAGAAATGTTAAAAAAAGCATTTAACCTAACCGCAACCTCATACGGATTGCAGCCCATAAAAATGGTGGTATTGCACAACAAAGAAATACAGCAACAATTAGTGCCATTTTCGTATGCCCAGGAACAGGTTGCACAAGCTTCCCATGTGTTGGTTTTGTGTATTGAAAATAAGATTGATGGGGCTTATATTAGCCGGTATTTCGAACAGGTAAAACGAATACGGGGTACCAGCGAAAAGATCTTGAATCCTTTTAAAGAGGCACTCGTCGATAATTTCACCAATAAAGAATTAACGGAAGTTCGGACCTGGGCAACCCACCAGGCCTATTTGGCCATGGGAAACTTATTGACCATATGCGCACTCGAACGGATCGATTCGTGCCCGATGGAAGGTTTTGTACCAGCAGCGTATGACCGTCTTTTAGCGCTAGGCGACATGGGGCTGACCTCTGTGTTGGTCATGCCAATAGGCTATCGGGCTGCCGATGATATGTTCTCAGGGTTCAAGAAAGTGCGAAAAGATTTGGACGATAGTGTGATCGATGTTTTCTAAATAAGACTTAGGACTTAAGAAATAGGATATATTTTGAGGTACAAAGTATGAAGTTCGAAATACGAAGTAAACAGGAATTTAGATTTTAGACCTTGGACCTTGGACATATTCTGAAGTACGAAATACAAAGTACGAGGTAACCAGGAATTTAGTCTATTGACCTTAGACCTTAGACCTTAGACCTTAGACCTTCGACCTTGGACCTTGGACCTTGGACCTTCGACCTATGACATAACCATTAACTAAATACATCTCAATGCCGGGATTTGAATTGTTTGGAGAGAAAGAAAGAGCGGGAGTACAGCAAGTACTGGATACCGGCGTGCTGATGCGCTATGGTTTTGACGGGATGCGCAATGGACAATGGAAGGCAGCTGAGTTGGAAAAAGCCTTGGCAAAAAAAATGCAGGTCAGGCATGCCCAAGTTGTAAGTAGCGGCACGGCTGCATTGACGGTGGCATTGGCCAGTGCAGGTATCGGGGCAGGGGACGAGGTGATCATGCCCACCTTTACGTTTGTGGCCAGTTTTGAGTCCATCTTGGCCCTTGGGGCCGTTCCAATTCTTGTGGATGTGGATAATACACTGACCTTAGATCCCCAGGCTGTTGAAAAAGCGATTACCCCAAAGACAAAGGTGGTCATGCCCGTGCATATGTGCGGTTCCATGGCCGATCTTGGTGCCCTGAAGATAATATGCAAAAGACATAGCTTATTATTACTGGAAGATGCATGTCAGGCCATTGGGGGGTCTTATGAGGGCAAACCTTTGGGAAGCATTGGCGATCTTGGTTGTTTTTCCTTTGATTATGTAAAGACCATTACCTGTGGGGAAGGGGGTGCCATTATCACCAATAATGAAAAATATTATAAGAATGCCGACCATTATTCCGATCATGGGCACGACCATATTGGAAAGGATCGTGGCGCGGAAGGCCATCCTTTTTTGGGCTATAACCATCGCATTTCAGAACTGAATGCAGCTGTCGGACTAGTACAATTGTATCGTTTGGAGGAATTTTTATCGATCCAAAAAAAGAATTATTCAATAATAAGGGAGTCCCTGCAGAATATCCCAGGGCTTACTTTTCGGAAAGTCCCGCCGGGCGGGGTAGAAAGTTATGCGTTTCTGAGCTTTTTCCTATCCGATGCCTCCCTTGCAAAAAAGGCGCATAAAGCTTTGGGCGAAGCCGGGGTCGATGGATGTTTTTATTGGTATGATAATAATTGGCATTATTATAGGAAATGGGAACACCTAGTCAACAAAAAGTCTTTGGGAAAACTGACGGGAGAAATAGAAAATCAACTCCCCGATTACACAGAGTCAGATTTTTCTAAATCCGATCATTGGGTAGGTCGCAATATTTCTTGCCTGATCAAATTGGGGTGGAGTGCGGAAACGGTACAGGACAGGGCGCATAAAATGGCTCAGGTACTCATACACATTGTTAAAAAATAATGACGTTATGCTAAGTGTCGCGATGGAGTAATTTTAATAACCGACATAGCCCACAATTTCCAATCCGTAGCCCACAATTCCAACTCTTTTTGTCTGTGTGGTGTTGGTCAACAATCTGATCTTGCTAATGTTCAGGTCATGTAGTATTTGAGCGCCTACCCCAAAATCCTTGGCATCCATATCAATTTTTGGAGCTTTAAAAATACCTTTTTTCTGGAGTTCCTTCAATTCAGTAAGCCTGTTCAACAGGTCCAGTGCACTCGATTCTTGGTTAATAAATACAAAGGCACCCTTTTCTTCGGCATTGATCGCTTTGAACATATCCTCCAATTTCTGATCTGGGTTATTGGTCAAAGTACCCAAAATATCATTGTTTACCAAGGAGGCATTAATTCTGGTCAAGATAGGTTCATCGGTAGCCCAATCGCCTTTTGTCAACGCTATATGAATTTGATTGTTGGTGGTTTGCTTATAAGCACGTAGACGGAAATCCCCAAATCGGGTAACAATGTTGAAGTCCTCTTTCTTTTCAATAAGGCTATCATGCTCCATACGATAGGCCACAAGGTCTTCAATGGATATGACTTTTAATCTGAATTTTTTCGCAACTTTCATCAGCTGTGGCAAGCGTGCCATGGTTCCGTCTTCATTGAGTATCTCCACCAATATGCCGGCCGGTTTAAGACCAGCCAACCTTGCCAGATCAATTGCTGCTTCTGTATGTCCTGTACGTCGTAGGACCCCACCTTTTTTTGCCCGTAGGGGAAAGATGTGCCCGGGCCTACCAAGGTCATGGGGCTTCGTGCCCTCATTCGTTAAGGCCAATATTGTCTTTGATCGGTCGTGTACGGAAATCCCAGTAGTACATCCTTGACCAATGAGGTCAACGGAAACGGTGAACTGGGTCTGGTGGAGGACCGTGTTGTTCTGGACCATCATTTCGAGATGCAGTTCATCACAGCGATCTTCGGTGAGCGGTGCACATATAAGGCCTCTGCCATGCTGCGCCATGAAATTTATCATTTCTGGACTTACCATTTCGGCAGCCGCTATAAAATCACCTTCATTTTCACGGTTTTCATCATCTACCACAATGATTACTTTTCCCTTCTTGATGTCGTCAATAGCCTCCTCAATAGTATTCAATTGTATGTTCTTCTCCTTCGCCGATATCATGTGGTTGTAACTTTTAGCTTCTTGGTAAAAAGTTTTTTAATTGGATCCAATACTGCCCCGAAGTTCATCATTCCCTTATCCGCAGTGGCGCGTTTGGTCAAATAAATACCCAAAGGTAGCATAATCATAGTAGATAGCCATGCCCCTAAAATAGGATGTATAACCCCTTCATTGGAATAATTTCCTGCAAAAACACCTACAAAATAATAGACGAGAAATAAAATGATAGCAATAACCATGGGCAGACCTACCCCTCCTTTGCGAATAATGGCCCCTAAAGGAGCGCCAACAAAAAACAGTATAATACAAGATAATGCCAATGCGTATTTTTTATGTAAGGATAGGATATGCATGTTGTATATTTTATAGCGCCTTTGCAATTCATCCCTTTTGGCAGATACTGAAGAAAGAATGTTTGCCACCGAGTTTTTGGCCGAATTCGCGATTTGTACCTTTTGCCAATCTTGATATAAGTCGAGCACATTATCAACTGGTGATGTGGAAGCCAGAACCTTGGAAGTAGAATCCTTAGGCACTACGTGGGCGGCAAGGACAAGGGAATCCTTGATCTTAATATTTTTTAGGGCCGCGGAATCTTCAACAACCAGTGGTATAAAACCGCCCATACGCCCTATAATATTCTTCGAGAAGGCGCCCACGATTCGAATATTGTCCCTTTTTATGGAGTCAATGTCTGCAGACAAACGTGCCACATTCTTCATCTTATCGGTGGTCGTATTGAGTTCTTCCTCGAGGTCTTGGTCCATTTCTGGAATCTCAATATTAATGCGGTAGATTTCAAAATTAGCTTTGGTAAAGGGATATTTTCGCTTATCTGACGAATTATTGGAACGTACATCTTGGTAAAGGTGTCCATCGTTGAGCACCAACTGAATTACGTCTGAACTTTCACTGCTGACCAATTCCCCAGTTTTAGCTTTGATTACCTGATAATTGATGTTGGTTTCTGTTTTTTGATGGATGATGACATTTTTTAAAAAGCGGTCTTTTTCCCCATATTTATCATCGACTTTGATGCTCATTCCTTCAAAATCGCTAAAAACCCCTTGTTCAATGGCGGCAGCAGGCTTTACTTTGGCAATGTTCCTGCGCATATTATAGATTTTTTGCTCTGAAACCGGGATCACACTATTTGCAAAATAAAAGGTCACTCCGCCCAAGAGGGTGACAAAAATAATGAGGCTCACCATGGCCCGTTGCAGGGAAATACCTGAGGCTTTCATGGCGGCAAATTCATAGTTTTCCGCGAAGGTGCCAAAAGTGAGAATGGAGGAGAGCAAGACGGTCAATGGCAATACTTTTTCAGTAAGATTGGGCATCAAGTAGAATAGGAACTTGCCGATGATGATGATGTCTAGGCCTTTCCCGGCCAAATCATCAATAAACAGCCATATCGTTTGAAATATAAAGATGAACATCAATATCACAAACGAGCTGAAAAAATTAAATAAGAACCTCGATAAGATATACTGGTCTAGTATTCGCAATGGCTTAATTTCTTATAATATAGTACCCATCCTCCTTGTACTTTGCCTCATCAAAAGTAAATAAGGTATTCGATAAAGGTTGGTCCGTTTTAAAAGAATTAACAGTAATGGTCGTAGTTGTACCGTTTTTGCCAGTTTCGATCAACTTGTATATATGTTTGGTCTCAACATCAATGCCCAACAAGATGGATTTTATTTCCGTATTGGTATCTATGGGTACCAATTTTACGAACTGTATTTTTTGGCCGTGTATATTTTGAAGCACATCCCATTGGTAGTTGTGCCCTTGTTTGTAAAAGGTGAGCATTTTGGAGGGCGTTATGGTATTTTCATCTTCCGACTTGTCTTCAATGGTCACCTCTTCATTTTCTGGAACAATGGTATAGACCTTTTTTCCATCGAATAATTGCTGCGCCCCAAGGTAATTAAAAAGGTACTTGTCGCCCTGGAGCGTCACATCACCACGTGTTTCCGTATTAACGTTAGCTTCCTTATTGTTCAGCACGTATTTAAAATCAACATAAACGTTGTCGTAGCCCGTCACCTTGGTGTAAACTTCATCCAATAAAGACTTTGCTTTGGCGGCATCTTGTGACATTGCCAATGTGCTGGTCAAAAGGGCCATTGCTAAAAAAATTACTTTTCTCATCCTATGTTTTATTTTGTTCATTGTTTAATAAATGATCAAGGCTACTCAGGTCGGTGATCAACACCTGCCTTGCCTTGCTGCCTTCAAAGGGACCAACGATCCCTGCGGCTTCCAATTGGTCGATGATTCGACCGGCACGATTATAGCCCAGTTTAAGCTTTCGCTGTATCAAAGAGGCGGAACCTTGTTGTGCGGTCACGATGACTTCCGCGGCGTCCCGGAACATGGCGTCGCGCTCGGATATATCATAATCAATACTTGTGCCAGATTCTTCCCCAATATATTCTGGGAGTTCATAAGCCTCAGGGTAGGCCCTTTGTGACCCGATATATTCGGTTATTTTAGCTATTTCGGGGGTATCAACAAAAGCACATTGGATTCTGGTGACGTCGTTTCCCTGTGTGAAAAGCATATCGCCTCGCCCGATGAGTTGATCCGCCCCCTGTGTGTCCAAAATGGTTCTGGAATCTATTTTTGAGGTGACCCTAAAAGCTATTCTTGCGGGGAAATTGGCCTTTATTATACCGGTTATAACGTTTACAGATGGTCTTTGGGTGGCTATGATCAAATGGATACCAATGGCCCTAGCCAACTGTGCCAGACGTGCTATTGGCGTCTCCACTTCTTTACCGGCAGTCATGATCAGATCGGCAAACTCGTCGATCACCAATACTATATAGGGTAAAAATCTATGGCCGTCGTTTGGGTTCAGCTTTCTCGTCTTAAACTTCACGTTGTATTCTTTGATATTCCTCACCATGGCCACCTTTAGCAGATCATAACGATTATCCATTTCGATGCAAAGGGAATTCAAGGTATTGATAACCTTATTATTATCGGTGATGATGGCATCCTCCATATCCGGTAATTTGGCCAAATAATGCCGCTCTATCTTATTATATAAGGTCAGTTCCACCTTTTTTGGATCTACCAGCACAAACTTTACCTCTGCCGGATGTTTTTTGTAAAGAAGTGATGTCAATACCGCATTCAAGCCTACCGATTTTCCTTGACCCGTAGCCCCGGCCATTAATAGGTGTGGCATTTTGGCGAGATCTACGACAAAAGTTTCATTACTAATGGTCTTGCCAAAGGCAATGGGCAATTGCATTTCCGCTTTTTGGAACTTGGAGGAAGCAATGACCGAACGCATAGATACTATAGTGGCATTTTTATTGGGCACCTCAATTCCGATGGTACCTTTACCAGGAATAGGCGCAATGATACGTATACCTAAAGCGGCCAGTGAAAGAGCGATATCATCCTCGAGGTTCTTAATCTTCGAAATTCGGACCCCTGCATCGGGAACAATTTCATACAAGGTGACGGTCGGACCGATCGTGGCCTTGATCTGTGCGATGCCAATCTTATAGTTGCGAAGGGTTTCAACAATCTTGTTCTTGTTTTCCTCTAGTTCTTCTTGATTGATGGTGATGCCACCGGTGGCGCCATGTTGGTCTAATAGATCAATATGTGGAAATTTGTAGTTGCCCAATTCGAGGGTAGGGTCGAACTCCCCAAAGTCTTCAACAAGCTTGTTCGCAATAATGTCTTTTTCCTCTTTTTCTATTACGATTTCCTTTACTTCCATCGCAAGTTTATCCTTGGCACCGTCCTCAGTGGAATCTTTGGGAGATTTTTCATCAGCGTTCAGGCCTTCCTTTTCGATTGGCGGAATATCCTTTTTATGGGTATAGGTATCGATCACCATTGGCATTTCCTTTTCCTTGACGTCTAGAAGGAGGTCCGACCCAGACTGGGTTTTTTTAAGATCGGGCGATAGTGTCTTTTTTGTGGTATTGAAATAGGCCAGCATTTCATCTGGAGATAGCTTAAAGAAGCGAACCAATATGAATATCAAGCCAAATAATAAAATTAAGAAAACTCCAATCTTACCTGTGTAATCCTGGAGAAAATCATTCATTTCAAAACCTACGAGTCCACCTAGCAGGGGTTGGCTCGCCGCAAAGAATCCAAGTGCAAGGGAAATCCAGACCATAAACAGTAATCCCCATATCCATTTTTTGATCAGGCCTTGCCTAGTCAAGCTAAGGAACATGTTAAGGCCTGTTAGGAAAAGGAGTCCTGCGATGGCAAGGGATGCCAATCCAAAACCCTTGTACATGAAGAAGTGGCTTACCGCGGCCCCAAATTTATTGAGCAGGTTTTCCGCCAGTTCGTTGCGGTCCCTAAATTCACTTAACAGGCTTTGATCCTCTTGCCAAGTAAAATAAAAGGAGATAAAAGAAAAGAACAACGCAACGCTGAAAAGCATCAACAAGCTTCCCAGAATAATTTTATTTTGTTTGGATATCTTAAAAGACCCGCCTTTTTTTCTAGGGGAGGACTTAGTCTTTCTAGCCTTCTTTGCCATTAAATCTTCGCTTCTGGGGTCAAAAATACAAATTTCGTTGTGAAGGCGTTCAAAAAACCTTGGGCAGATATATGATAAGTCCGACGATGACCGATCCTATGGAGACCAACATCACCGCCCCCGCTGAAATGTCTTTTATAATACCTATTTTGGGGTCTTGTTCCGGTTGGATAAAATCAGACATCTTTTCAATGGCCGTATTGAGGCCTTCCACGCCCAACACTAAAGCTATCGCCAATATTTGCATGATCCATTCGGTACTTGTAATATCGAAGTAAAATCCGAGGGCCGTCATTACAAGGGCACTAAAGATCTGAACTTGAATACTGGCCTCGGTTCGGATCAAGAGTAAGGCCCCACGAACAGCGAATCCTACGCTTTTGACCCTATTTTTTAAGAAGGACGGCTTAGGCATTTGTCAAAGCTTCTAATGCGGCAGTATAGTTGGGCTCGTCTGAGGCTTCGGCAACCTGCTCCGTATACAGTACCTTTCCAGCCTCATCTACAACAACCACCGCTCTGGCATGCAGGCCTTTAATGGGGCCATCAATATATTCGACACCATAGGCCTTACCAAAATTTCCGTCCCTGAAATCGGAAAGTGTTTCTACGTTGGTTATTCCTTCCGCACCGCAAAACCTGGTCTGTGCAAATGGCAAGTCTTTTGAGATACACAACACGACCGTGTTGTCAAAATTAGCAACGGTTTCATTGAATTTACGGACCGATTTAGCACAGGTTCTGGTGTCAATACTTTGGAAAATGTTCAGAACCAACTTTTTTCCGAGGTACTCGGAAAGACCAACATCTGTCATATTTTGTTTGGTCAATTTAAAATCAGGGGTCTTGCTTCCTATTTTGGGCAGATTACCTATGGTGTGTACCGGATTTCCTTTGAGAGTCACTGTGGCCATGGCGCTTTTTAAAATTTCCGTGAAAGTAAATAAATAATTGGGTGTATTCTAAATTATCTCCAAGAATATGGCCCTTTTGGAAAGGTACTGGCATTTCTATCAGCAGCGAAAAACCAATGTGTTCACCCCAATATTGCGTAAATTGGAATTGACTACATCTTACCTTCTTTGTCTTGTTTTGGGTTATTTTGTGGGGAGAAACCGGCCCGATGCCTTTCAAAGAATTCATTTTGCAAGGAATCCATTTGTTCAAGAAACCGATTCATTTGGGACATATTTCCATTAAACCGATCTTGGAACAGATCGTCTTCAAAAAAATCTTGGAGTAAAAGCGAATCGTTCATTGAAAATCCGGAAAAGTCAAAATGTTCCATGGTAGGAAAACCCGGCTTGGAGAACAACCCAAACGATTGTAGGAGGCTATCCAAATCTTGCTGGTGGAATTTTCTGGGTGCGTCTGAGGAAGACCAGGAATAAATGGAATCATACCTAATGATGTTCCCATTTTCATCGGTTTCCTTGTTGACTTTCCAGCTACCTTCGGGTTTAGGTTGCTGTGCGGTGCCTTTTTCTTGGGCGATTTCAGGTATTTTTTTTTCTTGAGAACTGCATGAGGTAGCAGCAAGCGCCACCAAAGCGAGCATGATGAACTTTTTCATTTTTAGACACATTTAAAGGTTGTTTTTCCAACATCAAAATAAATGCCAATTGGTATTACAACCGATAAAATGTCAGTTAAAATCTTCCTAAATGTGTAGTGTCGATACGCTAATTGAAAATCTCCCTGATCCGGTTGATATGATTTAGTGGAGATGCCCTATATCTTTTGGGGCGTTGTAGTGAGTTGTTTGATTTTAATCTGAAGCGCAGCTATGATAAGGGTCATAATCGGACTCAGCCAATTGAAGATAGCGTAAAAAAAG
>JBBKWR010000266.1:0-5012 GCA_037969055.1 Flavobacteriaceae bacterium | reverse complement strand
CAAATAAGAATGCGTGGAATGTAATTTTCGAGAAGTCTTGTTTATTTATTTGTTCAATTTCCGGTACATCTGAACAACAAAGACCATCCAGAGCATAAAGACAATGGAGACAAAAATGGCATATAATACGATAAAATCCATTCTTTCTAGAGGTTAAGAATTTATTAAATCAATTTTGGAGAAACCGATCTAAGATAGCTTGGGGGGAAGCGCGTACAAGTTCGTTAGGGTACGAACCATAACATGGACACTGCATTCGTGCTATTATTCCTACTAAAGATATCTAAAAAATGGATGCATTCCTACAATAACGTTAAGATTTCATTAACATTTATTGATTTTGAAATGAAAGGGGTAATTAGGTGAGTATAACGCATTAAAACACCTACAAAAGTGATAAAAACGAATTTATATATGGGATAACTGGGCAATCTATTGTGAAATAACCATTAAGCCAATGGGAGAACTTACAGGCTTAGGATATCATCTTATTTAATCCAATTTTAGCGCTTTGAAATGTTATGGCCCTCCCTAAGCATATTTCATGATATGCTTAGGAATTTTAAAGTATCCTGGCGCCCTAGCTCTTCGATAAAAGTAGGAACATCAAAAAAGAATTTAGTCTTTTTTTGCGATCTTACAAGTGTCCATTCCGAACACCGCATATATCGGGCAAAAGCTAACTAGGCTTGTGAGCACGAAAATACCTGCCAAGGCCATTAAGATATATGCCAAGGTACCAGAAACCATATCAAAATAAACCAGCAGCGCTACGATTATAGCAACTGACACCCTAATTAACCTATCGGTACCCCCCATGTTTGTCTTCATATTTTTGTAATTTATTGGTTTTTAAAGGGATTCAAGCAAAAATACAAGGCCACTTATAATTCCTAGACAAAGAATGCAGATCAAAATTAGTTTTGTGATTTTGCTGATCACCATGCCCAAAAGTACCTATCCCCAAATAAAGAAAATATGATAAATATCAGTCCTATAAGGTGGTGGGGCAAACATAGTCGGTTACTGGAACACCCGCTGTTTTCATGGCGTCAAATCCTCCTTCAATATTGATCAGGTTATGGATGCCCCTGCTTTTAAGGATCGATGCAGCTATTACCGATCGATATCCCCCTGCACAATGCACATAAAAATTTTCCTCTTGGGGAAATTCAGCTAAGTGGTCGTTCAATACATCAAGTGGGGTATTGTCTGCGTTCACCAAGTGCTCCGATTGGTATTCGCTTTCCTTTCGTACGTCGAAAACCTGTGCATGTGCCTTTTCAATTTGTGCTTTGGACACTACCGCGTCGTAAGAGCTAACGGTGTCATAATCCATTCCCGCTTTTTTCCAGGCCTTAAAACCACCCTTCAAATAACCTATGGTGCCATCAAAACCTACCCTGGACAGGCGTGTTATGGCCTCTTTTTCCTTTCCTTCCGGAGTAACCAAGAGGAGGGGTTGTGCGGTATCCGCGATCAATGCCCCCACCCATGGGGCAAAATCTCCATTGAGCCCAATAAAGATTGATCGGGGCACATGGCCTTTAACGAAATCATCTTGATGGCGCACATCAAGCACCACCGCTCCGGTTTCGTTGGCAGCGCTTTCAAATGCTTTGGGACTTAGGGCGGTATGGCCCCTTTCCAGGACCTCGCCAATATCCTCATAACCTTCCTTGTTCATTTTTACGTTCAAAGGGAAATATTTTGGGGGCGGCAACAAGCCATCGGTCACTTCTTTTATAAATTCCGTTTTGGTCATATCGGCCCGAAGCGCATAGTTCATCTTTTTCTGGTTGCCCAGCGTGTCTACCGTTTCTTTCATCATATTTTTTCCACATGCCGAACCAGCGCCATGGGCGGGATATACGATTACCGAATCTGCGAGGGGCATAATTTTGGTCCTTAAGCTGTCGTACAAGATGCCGGCTAGGTCTTCCATAGTCATATCATCCGCTTTTTGAGCAAGATCTGGTCGGCCCACGTCCCCTAAAAATAGGGTGTCGCCAGAGAAGATAGCGTGGTCTTTTCCGTTTTTGTCCTTTAGAAGGTACGTGGTGCTCTCCATAGTATGGCCTGGGGTGTGCAATACTTTGATCGTTACGTCCCCAAGTGGGAATTCTTGTCCGTCCGTTGCTATGGTCGCTTTGAAAGATGGGTTTGCATTTGGTCCAAAAATGATGGGTGCCCCAGTTTTTTTGGAGAGGGTAACATGCCCGCTAACAAAATCTGCATGAAAGTGGGTCTCAAATATATACTTGATCTTTGCATCATCGTTTTTTGTCCTTTTCAAATAAGGTTCTACTTCACGTAAAGGATCGATAATAGCCACTTCTCCTTTACTTTCGACATAATAGGCCCCCTGTGCGAGGCAACCGGTATAAATTTGTTCTATTTTCATATTACTTTATTTACTGTAATGTATCCCACAAAGATACGGCTAATTGCTTTTTTATTCTGTAACATTGGTTACCCCGGCCTGATTTTCATGGGCCACCTTATCTTGGAGCGCAGAAATTGTATTGGGGTCATCAAAAAAGGCAACAGCTTCCTCAGTTTTTACAAATAGGAATTCCTTTTTCAAGGTGTTAATAATACCACTGCTGTACATGATGTCCCGTGCTGGTCCAATGGCCCCGGCGATATAAAATTGAATTCCCCTATTATGCATTCCCCCGATGACCCGTATTAAAGTATTTGCACCGGTAGAATCTATGTAATTGATTGATTCTGCATTTAAAATAATGCCCTTTAATGGCTTTCCTTTTGCCGCGACAAGCTTCAGGAGCTGGTTTTTAAAATAATCTGAATTGCCAAAATATAGCTGGGCATCAAACCTTATGATCAATAGGTCTTCCCTTAAGATAACCTCATCTCCAAAGCGTTTTACATTTTTGTAATAGTCCGTGTTTGGAATGTTCCCAAGGACCGCAAAATGAGGGTTGGAGGTGCGATATACCATCAGCAGGAGTGAAAATAACACCCCGATCAAGATGCCTTCTTTAATACCGATGAACAGCGTGGCCAAAAAAGTGATCAGGAGCACGAAGAACTCGTCTTTGCCATGTTTCCTAAGTGATTTGGGATACCTTAGGTCGATCAATCCAAATACCGAGACCATGATAATACTTGCCAGCGCTGCATTGGGAAGATAATAGAAAAGCGGGGTCAGGAACAATAGGGTGAGCACCACGAGCAGTACAGTTATAATGGCAGCAAAGTTTGTTCTGGCACCTGCTTCATTGTTGATGGCCGAACGTGAAAAACTGGCCGTTGATATATAGGATTGGAAAAATGAACCCAGAATATTGGAAGTGCCCAAGGCCACCAATTCCTGATTGGC
Source organism: Flavobacteriaceae bacterium (assembly GCA_037969055.1). Classification (GTDB taxonomy): domain Bacteria; phylum Bacteroidota; class Bacteroidia; order Flavobacteriales; family Flavobacteriaceae; genus Pelagihabitans. The sequence goes on along the minus strand of JBBKWR010000266.1, from coordinate 1,666 downwards.
ATCGATGTGATCTGTACCACGCTTTTCCTCTAGTGCCTTTCCTATGGAAATGGTCTCCAAATATCCAACCAAAGCCAATGTTAGTGCGATGGGCCAAATACTAATTGCATTTTTTAGATTGATATCCGGAACTTTAAAATAGGGTAGGCCTTTGGGAACGGTGCCCACGATTTGCACCCCAAAGTCTTGAAGTTGGAAGAAGTAAACGGCCAAAATTCCTAGGAGCACCACGATGAGGATTGCAGGAATCCGAGGGTCGAATTTTTTGAAAAGTAGGATGATACCGATGCCCAATAACCCAATTAGCAAGTCGAACGGGTTCGTATCCGCCAACTTTTCAAACGCGTTGAGTACCAATTGGTGGAATTGGTTGCTCCCTTCAATGTTCGTTCCCAACAAATGTTTCAACTGGCTAAATATAATAATGATGGCCGCGCCTGAGGTAAATCCACTGATTACCGGTCGGGATAAAAAATTGACCAAAAAACCCATTCTAAAAATCCCTAAAAGCAATTGGATGGCCCCTACCATGAACCCCAAAACCAAGGCCATTGCAATATAATTTTCAACACCCACAATCGAGAGTGCCCCCAAACCCGCTGCGACCAATAACGAATCCATGGCCACTGGGCCCATTCCTACGTGGCGGGATGTTCCCATGAAGGCGTATGCCAAGACGGGAACAAGGGCCGTGTACAATCCATAGACCGGAGGCAGACCGGCGATCATGGCATAGGCCATTCCTTGCGGAATCAGGATAATTCCCACCGTAAAGCCTGCCACTAAATCTTTGGGGAAATCACTTTTTTTATAATGGGGCAACCATTCTAAAAAGGGTAGAAATTTATGCATGCGCCAAAGGTACTGTAAAATCTAAAATGGGAAGGCAACCTAGGTCATATCGAGGGTCGAATACAAGTAACAAGTATTAAGTACTTAGTCCAGAGAAATTAGAATTGAAAAGTATGTTTTATTAACTGCCCATTGCCCATTGCCCACTGTTTAATCCTCCGAACCTGCCTGCCGGTTTACCTGCCGAAGGCATGGTAGGCAGGGCCGGAGGCGCAGGAGGACATTACCGATTTCCGTCTTCCGTGCTGGATTGTGGGGTAGAAATCCACCCTTTGTCCTTGTAGTCCTGGATGAACCGGTTATCCAATTCTTCTGAATCCCCATAAAATTTCCGTAGGTCCAGCAAATTTTTCTTTAGTTCGATAACCACATTTTTATATTGGGGATTGTCATACACATTGTTCAGCTCTTTTGGATCATTGATGCGATCATAAAGTTCCCATTCATCCACATCATAATAAAAATGGATCAGTTTATAGTGCTTGTTCGCGATTCCGTAATGTCTTTTCACAGCGTGCTCGGCCGGGTATTCGTAATAATGGTAATAAACGGCCTCCCGGTCCCACTTGTCTTTTTCTCCCTGCAGTAGGGGCACTAGACTCTTTCCTTGCATGTCGCTTGGTGGGACAATGCCCGCAACCTCAAGGAAGGTTTGGGCAAAATCGAGGTTCTGAACCAGTTCATCCTCTGTGATTCCCGGCTTAATCACATGGGGCCAACGAATCAACAACGGCGTCTTGAACGATTCGTCATACATAAACCGTTTGTCGAACCAGCCGTGTTCCCCTAGGTAAAATCCCTGATCTGAAGTATA
>JBBKWR010000265.1:0-9798 GCA_037969055.1 Flavobacteriaceae bacterium | reverse complement strand
CATGCCCGCAATTTCTTGGGTAGCAAAATCACTCTGATGTGTGCCCTTGATCCAATTACCGTCCTGTTCTAGGAACATCATGTGCTTGCTTTTGCTTGTGAAAAACTCCATTTCCACTTCCCAATGGCCACTGACATCAACTTTGGCGGCCTCCATCTTATCGGAGCCAGGGCTATGCTTTTTAGAAAGAATGCCATAGAGGCGATCTGCCACTACTTTCGCATTTCCGGGACGCATTTGATTCGGGGTGATATTGATGGACGTCTCCCCATCTTTACTTCGTGCTCCAATGGCTATCCTTGGTTTATTTCGTGCCACTTCTTCGGCGACTTCTTCGCCAGTAATATGCAATTTCTCTGGATCCCATTTTACGTGTAATACGGGTGCGAGATTTGACCGCCCCTCAGGTTGCCGCACCTCGGTTGTGACCCCAATAATTTTAAGCATCCGAAATGAAATTTCCTCAAGCCAAGTGAGCCAGGTGGCCCATTCCGCTTCGTGATCGCGGGTGGTCCAGGCTTCCACGGCGGCCAGCATGCCCAACATCTCTTCCTTACCCACTTTATTGTCCCTCCCTGGGCCGTGATGTGGGGAACTAGCCTGCCAGGCCGACAGGAGCAAGTCTTTATCTCCCAATAATAAGCCAGCACATTGTGGGCCACAAATGGCTTTTCCCCCGCTGTAGGCCACCACCGTAGCGCCTCGCTCCAGGTGCACACAAGGAACGGTTAAATTCTCTGCCGCCGCATCTACCAGTATGGGTATATTTTTTGGCTTGGCAATCTGGTGGATTACCTCCAAAGAAAGCGGCTGGCCAGTTTCAGAACCTTCGCCCGAATTGACATAGATCATCGCGGTACGCGGATTTATGGCGCGTTCAAGTTCTTCAGGAGAATCAATATCGATCATTGTGACCCCAATATTGCGGATGCCATGGTCATAAACGTTGCGGGAATACCGGGGTGAGATGACCTCTGTTTTATCCAGGCCGCTTAAATTGGGAATTTTAAGAAGTTTTTCAGGATTCCCACCAGATACACAGGCGGCGGTCACATGTTTTAAGCCTGCGGCGCAACCTGCGGATACCATCCCCCATTCGGCCTTGGTCAATGCTGCTAAACGCTGCCCTATTCCGAAGGCCAATTCATCATATTGAACAAAATACCCTGAGGCGGACGCAATAGCTTTCAATACTTCCGGTCTTTCAGTGGATCCCCCAAGGATGGTAAACGTACCCCGGCAGTTTATGATCGTATCTACCCCAATAGCTTGATAAATGGTGCTGTCAGAGGTAAAAGGCCCCGGGATAATTGGTGATGGTTTTTTTAGGGTATTGCCATACATGTAGTCACTGGCAAAAAGACTGCCGGCTACTGGCAAAACACCCAGATGTTTCATGATTTCTCTGCGATTCATAGGGGTTAATTAGATCATAATTAGAGGTACATTTTATTGGCTCTTCTAAATGTAATAAAATCTTTTGGGGGTTGAAAGATTATAGGAAAGAATGCTATTCACATTATCGGTAAAATTAGTATCCATTCGAATGGGGAAAGTGCATCGCGAAACTTGGCTGCGTTTGCTTTACATCGGGTGCCTTAAAGTAATTTGTGCCAAAAACTATAAAATTTGGTATTTCTGGAGGTGGTTCCTTGAGTGTCGTTATGGCATTGGGAGTACCTTGCTCCTTCTCCGAGACTTTGGGGCGTATGGTCGGTTTTCCTTCTGGCATACTTCTTCCAAGAATATCCATTGTCAACACTGAGTGTTAATTTGAGAATTAGCCCAGCTTTCAAAAAAAGTCTTGAAGTAAATACCGTAAGCATAATTTTCTTCGGGTATTTAATTATTGTGAATAATTAAAAATATTCCACTTAAGTGATATGCTATATCGTACATTCAAATTTCTTCGCTTTACCATTTGTTAATTAGCAAACGTAGTGATACCGTGATTTTGCAGCCAAGAGATTATTTTATCCCAATATCCAAGAGCATATTTCATTTTTCCATCGGAGGTATAAACCAGAAAAGAATGATTTGCGCCAGGAATTGTTATCAGTTCAAAATATTTATTGCCGGCTTCATCCAAAGCATCCTTTAAACGAGGCTTACTTAATTCATAAGGAACATTTTCATCTTTCTCTGCCAAAAACCATAAAACAGGAATATCTGATACTTTTCGCAGGTAATTTATGGGATCTATTGGTCCTGATTTTTTTAGTTTTTCATAATATTCAGGACTCATTCCATTATAATCCCCAAACGCTTTTGGATACCAGCTATTTGAAATTTTGAAAGAATGGATATAATCATTGATATTGGAAAGTGGCGCATTGTCTCCTGCCAAATCTTGTATAGTTCTTTCAAATCTAACTGCTTTTATATACTCATCATCAGTTAAATCCTTTTCTTTCAATTCATTTTTTACTTCGTGCATATAAGTGTCTGAACCACTAACACCGGAACCTACCCTTACAATCATAAAATCCAAATCTAAGGATTTGGATGCTGCAATAGAAGCTACCCAGCCACCTTCGCTAGAACCATGCAATCCAATTTTAGAAGTATCTATTTCCGGTTGTAGCTTTGCAAATTCAATGGCCGCCAATACATCGTTTGCAAAATCCGTATAACCTGCGGTGGAAAAATCGCCTGTAGATTCACCCGCCCCCCTTTTGTCATAACATAAGACTGCAATTTCATATTTAAGAGAAAATGTGTTCCACGGACCTAGATGGCGTGTTTGTTTACCAGATCCGTGTACATTAATAATCAAAGGATGTGGCCCTCTTGTTTGCGGGAGATATAATTCGCCAAAAAGAACAATTTCTCCGCTCCTAAATTCTACCTTTTTTACACTGGGAGATAGTTTCTTTTCTGCATAAAGGGATTTCTTTCCGGGTACTTTCCACCATAAGCCCTTTACACTATCCCTTTTATCAAAATCAAATATGATTTGTTCATCACCCCCCTGAAACGAGTTGAATATAAATTTGGTTTCAGGCATAAACACACCACCGATACTAACTTCTAGAGGATCTATAAACACCAAACTACCTTTGACTTCATCCATTGGTCCCCCTGTAATATAGGTCCCATCCTCAAAATAATAATCACCTTCATACTTATGATTGGGTAAATGTAATAAAGCTTCAGAATTTTGTCCTGTAACATGGTATGGTGATAGGATAAACATGGCGATTAACCAGATGTAATATATTATTGTATTCCTGAGATTTATATTCATAGTTTCTTTAACTTATATTTTATTTATATAACCGATATGCGCCGCTTCGAGAGGGTTGTATAACTAATCCATCAATTCACATCCAAACAGGGGCAAAGTCATTTCCAGTATCAGTATTGATTTGTTTTATTGCTGTTCCATTTCGATTCATTGAATAGATATCGGTATTTTTTACACTTTTCGTTCAGAAGCAATTTCACTTCCATTAGGTGACTATCGACGTGTATCTTCTAACATCGCTTTTTGATGGTTTTTTGAGCTTCAATGAATCAATATTTAAATTAGCACTTAAATAGGATAGTCATAGGTAATTTTACCAACAAAATAGTTTTGTTTTTGCTCTTTATTGCATGCTATTAATAACGAAAAGGAACAATTAAAACGCCCATCAATTTTAGCGTCTTTTGAACCGTATTAATTTTAATATAATATTTCATGTTATTAATTTAATTTGCCCATAAAGTTTTCAATAACTTTTATGGTTTCGTTTTCTGCTGTTCCTTTTAAATCATGATTGCATTTTTTTAAAATAATTTGTTCACTTTTTGAAGATATTGTTTTTAATTTAGATTGCATTTCAAGCCAAATTTTATTGCACTCATATGTAGGGAATCCTGGTCTATCAAACGCATAAAAACTTTTTTCAGCAGTAATAATAAGCACAGGTATGTTTATAGGACTTTCAATTCTACCGTAATCATCCTTAATGAGCATTAGATAGTTCTCATTATAAATAGCCTCGTACTGTTCTGGTTTAAGTTTTTCTTTTTTATATTGATTCCATAGGCCTGTTGACAAGGTTGAATCTATTTGTATGCTGTTGGAATCAAATTTACTTGTTCTTATAGCGTGCGCCTTTTGTTTAGTTTCTTGATTTACATAGTACATTAACTTTTTTACAATTGGAGGAAAAATATTGAATTGGCCTTCGGTAGCAGTTTCCGCCAAAATGAGCGCTTTATCTCATCTGGATATTTTTTTTGCAAATGTTTTAACTATCCAACCACCATAGGAGTGACCCATTAATATATATGGGCCTTTTTCGCAAGCATTAATTAATCCAATGTGCAATTCTTCTGCTATTTGGTCAATAGTTCCCGAAAATGGAGATGCATCGCTTTCCCAATAACCAGCTCTGTCATATGTAACAACTCGAAAGCCTTTTCTCGCTAACTCATTTTGAAAGTGATTCCAAGGTAAAGACCAAGAGCCACTACCCACTTCAATAATAATAGTTTGATTGCCTTACCCTATAATATTAAACTTTAGAGCGTGACCTCCTATATCAATTTTACGACTTTCTATGTTTTGTGATTGTAACCCAAAAGCTATAAAACCTATTACCACAGATATTATTAGTTGCATCATTTTAAATATTGTTCATAGAGATGCTATTGTTTAAAGACTATCTTTTTTATTAAATGTTTCGGTGTTTCTTAAATTATGCCTACGGTCTGGTATATGAAAAGTAGAGCGTTTTCGAATGCTAACTTTTCGGTTTAACACAGACTTTATTTTTATTATTTACTTTTCGTTTTATTTTTTGATCCGTTATTTATTATATACAGCTTGGTAGTAGTATTTATTATCTACCTAACTCGTTGCCGGGTACAACGGGCATTTAAAGGAAAATATAATTATTTAAAACCGTTAATGAACTTCAGATTTTCTTCAAAATATTTGGGTGGGGTAGCTAAAGGGCCTAGTTCATTATCGAGCGAATCGATAGGACCCATAATACCGTGTCCGGCGTTGGGGTAAACGATAACATTGTAATCTTTGGAATACTCTTTTTTAAAGGTTTCAAGGATTTGCAGGTTTCTTTTGAGATCGGACTCACTGTCATATTCTCCAAAAATCCACAACATAGGTATATCCAATTTCCTTAAAGTAGGTTGTGGATCATAATCAAGTACATGATTGTACCAATTTCTCCACCAGGATTCTCTGGAAGATGGTTTATATGGATTTTCTTTGAAAGCGTCCTTAATATTCATTTTTTTTGCCAAATCTTGCAATTCTTCATAGGCTTTATCATCTGTAAGGTTCCTATTAACATTCACGCTGAGATGCCATAGGGCAATATTGTCGGCTGTGAAAATTGAATCTGCCTTTTCCCTTTTTAGTTCAGATAAAAGCGCATAGGTGTCAGCTTCAACAACTGGCACTAACGGTCCTGAAACATTTATAATGAACGAAACATCCTTGGATTTACTTGCCGCTAAACCCGCTACCCAAGATCCCTGGCTGACTCCTTTCAATCCAATGGCAATGGGATTGACCTTTGGATGTTTTTTTAATATTTCAACAGCTTTCCTCACATCCACAGCCCGAGGGTCAAAACCTACTTCTTTCCAATTACCAGTTGATTCGCCATTACCTCTTTTATCGTACAATAAGCAAATGATTCCGTGAGAGGCAAAAAACTCTCCATAGAAACGATAACCTGCATTCGACCTATCGGAATTACCTCCTCCATGTAAGATCACAACAGCTGGTGCTTTATCAATGCCTTCAGGCACAAAAATGCTTGCTCCTATTGTAGCATCCATAGAATTGTAAGTGATTTTTTCTTCCTTAAAGTCGAAGAGTTTAGTCGCTTCGAATTTTGCCGTGGCTATCGTGCTGTCCGGAAAACTTACTGTCCCAACGAGATGTCCTGAGTCCATGTTTCCTTGAAACTTGCCCAACTCTGGAATATCAAAAGAGACTTGACCCTTATTTTCTGACCTTTCAATTTCTTGATAACCCAACCAAAGTGAAGGAACTGATAACGTCCAACCTACCTCGGCGGTTTTTATGTTTATCAACCATTCGGTATTATTTCGTGTTACGATTCCTGTCCAATCATTTTGATCATGGGGAAGATTGCATGACAAAAGAATCGCTAAACTTATTATAAATAAATATTTATTTTTCATTTTATTAATTTTGAAATCGATCTGATATTACTGCCAACTTCCAGTGTATGAGTTGTGTGGTGAAGAAATATGCGCATTTCGAACCAGCTCAAGGCAAAACACATTTTAATTATTATAATGTATAAAATACTTATAAATCTGAATTGCCGACTTCCAAATAAGCGAATTGCATCGGACAGTCCAACCCAGCATAAATGATCCATGTTGTTAACGTTGGTTGTATTAATATTTATTAACCATTATTAATATTATTAAGTGCTACAGTTTGATTAATTCCCATAAATAACACCATTAAAGCTATGATTCCAATTATAAAATTACCTGTCGATGTAATTTGAAACGGATCAAGTATTAATAAAATAATACTGCAGATTACCCATAGAAAATCTTGAATAATTATCCATAAAATTGCAAATCTTCTTTGTTTAGATATTTAATACCAAATTGTTAAGGCATAGAATATTAATACCAAACCGATAACCCAAAATACAGTATTATTTTTCGATCCAAAAACATCAGCAATTTGTCCATTTAATAAAATCAATATTAAACCAGATATAATAGAAAATAGCGTGTTGGCTTTTAATGCTTTTTGTAAATTATTCACCAAATAACATTTTGTCTTGACAAAGTTCCTTAAAAGAAATCATACTTCTCTTGACAAATGTTAGTTTATTGTATATCATTTTTCCGCAACCTACTCAATGATTCTAGTGTGATTCCTAACATTGACGCTATATACTGCAAAGGCACATTTTGAAAAAGTTTTGGTTCTTCACAAAGTAAATCATGAAATCGTAGTTTAGCAGTTGTGTGTAATTGAGAAAACATTTTTCTTTCCAATAAAGCAAATGAATGAGCTAGTAAAACATTGTCAAACTCTAACCATTTTGGTTCAATCTTAGAGAGTTTAAAATGATTTTCCCTATTTATGACATATAACTTACAATTTGTTACTGCTTGTATGTTCAAGATATTACTGGTCTCAAAAATAAAACTTGAAAGTGAAGTAATAAATTTTCCTTCACTGCCAATCCATAAAGTTATCTCTTTTCCATTTACGATGTCATATATCCTCATATATCCCGATTCAACAAATGCCATTTGACGACAAATTATCCCGATTTTAGAAAAAACTGTCCTTTTAAAATTTCTATAGGTTCAAAAGCCTATAAAATCTTATCCATTGAGTTCTTTTTAATAGATACTTGATTCGAAATACAGTTTCTTAATAGTTCCATATACTTTTAATTCAGTGTATACATCTTTCATTTGATTCATCATATGATTTAATGGAAAAATTAGATAAAATTTATGTAAATGAATGCAAAACTAATAAAAACAGCAGCTAATAATATTTAAAGACAATTGCTCAATTTTGGCCTTGACCAAGGCTAGTTACAAGTTTACTACGGCTGATTTTCCTGCTGAAAATGCTTGCATGCAAACCCGTAACTACTCTAAAACGAAACCGTTATTAACAATTAAAAACTCATAAATAGCTTTAAAAAAACACTTAGTTTTCTGCAAATATTCTGCACAAATAAAAAAGGTAATATGATATATCATATTACCTTTTGATTTATATGTGATCGCGACAGGATTACCTTGCTCCTTCACCAAGGCTTCGGAGGCACAGTGACGGTTTTCCTTTTCCTTCAATGTTGCAAATAAGAAACCACGGGCTAACGCCCTGGTTCTTTCATGCATTCCAAAGTTCCAAACTGCCTTTGGCTTTTCCATGAAATAAAGAACCACGCCCTAGGGCGTGGTTTCTTGAGTGTCGTGATCGCGACAGGATTAACTTCGTTGTTCCTTTGCACCCAACGTTGCAATCCTGCCTGCCGGCCTTTAGATTTGTATTATAAATATAATCTATTGTAATGTTGATGAAAAGAGGGGGTCCGGGGGAGACTTATAACTTGCAAAAATGTTCATAAATTTAATGTGAAACAAAAAAGAACGGGGTGAACTTTCCTGCCGCAAAGGTTTGTGACCTATTGCCTGTATCAGTCCCCGTTCTTCTAACCGGTTGCCAAGAACCATATAGGATTTCAGCCAGATCTTTTAAAGGTCTTAGTTTACGCAACCATATTAAAACATTATAAAATTATGAAAATAAAAGAAGTAATCGGTATCGATGCCAGTAAATTGACATTGGATTGTTGCCTTCACAAAAGTGGGGCCCAAGAGATTTTTGAAAACACTCCTGAAACCATTGTGCTTATGGTGGACTGGTCACTTAGGACAAGCGGCCTAGCTAAAAATGAGCTTTTGTTCATTTTTGAGCACACGGGCCTTTACACCCATCAACTTGCCCGTTACCTGAGCGAACAGGGCTATTACTTCCATTTGGTCCCTGGTCTGGAGATCAAGCGGTCCCTGGGCATTGCCAGGGGGAAGGATGATAAAGCGGATGCAAAACGTATCGCCCTGTACGGATATCGTATCCGGGAAGAGGTAAGACCCTATCAAATGCCCAAGGAATCTTTGACAAGCCTGAAACGGTTGATGTCCATGCGCAGAAAACTGGTTTCACAGCGCGCAGGGCATATCGCCACTTTAAGGGAACAAAAAAGAGTGCTGAACAAGGAGCTGGGGCCCATATTGTTACAGGTACAGCAAGATATTATTGGGGTACTGGATGTGCAAATAGCCAAAATAGAAAAAGAACTCGAAAGGATCATCGAGCAAGATCCAGAGCTACAGAACCTATATCGACTATTGACAAGCATCAAGGGTATCGGAGCGGTATCGGCCAGGTTTTTGATCGTGCATACCGTTGGCTTCACAGCTTTTAAAACATGGAGGAAATTTGCTTCCTATTGCGGCATAGCCCCCTTTCCGAACAGATCGGGGACCAGTATCAGGGGAAGGACCAAGGTAAGCCAACTGGCCAATAAGGAAGGCAAGACATTGCTGAATCTTTGCGCCGGTTCAGCTATACAATGTAATCCGGAGATGAAGGCCTATTATGCCCGAAGAATAGATGCGGGAAAAAATAAAATGAGTACCCTGAATATAATAAGGAACAAATTATTGGCCAGGGCATTCGCCGTAGTAGGCAGAGGTACACCATATGTCAATACAATGGGGTATATATCCTGAACCATAGAGAAAAATTATGAGGAAAAATTTGTTTTAACCATAGGATACAGGCAGGTAAGAAACCACGGGCTAACGCCCTGGTTCTTTCTTCCATTCCAAAGTTCCAAACTGCGTTTGGCTTTTCCATGAAATAAAGAACCACGCCCTAGGGCGTGGTTTCTTGAGTGTCGTGATCGCGACAGGATTGCAGATCCTAACAGCACTCCGTGCTGAGAATCAACAAAAGAAAACTCCGCTTACTAAAAAACTAAAGCAAGCATTGTTTTTTAGCTTGCTCCGTCTTCAACTTTTTGTTGATTCATTCGTGATGGCACTAGGAGTATCTTGCTCCGCTCGGTTTTCCTTTGCAAGCCCATGTGAAAATAGAAAGTCCATTACCTAGGTAATGGACTTTCTGCTTTAAGTGATGGCACTAGGATTCGAACCTAGGACCGCCTGCTTAGAAGGCAGGTGCTCTATCCAGCTGAGCTATGCCACCATTGTACTTTCACTATTTCAAATTCGTCTGCCTGTCCGCCGTAG
>JBBKWR010000264.1:0-12631 GCA_037969055.1 Flavobacteriaceae bacterium | reverse complement strand
AAACAGATCCAATCCCAGGTGCCGGTCAATGTATAGGCCCCCGAGGTCTCAATATGGGTTTGTAGGTTTATGGCTTTTAAAGCGTCGGTCAATGGACCCATATCCCAAGTGAGCGGTTCTCCCCCGGTGACCACGATGGTATCCGAATATAATGCTGCGTTCTGTACAATATGCCCAATTGCTGTTGGGGGATGCAATTCGGCATTCCAACTTTCTTTCACATCGCACCAATGGCAACCCACGTCGCATCCGCCTACCCTAATAAAGTAGGCCGCGGTACCCTTATGATATCCTTCGCCCTGAATGGTGTAAAACTCTTCCATCAGAGGCAGCATAAGTCCCTTTTCTACCAACCCCAAAACATCCGTTGTAACCATTCTGCAAAGATAGGGGTTGTGGATGGCAAAACCCAAATCCCAAATTCCAAATTCCAAATCCCAAATCCAATTCCAAATTCCAAATTCCATTGCTAATTGTTAATTGTTTATTGTTTATTGTTTAATGATAACTGCTTACTAAAAAAAACCCTTCTTGCCCAAAACCGCTGCCATTAGGCATTTTTCACTTATTTTTATCGAAAATAAAGCAAATGGGAAGGAAAGAAGCATTCTTTAAGTCGATAGAAGAAGGTTATGCCACCAAAGGCGATGCTATTATAATGGGAGCAGCCATGTTAGATGAAGAAGCCTTACCAAATGCCTATGTAAAAATTCCCTTAAAAACTTTAAATCGCCATGGCCTGATAGCAGGTGCCACGGGAACTGGCAAGACCAAAACGCTTCAGGTGTTGGCAGAGAACCTCTCCGATAAAGGCATTCCGGTGTTGTTGATGGACCTAAAAGGAGATCTTAGTGGCCTAGCACAACCGAGTCCAGGGCACCCAAAAATTGACGAACGCCATGCCAAAATAGGATTGCCATTTGAGGCAAAGGGATTTCCAGTTGAAATATTGTCTTTGTCGGACCAGGACGGAGTAAAACTTCGCGCTACGGTCTCAGAATTCGGGCCCGTACTTTTATCACGCATCTTAGATCTTTCAGAAGTTCAGGAAGGCATTATGGCCGTCATCTTTAAGTATTGCGACGATCATAAATTGCCGCTTTTGGATTTGAAGGATTTTAAAAAGGTACTACAGTATGCGACCGATGCGGGCAAGGATGAATTCGAGAAAGATTATGGACGTATCAGTACAAGTTCAACGGGAACCATTTTGCGTAAAGTCATAGAACTCGAACAACAAGGAGCTGATCTATTCTTTGGGGAAAAATCCTTTGAGGTCGACGATTTGACCCGCATCGATGGTGAAGGTCGGGGCTATATCAATATACTGCGCTTGACCGATATTCAGGACAGGCCCAAGCTCTTTTCGACCTTTATGCTCAGCTTACTGGCAGAAATTTATGCGTCGTTTCCAGAAAAGGGTGATAGTGATCGCCCTGAGTTGATTCTTTTTATAGACGAAGCACATCTGATTTTTAACGAGGCTTCCAAAGCCCTCTTGAACCAGATAGAGAGCATTGTAAAATTGATTCGTTCCAAAGGCATCGGACTCTATTTTGTTACCCAAAACCCGACCGATGTACCTAATGATGTGCTCGCCCAATTGGGATTGAAAGTACAACATGCTTTACGGGCGTTTACGGCAAAAGATCGAAAAGCTATCAAACTGACCGCTGAAAATTATCCCATATCGGACTTTTATGATACCAAGGAGGTATTGACCTCCCTGGGCATCGGGGAAGCCCTTATTTCTGCTTTGGATGAAAAAGGTAGGCCCACTCCCCTAGCCGCTACTTTGCTCCGCGCTCCTATGAGCCGTATGGATATTTTAACGGATGGGGAACTCAAAGAAGTCATTGGAAAGTCGAAATTGGTAAAAAAATACAACGAAATCATAGATAGGGAGAGCGCCTATGAAATGCTGAACGCAAAAATTGAGAGCGCCGAGAAGCAAGCCAAAAAAGAAAATCAGCCAGTTTCTACCGGTCGAACCACTGCCAGGAGAAGAAGGAGTACCGCTATGAATCCAGTGATAAAAGTATTGACCAGTGCGACCTTTATTAGAAGCGTTTTCGGAATTTTAAAGAAAGTGATGCGTTAATAAAGGTTATCAAAATCAGTTGTACGCTATCTTGCGTAGAAGCAACGCGCGGAAAGGGAAGGCTTGTTCCATAAATCAAAAAAGGTTGCCTTTCATCAAAGCCTAATTGTACATTTATAATATATTGCAACCATAACCATACCAATTACATGAAATACCACCTTAGCTTTTTATTATTGGGATTGATGTGCTTCAGTTGTCAAAAAGAAATCGATTCCACTTTTTTAATTACCGATACCGCGGTAGGAAAATTACAAAAAGGAAGCCTTGTAAGGGACATCCCGCTGATTTACGCCAACGATTCGGTGGTCAAGGATACAAGTTCCCTGAACTTTGGGAATATGGCCAAAAAACTTAAGGTCTTCGAAAAGGGGGGCAAACTTATGCTTATACTATCCCCTAATAAAGACAGTATTCCCACAATAGAAAACGTCCGTTTTGAGGATGCCCGTTTTGTCACCGAAAAAGGGATCAATATCAAAAGTACCTTTAAGGACATCAAGGAGGCCTACACTATTAAAAAAGTACTCACCTCGACCAACAACGTCCTGATCTTGGTCAAAGAAAGCGAGGTATACTATACTATCAGTAAAGAGCAACTACCTAGCAGCCTGCGCTATGCTTCCAGTACCAACATTGAAGCCGTACAAATACCAGATCAGGCCAAAATAAAATATATGATGTTGGGTTGGGACTGAGAAAGTTGGCAGGTGACAGTGTTAAAGTATTAAGTTCAAGTGTCAAGTTCAAACCTACTGGCGGTAGCCCGATGCACAACGGGGCCATAACATCTTAAAGTAGATTTTGTTCGACGAAACCCTTATACCCCTAAACCCTTAATCCAATTAACCGCTATTCTTTCCATTTTTCTGGTTAACTTTGAACTTCAGACAACGCTTTCCCCACAAATCACTCATAAACTTTTAGCATAAAAAAAATGAATCCACTACTCCAATTCATCTTGGTTGAACGTGCCAGGCGAAGGATAAAAACCAAACAAAAAGTACAAGAGGTATCGAAGCGTCAGCTCGTAAAAGAGCTACGGTCCGGACAGGTCGAATTTGCACATGCGGTCAAGGAAACGTTATTCATGGCCATCGGTGTTTTCGCCGCTGGATTTGGCCTAAAAGGTTTTTTACTGCCCAACCAATTCATCGACGGGGGTGCGACTGGAGTATCACTACTGATACAGGTTAAATCGGAGCTTTCCTTGGGAATACTATTGGTATTGGTCAACTTGCCCTTTATCCTGCTAGGCGCTAAGACCATCAGTCGAAAATTTGCAATCAAGAGCATTTTTGCAATCCTAGCATTGGCCCTGGTCGTGCATTTTGTGGCTTATCCTATCATTACCCACGACAAACTATTAATCGCTGTTTTTGGTGGATTTTTTCTGGGACTGGGGATAGGGATGACGATGCGGGGTGGCGGTGTAATTGATGGCACGGAAGTCCTTGCCATTTATCTCAGCAGAAAATGGCACCTCACCATCGGGGATGTTTTGTTGTTGATCAATATTGTTATTTTTTCTGCTGGGGCCTACTTGCTATCCTTGGAAGTTGCGCTGTATGCGATCCTTACGTATTTGGTGGCTGCCAAAACCGTGGATTATGTGGTGGATGGGGTGGAGGAATATATCGGGGTCACCATCATTTCTGACCAAAGTGAGGAGATCAGGGTGATGCTCACAGAAAAGCTTGGCAGGGCCTGCACCATCCTCAATGGAAAACGAGGCTATACCAAACCAGGAACGCAGCGGATCCATTTGGATATTATTTACACCGTTCTGACGCGCTTGGAGTTTGCCCGGCTCAGTACCGAAATTGATAAGATCGATAAAAAAGCTTTTTTGGTGATGAACGTGATCAAGGACATTAAAGGTGGAATGATCAAGAAAAGGCCCTTAAAAAACTGACCTATAGAAATGATAAACCATACACCCGATGCTACAAAAGTAGGCAGCCTACTATGAAAGAATTCATTGCTAAGACAAAGCGGATGGTGTATGGCCAATACTTCAATATTTATTCGTTATTGGCCCCTGCCCGCACTACGGAACTGGCTTTCCAAACATTTTCGAAGGTTAGAAAGGGTAGCGTGTTACCGCATCAAAAAGAGTATTTAGAGCAAGCTGAAAATGAGTTGCTCACCATTTGTGACCATTCCATACAAACGTACCGATGGCCCGGCACTAAAGGAAAGGTACTATTGGTTCATGGTTGGGAAAGCAACACCTTTAGATGGCACGATCTTATTGAAAAATTAAGAAAGTCCGACTTTGAAATCCATGCCTTCGATGCGCCAGGTCATGGTGAATCCTCGGGAACCTACCTCCCTATTCCGCTGTACCAAAAAATCCTTCAGTTTATAATTGATCACTATCGGCCAGAACATCTGATCGGACATTCGGTAGGCGGTCTGACCATTCTTTATAATGAATACGAACATCCCAGTCCAAGCATTGAAAAAATCGTGACGATCGCCTCCCCTTCGGAATTCTACGAAATTATGGCGCACTATCAGAAGCTGCTCAATTTCAACCAACGGGTTTTGAGTGGACTTAATACCTATGTGCAACGAACCTTTGGTTTTGAAATTCAGGAACTGTCCACTTCGAACTTTGTGAGGACGAACACCAAAAAAGGACTCCTTTTTCACGACAAATCGGACCAGAATACCCCGTACCACGCCTCAGAACGGGTACATGCCAATTGGAAGGGCAGTAGGTTGATATCCACAGAAGGCTTGGGCCATTCTATGCAACAAGAAGCGGTAAACGAACAGTTGATTGACTTTCTTAAGTCATAGAAATTGGATACTTTTATAAAAAAAACATGGCCATAGTTACTCCCTTTCACATTGCCATTCCGGTCCATAACCTTTCCGAATGCAGAACGTTTTATCGCGACGTGCTCAATTGTGAAGAAGGCCGAAGCAGTGATCATTGGGTCGATTTCAACCTCTTTGGGCATCAGTTGGTTATCCATTACAAACCAAAAGCGGAAAATGAAAGTCTGCACCACAATCCCGTGGATGGGCATGATGTTCCCGTACCCCATTATGGTGTTGTCCTCCCCTGGGATACGTTCGAGTCATTTTCCACAGCCCTAAAAACAAAGGGAGTGCAATTTGTGATAGCGCCCTACATCCGATTCAAAGGACAAGTTGGGGAACAGGCGACCATGTTCTTTCTAGATCCAGCAGGCAACGCTTTGGAGTTTAAGGCCTTCAAAGATATGGGCCAGCTTTTTGCCAAGTAAGTTTTTGGGCAAATAGGTTACTGGCACAAGCATCCAATTTTGATAAGATGCACCAATTTATTAATAACCCAATAACTATTTAACTTGATCTATTGTGACCAAGCTGTGGGGGTACGGTCCCAGCGATGTTTCTGTAACTCCTTATGTAGTTCGGGGGCCAAGCCTATTCCATCACTGGTGGCGGTATTGGCCAATACATTACGTTCTTTTCGCATTCCGGGGATAATGGTGCCCACAGATTTATTCATTAAAATAAAACGCAACGCCATTTCGGCCATGGTCATTCCGTGGGGAATAAGGGGGCGTAACCGATCGGCATGTTCCACGCTCGAGTTTAGGTTTTCGGCTACGAAATAGGTGCCCCGCCAATCCCCTTTGGGGAAAGTGGTTTCTTTGGTGATATTGCCCGTGAGGGTCCCTTCGTCAAAAGGTACCCGGGCGATCACGCCGAGGTCCATTTTGTCGCATAATGGAAAAAGTTCGTCTACCGGATTTTGGTCAAAAATATTATAGATGACCTGTACCGCATCGATCAGCCCGGTTTTTAGCGCTTTGATGCCGTTCACGGGCTCCCAGCGGTTTACGCTGATGCCCATGGCGGCTACTTTGCCAGAAGATTTAAGATCCTCGACGGCGCGTTGCCATTCTTCACGGTCAGACCATCCGTCGTCCCAGGTATGGAACTGCATCAGATCGATTTGTTCCAAGCCCAGGTTCTTAAGGCTTTTGTGCGTAAAATCCATCACATGGCCTGTTGGATAAGATTCATCGAATGTATATTCTGGTTTGGCTGGCCATTTGAAATTTTTAGGCGGGATCTTGGTGGCGGTATATAATTTCTTGTCGGGATGCCTACGCACCAACTGGCCTAATAATTGTTCGCTATGCCCTTCGCCATAGCCCCAGGCCGTATCAAAAAAATTGACCCCTTTTTCTACCGACAGATCCAAGGATTTACCCGATTGGACATCATCCGATTCGGTCCATCCGGCCATGCCCCACATCCCATAACCTATTTCACTAACCTTCCAATTGGTCCTCCCGAATCTTCTGTATTTCATTTTTATATATTTATTAAAGGGTTTGTCCGAGCTACAAACTTTTTGGTACTTTAAAATCGCTTTTGTGCTGATCAGGTTTGTTTGTCATCCTGAGGGCACCTGTGTCATCCTGAACGCAAGCCCGACAAAGCGCTTCTGGCGGGCACGGGTCCACCGAAGCTTTTGCAGAGGTGGAGTCGAAGGATGCATATTCCCTAATGCTGATGAAAAGCATCCGAAACAAATCCCAATACGGTGGGGAGTGCCTCGCGCCAGTACGTCCAGCTATGGCTACCATCCCGAACGCGGAACTCATGCGGAATTTCTTTTTTTCGCAGCGCGATATGTACCAAGGCGTTCCCTTCATATAGAAAATCATCGTCCCCACAATCAATATACCAGCGCACCGATTTAATATCCTCCACAGGCACGCTTTCGATTAGTTTGAGGGCACTATTTCTTTCATAATATTTTTGCGTCTCCTCTTCCGTTAATGTTTGTTCCATTCTTTTCAACCGCTCTTTTAGGTCCTCTAGGGTGAGAGAGCCCACTGAGGCACTCAACGGACAGGCAGAGGAAAACAATTCTGGATGGTGCAGGGCGTACATAAAAGATCCGCCCCCACCCATGGAAAGTCCGGCCACGGCCCTAAATCTTTTTTCGCCTTTGATGCGGTAGGTTTTTTCCACAAAGGGCATTAATTCCTCAAAAAAGAAATCTTCGTAGCGCCAATCGCCCACATTAAAATAGCCGCGTTTGCCCGTATTCGCATCTGGCATCACGATAATCATGGGCGTTGCCGTGCCATCTTTGATGGCATTGTCGGTAATCCGGAGCACTTCTCCGAACTGGACCCATCCGGTTTGGTCGTCTCCCCCACCGTGCAACAAATAGAGCACCGGATAGGAGCGTTGCGAGGTTTCATAGTCAGGTGGTAGGTAGACCGCGTACTTGCGCTCGCTTTTAAGGATCTTGCTTGTCATGGAAAGGTTGTCATACACTTTCCCCGTCTGTCCAATGGAAGATAAAGTAATTGACAAACTAAGCAGGAACAAAAAGTAAGGGTATTTCATTGGAATGTTTTTTAGGTTAGGACCTACAAGATAATAAATGTATCACTTGTTTTAACCTTCAACACGATGGACAATTAACGTCCGACAATCTGTTAAAAAAATCTTATGTCATAAGTCCCTTGTTGGTCATGATTCGAAACTGACAATGTCTCCAAAATCTCGGGGTCTTGTAAAAGTTCAGATTTTTTTTAGACGTGCTGATCGATCAATATCGTATTGCCGTCGGGATCATAGAACACTATACTTGCGGGACCCTTGGTACTTTCATCGGCTTCCGTTTCAAGTTTGATCCCTTTGCCCTTGAGGGTACGCTGTATTTCCCGCACATCTTCAAAAGCCTCTAGAGGTTGCGCATTTTGATCCCACCCTGGGTTAAAGGTCAAAATATTCTTTTCGAACATGCCCTGAAAAAGGCCAATCAAACTATCCCCATTTTTCATGATGAGATAATTGCTTTCGACCCTTCCGCCAAAGGCGGAAAAACCGAGGTTTTCGTAAAATTGTTTGGAGACCATCAGGTCCTTGACCGTCAGGCTAATGGAAAAGGCTCCTAGTTTCATATCCTATTTTTTATCAACTAGATTGAATTTTATAGCTGTAAGATAATTAAAACGCTGAATATGGCCGATTTAAATGCTGGACTCTTTATAATGCATTGGGCTCAATTAACGCAGATTAACCTTCCTGTTTTTTCCCGAAAAGACAACAACACAAAGTATTATTTGCAGCAATAAGGCGATCCCGTTGGTAAGCCAAAGGGCAAGGGCTTCAAATCGAACGCCATAGAGGCCCCAAAAAGCATAGATAAAAATCCACCCGATCAAAAAAGTATTGGACAAGCTACTCGGAGTGGTTGATCTATATTCCTTAATCAATTG
Source organism: Flavobacteriaceae bacterium (assembly GCA_037969055.1). GTDB lineage: Bacteria > Bacteroidota > Bacteroidia > Flavobacteriales > Flavobacteriaceae > Pelagihabitans. Next base: position 4,279 of record JBBKWR010000264.1, on the reverse strand, counting down.
GATCAGCAACACAAAACACGCCGTTAGCCCAGCGACAATTCCAATAGATTCAAACAAAGATGCAGGGATCGCGTTAATATATTCTACCATGAAGAAAAAATTAATGTGTTAATAAGACCAATTAGTTTATATCAGATATAGTGCTGGATATAAAACTGATTTATGCAGCGTTTATTTTTCCAGATAACTGGTTGGGATTTGTGAATGACCTATTTTTATTTATACCGCCAACTTTTTAGATCAGCACCCTTGGGAGCGCTCTCCGCAATACGCTTCATGATCTTGGGCACGTACATGCTGTTATAGCGCAACCGGCTAATCGCGTTGGGTTGGTCAGGGTCACCGTTCCAACAATGTTCAGCCCGATCGCCATAAAGCACTTCTCCATCATAATAAGGGTCGGTGGTGCTTTCCAAAAAATCCTCCATCAAATATACCGCGTTGTTCAAATAATAATTGTCCATATCCCCACAATAGATATTGATCTTGCCCTTTAGATTTTCGCCCAGTTTGTCCCAGTCCCTTTCCAAAATATAGCGTAGGTCGTAATGCTCTTTCCAGTACTCGGCCACTGAAGGGTCTATATCACCGGTCATTTTGTCCCATATCCGCACCGGATAGCCATCATCTCCTTGGGGTGAATAGGTAGCCTCCCAAATGTCCCACTGTTGTCCTGAACGGCTCTTATCGCCCAATACCAGTTCGAGATGGTTGTTTTCCCGGACCGAACTTTGTACTTGTCCCAAATAATTACGGTGGCTGGGCACTTCCAACTTTTTGTGCTCGCTTTCGTAGTAGTAGGCATTCTTGTCCTTATAAATATCGGTGAGGCAGTAGGCCCTGAAATCAATGGGGTCGGGACAGGCGGCAAAACACCCGTTGTATTCCTCTGGATATTGCACCTGTACCGCCAAAGCTTCCCATCCCCCAGTGGATCCGCCGTATAAAAAGCGGGACCAGCCTTCGCCCATCCCTTGAAACTCTTTTTCGATATGCGGGATCAGCTCGTAGGTAATGGCATCGCCATATGGACCTTGACTTGCAGAATTTACCGCATAGGAGTCGTCGTAATAAGGGGTGGAATGTTGTATCTCTATAATGAGGAAACGAGGGAAATCGGGTTCGTTCCAACGTTTGTAAAAATCGTAGGCTTCCTGTTGTTCGATAATATTATAGCCTTCCAGCTGAAACCGCTCTGAGTACTCTGGCTTTAAGTTCGGATCGGGGGGTGTGGTACGGAAACCCCCAAAATCATCTGGAAAATGACCTTGAAAAATCATCAAAGGATATTTGGCCCTTGGATGTTCTTTAAAGCCTTTGGGCAGCAACACATGCGCGCCGAGGTAGATGTCCCTACCCCAAAAGGCAGAAAGTTTTTCCGATTTAAATTTTATATGTTTGATCCATTCGGTGTCCTTAGGTTCGGGTATTGGCGGAACCACTTGGTCCATGACTACGTTTATATTTTCAACGCCATTGGTGGTCACAGATATCTTAAATGGTTTGCTATAGAGGTTGCCAGGTGACCGGTTCCACTGTTGCCCCTCACCATTATCCATCGGAAGTTTTACAGTATGCCCGGTTGACAGTTTGAAAGTCTCGTAAACATGTAGCACCGCCTGTACATTATACTCCCCAGGGGGCACTTCTGCCAAGCTGGGGTATGGAAAACCAAAAACGGAAGCATCAAAAGTCTTGGCCTCCCCCGCTTTCATACCCTCGACGTTCACCCCAAAAATGAGTTGGGTATGGAGTCCATCATTGATCTGAAATCTAGGTTCGTCACCATCATCAGAGGAAAGCAATAACAAAAGGCGGCCGTCCATCGCTTCCGGACTGGCTGCATCGGAAAAAGATACCGCAATGTTGAAATTATTATTTTCTGGTTTGGTTTGACATCCGAAAAGCGTAAGTAGGGCAATCCCCAGCAATGGTAAGCAGTGTTTCATGTCTCGGTTATTTTAGTAGAAAAGGTAACGTTTTTAACACTACCATCAAATAACAAATTCCAAATTACAACGTTATGGAAATACGAAAATCTTACTAAAGTCAATACTATGAAAAAGCTGTTATGTACCCTTATTGTGCTTGGCTTGATCATCGCCATATCGAGCTGTATTAATGATGAGGAAGCTACAAATTTGGATTACCTGACACCGATTGATAGTACCTTGACGAAATAGGGGATATTTGTGAACGAAACTACCGCGCAATGCCCATTTAATGAAACGTCTCCCTTGATAGACTAGTGAAGCTTGCGAGACCCCGCCAGAATGACCTGGTCGGTCGGGCAATATCATGAATTATTATCCAAGGTCCAAGATTGCTTGGTAGCACTGGCTTCTCACCACAATAGGAGATAACATTGGGCTAAACAAGCCTTTATTTTTTGCTTCTGTGCCTTTCCCTGGCCAACAGGGTGTTTTTTAAGAGCATGGCGATGGTCATTGGACCCACACCTCCAGGTACTGGTGTGATATGGGAGGCTTTCTTGCTCACGTTTTCAAAATCAACGTCCCCGGTAATATAATAACCCTTCTCAGAATCATCGGCAACCCGGGTAATACCGACATCAATGATCACCACATCATCCTTTACCATTTCAGCCTTTAGGAAATGAGGCACGCCCAAGGCCGAAATAATAATATCCGCTTGTGAGGTAATCTGGGTAATGTTTTTAGTGTGGCTATGGGTAAGGGTAACGGTAGAATTTCCCGGCCAGCCCTTACGACCCATTAAAATGCTCATCGGACGACCCACGATATGGCTCCTACCGATGACCACGGTATGTTTTCCTTTGGTATCGACCTTGTAACGTTCCAAGAGTTCCAATATTCCGAAGGGGGTTGCCGGAATAAACGTGCTCATATCCAAAGCCATTTTACCAAAATTGGTAGGGTGGAAACCATCTACATCCTTATCGGGATCAATGGCCATGATCACTTTTTGGGTATCGATTTGTTCGGGTAGCGGAAGTTGCACGATAAAACCGTCTATATCATCATCTTGGTTGAGCTCTTCGATCTTGTTTAAGAGTTCCTGTTCCGAAGTCGTGCTGGGCAAATGTACCAAGGTAGATTCAAAGCCAACCCGCTTGCAGGATCTAACTTTACTACCGACATAAGTAAGACTGGCACCATCGTTACCTACGATTATTGCGGCCAAATGGGGCACCTTTTCGCCGCCCTCCCTCATTTTTGCTACTTCAACGGTGATTTCTTCCTTTATTTCATTGGAAATTTTTTTTCCATCAAGTATCGTCATTCTTTTATAGTTTAGAACTGCCTGACAGCAGGTTTGGTACAAGGTTGAAAATAAGCAACACTAGTGCTCTGATTGAAGCAATTATAATCCGATTAATTTAAAACCCAAAAAAGCAGCTGTCGTTAAGGTTCCCTTCAAGTGACTTATTGCAAATTACTATTGTCGTCCTTAGCCTCATGTAAAATAAAGCTTGGGCGTTTATTATGGCCAATAGCGACCTGACTTTTTACTTCCGTCCAAGTCCGCCGCCGCCCATCATCTGCATCATTTTTTTACCGCCCCCACCTTGCATCATTTTCATCATTTTGCCCATTTGGTCGAACTGCTTGAGCAATTGATTTATTTCTTGGACGGTCCTTCCGCTCCCCTTTGATATACGTTTTTTACGGCTCGCATCCAATTTAGAGGGGGTAGCCCGTTCATCTGGGGTCATTGAATGGATAATCGCCTCGATATGTTTAAACGCATCGTCATCAATGTCGATTCCTTTTAAGGCCTTTCCAGCACCGGGAATCATGCCCATCAAATCTTTGATATTCCCCATCTTCTTGATCTGCTGGATCTGGCTAAGAAAATCATCAAGACCAAACTTATTTTTGGCAATTTTCTTTTGGATCTTTCGAGCCTCCTCTTCATCGAACTGTTCTTGTGCCCTCTCTACCAATGAAATGACATCGCCCATGCCCAAGATACGCTCGGCCATTCGGGAAGGGTGGAAGACATCAATGGCTTCCATTTTTTCACCTGTTCCAATAAACTTGATCGGTTTATCGACCACTGATCTTATTGATATGGCCGCCCCACCTCGCGTATCACCATCCAATTTGGTTAAAATGACCCCATCAAAATTGAGGATGTCGTTGAATGCCTTTGCGGTGTTCACGGCATCTTGGCCCGTCATCGCATCGACCACAAAAAGTGTTTCCTGCGGTTGTACGGCCTTATGTATGTCCGATATCTCGGCCATCATCTTTTCATCGACGGCCAAACGTCCTGCGGTATCTATGATCACCAC
>JBBKWR010000263.1:0-8100 GCA_037969055.1 Flavobacteriaceae bacterium | reverse complement strand
GATTGAGGGACTTTGGTGAAGTACCGGACGAAAAGGTTTGGAACGCCATTGAAGCCTCCTTGGATAATAAGAAACGATCAAGGGCCCTTCCTATTTGGTGGAAATTGGGTGGGGTCGCGGCCGTTTTGGCCATAGCTTTGTTGGCAATCAACACTTTTTCGGACACCCTTGGTGGCGATGGCACCATTACCGATATTGAACAAAAAGATGCCAAAAAACAAGAGGTGAAATCAAATGATAACGCAATAATTCAGCCATCGGAATCCATTATTGTCGCCACCGATAACAAGGGGGAAGATAATTATTCAACATCTGATGAAGACCGAAGCGGCAATGATGGCACGTCAAATTCCGCTTCCCAAACTGGCAATGCACAAAAAGTTAATGGGAAGTCAATTCAAAAGACCGAAAGTACGTCCATTTCTTCAGCCTTGGACGAAAAGAAATCAGGGATAACTTCCATCCAAAAACAAGAGGTATCCAATGCCTTAGCGGAAACTGACCGCCGGAAAAAGAACGATGTTGCCATAACACCGAAACCGGAAGTAGCCGATGTGCAGGCCACACAGGAAAAGGGTATACAAGAGAAGTTTGCAGGGGAACCAATGGAGCAATCCAAGAAGGCTGTATTAACCGTTAATAACAAATTGGAAAAAGGGTTTGAAAATACCGAAGGTGCGAAAAAAGAAGGCAAAAACAAGGAACTCTTGGCAGAAGTAAAGCAAAACAATGCAGCGGAAATTGCAGAAGCTAATGGGCAACTAGAGGAAACCATACTTCCCATAGATGGCAAAAAATCTATTTTCGATGAAATAAAGGCCCAAGAAGAACAGGAAACACTGGCCGAGGGTTCAAAGAACAGATGGTCGGCTGGAGCCAACTTTGCCCCAGTGTACTTTGATGCCTTTGGAAAAGGTTCTCCGGTACATTCGATCTTTGTCCCCAATTCCAAATCAGGGGAGACCAATCTAAGTTATGGAGTGAGCATCGCCTACGAAATAAGTGACAGGCTAAGCGTCCGTTCCGGACTTCAAAAGGTAGATTACGGCTATAATACCAACGATATAGAGTTTTCTTCCTCCTTGGAAGGGTCCTCACAAATTGACAACATCGATTACGCCCTTAGCTCCCGAAGCCTGGTCCTGCAGAGTAAGGCAGGTGTAGCGGATTCATTTGTTGGCCCAGAACCAGCGCTTATGGCTTCGGATGCAAATGCAAAAAATCCGGCACGTGACGGCAGTATGTCGCAGCAATTTGGTTATTTGGAGCTACCTGTGGAACTTAAGTATGCCCTTGTAGACCGCAAGATCGGCCTACATTTGATCGGGGGGATCAGTTCGCTGTTCTTGGTCGATAATTCCGTATCCCTATCTGCAGACAACCAGAAAATGGAAATGGGGGAAGCCAATAATGTGAACAGCGTAAATTTTAGTACGAATGTCGGTTTCGGTGTCGACTATAACTTTTCGCCTAGGGTAAAATTGAATATAGAACCTATATTCAAGTATCAGTTGAATACATTTTCAGGGGTCGATGGTACTTTTCAGCCCTTTTCAGTAGGGATATTCAGTGGATTGAGTTTTAAACTTTAAATTATGCCTCCGCAATCATTATATCGGTATTCAAACGTGTAGGAACGGTGTTGGTTAGGTAGGCCATTGTTGAGCGCAATGGCTCCTTTTCTGCCCTGGCATTCTTGTCAGGGCTTTTTTGTGGATTGTGTTCAGTATTATTATTTTAAATCTTTATTTAATTCTTTAAAAATTACAGCTCTAACCTCTTCCTTAAGCATTATTTTATCGCCTTCAGCAAGGATGCTTGTTTCGAAAAAAAGATGAACCTTGGCCCGTAAAGGCCCTGGTATGCCACTAAAAAAAGTAAAGGAAAAACGCTTTTTGCCATCAAAAAAGGTAATGGGCACTACCGGAATATGATGGGCAATGGCCATTCTAAACGCCCCGTCCTTAAATTCATCCAGTAATACCTGTTCACTGGGTACTCCCCCCTCGGGAAAAATACATATGCTAGTTCCCTCCAGCAATCTTTTTTGGGCCCTTCGATAGACGGCGGTACGACTCTTGGTATCGTCGCGATCTACCATAATACATACCCTTTTAAAAAAGAAACCAAAAAGGGGAATCTTGCGGAGTTCTTTCTTCCCAACAAAAACAAAGGGATTCTTAGAGATCTTCAACATCAACATAATATCGAGCATACTGGTATGGTTGGCGACCAACATGTAGCTCGTACCCTTCACCAATTGCTGTTCACGCGAAATCATGGGAGGACAGCCCATCCCATATAAAATGAAATTGGCCCATATATTTCTTGCCATCCAAAAAAATTGGGGATACCATTTTTCAGATAGCGTAAAAAGCATCAAGAAGGGGAAGCAAATTACAATGGGAAGGGCGACCAATATATAGAACCAAATTCGGTATAATGTATGCCCAATATTTTTGATATGCTTAAGCATGGATTCAAAAATAGCGATTTAATCTTTGTGTTATGCGGACTAATGTTACAGCCTGATGCCTGTATTTTACGATTTATTTTACCTTTGTCAACTTATAATCTGAACTGATGGCAAGAATCTTGACAGGCATACAAAGCACGGGTGTCCCGCATTTGGGAAATATATTGGGGGCAATAATGCCAGCCATTGGTATGGCCCAAGACCCGAAAAATGAATCCTTTCTATTTATCGCGGATATGCACTCGCTCACCCAGATCAAGAATGGGAAAGAGCTGCGACATAACACCTATGCCACCGCAGCAACTTGGCTGGCCTTTGGTCTTGATATAGAAAAGACCGTTTTTTACCGCCAAAGTGACGTTCCACAAGTGACGGAACTCGCATGGTACCTAAGTTGTTTTTTTCCCTATCAACGTTTAACATTGGCCACTTCATTCAAAGACAAGGCGGATCGATTGGAAGATGTGAATGCCGGAATATTTACCTACCCAATGCTCATGGCGGCAGATATATTACTATATGATGCCCATATTGTACCCGTGGGCAAAGACCAGCTCCAGCATTTGGAGATGACCCGAGACGTTGCCTCCCGATTCCATGCTAAGTTCGGGGAAACCTTCGTTTTGCCAGACGCCAAAGTGCAGGAAGAGACCATGTACGTACCCGGGACCGACGGGGAGAAAATGAGCAAGAGCAAGGGAAATTTGATCAATCTTTTTCAATCTGACAAAAAACTGCGCAAACAGATTATGGGCATCAAGACCGATAGTACCCCAATGGAGTCTCCCAAGGACCCATTGACCGACAATGTTTTCGCCCTTTATAAAATACTAGCTGCCCAACCACAAATAGAGGAGATGAGTGCCCACTATCTTGCAGGCAATTACGGATATGGCGATGCCAAACAAGCGCTGTACGAAGTAGTGTTAAATCGTTTTTACCAGGCCCGTAACAAGTTCGATTATTATATGTCGCACCTCGACGAGGTAGATTATGCCCTGGCAAAAGGTGCCGAAAAGGCGAAGCTGGTCGCTGACGGGGTACTGGCGAGGGTGAGAAATAAGGTTGGGTATTAAGCTTTTAAATAGCAATTACATTTTTTCATTTTTTTCTTTGTAAATTAATGTTCCTAGCAAATATGCTATGAAGCAAATTTTGGGGTATATTTTATTTGTTTTCATTTGGATAAATACGGCTATCGGTATTGCGGAAAACCGTCTAAATGTGTCACACGCTTTTTCAACCGAGACAAGTCTGCAACTCGAAATAAACGGAAAGGTCGTTAACAAAGAAACTGGCGAGGCCATTCCTTTTTGCAATATTGGCAATATATCTTCAACGATAGGAACCTCAAGTAATGAGTTAGGGGAGTTCGTTATAAGGGTAGACTCTTTGCCTGCAAAACTTATATTTTCACATATTAATTATGGCAAATTTGTTGTCGAGATTAACCAGACATCAGATTTGCTTATCAAACTAGTTTCATTGACCACCGATCTTGAAGAGGTAATCGTAATTGCCTCCAAAAAAGATGCATATGCCTTAGAACTTGCGAAAAAAGCATTTCAAAAAGCAAATGATCAATCTACCCAAAGCAAATACGGCAAGGCATTTTATCGACAGAAATCTAAAAATGGAGACCATTACTCAGAATTTTCAGAAATTATCTATGATATCCGTTACAATACTACGGGCATAGAAGATTGGGACATTCTTGAAGGGCGTTACGCACTAAATCCTGGAGGTGTCCATAACAAAAACTATAGTCTCTTATCGCGTTTGCTAAGCCCATTTCAGCCTGATACCGATGAGCTTATTTTTCCAATGCACGGCAATTTGGAATCATTTTATAAACTGCATATAATTGAATACATCCCATCCGGGGATCAAAAAATTGCGGTATTGGGGTTTGAACCTATAAAAAGCTTGTACACCCCAATTTTCAATGCAGAGGTATATATTAATACCCAAACCTACGACATCCTAAAAGTTGTGGGCAACATTTCACGGAACGATTTGAAATTTGTTCAGCTTGTGGAAAAAAATAGCATATGGAAAAACTATAATATCGGATTCGAAATAGCGTACAGACAGGACAGCACGGCCAACTCCGCAATCGATTATGTGAAAATAGATCAGGGATTTGATTATTATAAAAACGATAGTCTAAAGTTTCATTCCGCTTCCACTTCCAATCTCACATTTTTTGAACATTATACGCCCACCTCTAGAAAAAAATTGGGCGGGCAGTTTAGTAAAAATACTAGCGACTGGCAAAAGCTGGATGAAATAGGGTATAATGAAAAATTCTGGGAAGAAAATCCCATTGTCAAAAGAACCCCGGTCGAAGAAGAGGTCATCACTTCTTTTAGAAGGGCCAACGCATTTGGTTCTATCTTTCTAAATAGTAAAGATCAAGTAGCATTATTACAATCAGATTTAGTCAACGATGCCTTTATAAAAGAGCTGGGCATGTCGGTCAATTACTATAATAATTATAATCCGGTCGAAAAAGTATATCTGCACACCGATAAAGAAATATTTGCTGCTGGAGAAACCATTTGGTACAGTGGGTATGCTGTTTTGGGATCATTTCATCATTTTTCATTGGCAAGTAGGGTACTGCATGTAGATCTTGTGGGACCCCATAATGAAATTGCACTTTCCCAAACCCAAGCCATCGTCAATGGTAAGGCTATTGGTTCCATAGAACTACCCGAGAATCTTCCTACAGGATATTATCAGCTACGCTCCTATACAAATTGGATGCGCAACGATGATCAAGATTTCTTTTTTAGCAAAACGATAAAAGTCCTTAATGAAGATAGTGTGCCCCTACCAGCCTCTAGCAAGGATGAAAAGATCGATCTGCAGTTTTTTCCGGAAGGAGGACATCTGGTTGCCAATTTAATGGGACAGGTAGCTTTTAAAGCTATAGGATCTGATGGTCTTGGGAGAAACATACAAGGACATTTAATAGATTCCCATGGAAAGTTGGCTGCCACATTGGGCACTATAGATAGGGGAGCCGGTTTTTTCTCATTTAAGCCGTTAGCTGGGGAACAATACACCGCAGTTTTGGGAAGCGGAGCTGAATATCCGTTTCCTAAAATCATGGACGAGGGGTATGCCATTTTGGTAAACAACCTAAATCCAAAAAGTGTCCAGGTAAAAGTTCAAGCGACTGAACTTCTAAGGGAACAACCTTTTTATTTAGTGGGACATGTGAACAACAAAAGATACTATCAGGGTAAATTTGATTTTGGGAGCAAACCGACCGTCAATATTGAGATCCCAAAAAGTAAAATACCAAGTGGACTAATGACGCTTACCCTTTTTGATGCTCAAAAAAGACCCTGGTGCGAACGGCTCGTTTTCATCAACAATCAACAAGATTTGGTAATTAGCACAAATATAAGTCCGAGAAAATTTGATAAGAGAGATGAAGTTGCCATCGCGGTACATGTTACTGATACCGATGGCAGGGCCGTTTCCGCCGAACTCTCTCTGGCCGTAACGGATGCGGGCCAGACTGTAAAGGACCCAAACGCTTCCAATATTTTAACACATCTTTTACTGCAATCTGATATTAAGGGCCATATCACGGATCCCGGCCTTCTTTTTAAAGATCAAAAAAGAGCTACTTTACACAGTTTAGACCTGGTAATGCTAACGCATGGTTGGAGAAAATTCCCCTGGCCGGAGGTTGAAGCCAAATCAACCCCCCCTAAAGAATTCAACTTTACCAAAGGATTGATGATTTCTGGGATAGCCCATAATCTTAATAAAAAACCCTTGGCGAGGGCCACCCTCAACGTTATTGCCAAATCTGGCGGGCAATTGGGAATGTTTTCGGCCACAACCGCACTAGATGGCACTTTTTCAATCCCTGATTTTAACTTTCAGGACAGTACCGATATTGCGTTCAACGCCTTTGATAACGCAGATAGGCCCATAGATGTAAAGGTAACCCTCAATACGCATGAAACAATGCTGCCATTGCCCAATTTCAAAGGGGTTGAATTCATTGATACAGAAGAAACCGAAAGGTATATTAATGTGGTTTCCGCCCAAAGAAAATTAGGAACATTATTTGATTTCAAAAAAACTACAAAACTAGATGAGGTGGTGGTCACTGATAAAAAAATAGAAAAAAGTAGAAACCAATCCCCCTCTGTGTATGGGCAAAGGCCTGATGCTACCCTGTATATGGAAGATCATAAAGCAGCTCAAACCGTGCTTGCCTTGGTCAGTAGGTTTTCAGGGGTATCCGTCAATGGAACTACTGTGAGTATTCGAAACGGGGGTACACCATTATGGGTGCTTAATGGCATTCCGGTCGGTGACAATAATCCGTCAGCTTCTACAACGGCCCGTCAAAATCAGCTTGCAGAGCGGTCTTCTCGTCAAGCTACAGGTGATGCAAGACCGGTCACGGTCAGCTTGTCCGTAGAGCAATCCATAACACCAAATCCAGTACCTACCTATATTGCCACTATGGATACTTTTACTGTGGAACGGGTTGAACTTTTAAAAGGACCCTCTGCCGCCATCTATGGTTCAAGGGGGGCCAATGGGGTTATTCTAATATATACTAAAAGGGGGGGCGAAGGTAAAACAGTGGATCCTGTCATAGCTCCTGATTTTAGGGTGCCTGGGCATGCCATTGCCAAGGAATTTTACGCCCCTAAATACAATGTAGCACTTGATGAGCAAAATACCACGGACTATCGTTCAACCTTATATTGGAATCCTTCATTTACTACCGATAAAAATGGAAACGCAAGGCTACTCTTCTATAATTCCGACAAGGCCCAACAAATTCAAGTGTCGATAGAAGGACTATCCCCATATGGAAGCCCTGGTGCCTATTTACAGACCTTTGGTGTAATGGAATAATGCCAAAAACGTTTTTAGGCCAGAAATATTGAAAAAAGACCAGTGGGTCGGTAATACGATGCCGGCACTAACCCTTTCAAATTAAAGCAACGACTTAAAGTGGTATATCATCGACAACATGCCATTTTTTCCGAATATTCAAATAGAATTCGATGCCCACCGACCGGAGGGTTTGTCATTAGCCCATTTGGATAAATACAATTCAGTGGGTAGGAGCGGTACCTAGCCGTACATATTTGCCGCTCCACGCGCTTTAAGAAGACCTATTGGGTGCCTTATCCAGTGCCTTAAATGGCCTCGAATAATTTCCCGGGCAAGGGCCTGATAATCCCTTTCATTTCCATATTTAATAGGGTGGAAGAGGTCTTAAAAATGGGTATTTGGCATTCCAGGGCAATAACATCCAATTCCTGTTTTCCATCCCGCTGTAAAAAAGAGTAGATCGATTTTTCCGAGTCATCCAATTCTACAAATAGCTGTTTCTGCACGGTTTTCGGTTCCGAGGCCTCCAATTGCCATCCCAATATATAGATAAGATCGGCAGCGGAAGTGAGCATTTGTGCCCTTTGTTGTTTGATCAAGTTATTACACCCGATGCTATAGGTATCCTCTGCACGTCCCGGAACGGCGAAGACGTCCCGATTATAGCTATGCGCTATATCGGCCGTTACCAGACCGCCCCCTTTTTCGGCAGACTCGATTACGACGGTAGCTTCTGACATTCC
>JBBKWR010000262.1:0-3756 GCA_037969055.1 Flavobacteriaceae bacterium | reverse complement strand
TAAGGTGTACCGTAACGTAACCATTGTCGACATACAAAATGATTTGCTGGCATTACCCTATACGGCCAATCAATTGAAATTGGATGACATTCTTTTAAAAGCAAACGCCTTTTTCAGTTCGGATGCTACCAAAGAAAAGAACTTCATCATGTTGTCCGATTTTCAACAACAGATGGCTGCCACTGTTCCCGATACTACCAACAACGTTAAAGTTTATGCAGTGCAACTTTTTCCGGACGAAATAAATAATATTTCATTGGACTCAGTATATTTAAACAGTAATACTACTGAAAATATAAATCTTACCGCTATTATATCAAGTAATGGTTCAATAGATGGGACCCCTGTTTCGCTCTATAACGGAGATCGCTTGATTGCGAAAACAGCCGCCGTCTTCAACAGTGGAAGAAATACCTTGGTCAATTTCACCCTCCCCAAAAATGAGATCATCAATGGGAAGTTGGAAATTTCGGAGGCAGGACTTACTTATGACAACCAATTCTATTTTAATATCGGCGCGAAGGATAAGATAAAGGTACTTGTGGTAGGTAACGACGAAGCTGATTTTCTAAATCGCATCTATACCGAGGATGAATTTCAATGGTCCCGATTTCCCTTAAACAATCTGAATTATAACGATCTACCCAGCCAAAATTTAATCATTCTATACGAATTGGAAACCATACCGACCGCGTTGTCGGCTAACTTAAAATCATTTACCGATTATGGGGGCACTCTGGTAGTCGTGCCTGCGATGAACACTGATCTTGCATCGTACAATAGCCTCTTGGCCAACTATTATGCTGCCTCCCTTAACCAAAGAATAGATGCGGAACACAGCATTTCCACTATATCATTTACACATCCTTTGTATCAAAACGTGTTTGCCAAAAAGGTAGCTAATTTTCAATTTCCCAAGGTTTCCCAATATTTTAGAATAAAGGCCTTGGCCCCCGCCCTACTCTCATTTGAAAATATGCACCCATTTTTGGTGGGCGCAGATGCGTTCTTTTTGTTTACTGCACCTATTTCGCTGGCCAACTCAAATTTTAGGAATTCGCCACTGATCGTCCCTACCTTTTACAATATGGGGCTGAACAGCCTTAAAATGCCCAAATTATATAGTACACTGGGGAAAACTACTCGTATTGAAGTCCTCATTTCGCTTCAAAAAGATCATATCCTAAAGGTTTCCAAAGGTTCCTATGAATTCATTCCCCAACAACAATCAATGGCCAATAAAGTTACCCTGACCATTGAAGGCAATCTGGACGGCGATGGCATCTACAACGTCAAGGAAGGTGAAAATGTATTAAAAAGTCTTAGTTTTAATTTTCCAAGAAACGAGAGTGAACTTCGATATCTAAGGCCCGACCAACTGCCTGCAAATGCCACAGCACCTTCGATAAGCACCTTGTTCCAGACCATTGAAAAAGACAATAGTATAACGGAGCTTTGGAAATGGTTTGTTATTTTAGCATCGCTACTGCTGTTGGTTGAAATCCTCCTCCAAAAATATTTTACATGAACATACTATTGAAATCGGCCAAAATCCTTGATGCTACGAACAAGGACCTTCATTTAAAAAAGAGGGATATCCTAATAAGCAACGGCATCATCGAAAAAATTGCCCAAAAGATCGAGGTAAAAGGCAAAACTGAAATCCTTGAATATAAAAACCTTCATGTATCCGCGGGGTGGTTCGATAGCGGTGTATGTTTTGGGGAACCGGGACATGAAGAGCGCGAAACCATTGCTAACGGACTCCGTACGGCCGCAAAAAGCGGTTTCACCGACATTGTACTAAATCCGAATACTAATCCAGTTCCCGATACTAGCTCCGATATCATTTTTTTGAAGGAGACGGCAAGGGCCCACGCCACTCGGCTCCATCCCCTTGGTACCTTGACTGCGTTAAGCGATGGCCAAAGCCTTGCGGAACTTTTTGATATGAAAAAGGCCGGAGCTGTTGGTTTCTACGATTTCGAAAAGCCAATCGAAAACTCGAACCTGCTAAAAATCGCACTGCAATACAGTCAAAACTTTAATGGCCTGGTTTACTCTTTCCCAATGGACATGAAAATTGCCGGAAAAGGTATTGTAAATGAGGGCCATAATTCGACAAAACTTGGATTAAAAGGAATTCCTTCACTTGCTGAAGAACTTCAAATAGCTCGTGACCTATATATTCTGGAGTACGCGGGGGGCAAGTTGCATATCCCCACGATTTCCACCACGGGAGCGGTAAAATTGATCGCTGAGGCAAAGAAAAAGGGCTTGGACGTTAGCTGTAGTGTAGCGGTACACAACCTTTGGTTTACCGATGAGGCACTATTGGGTTTCGATAGTAATTATAAGGTTATGCCCCCCTTACGGGCAAAGAATGATCTGAAAAGTTTGATCAAGGGCTTGTCGGAAGGCACTATCGACTATGTAACCTCTGACCACACCCCCATGGATGTAGAAGAAAAACGGATTGAATTCGATAACGCCGCCTATGGGACCATCGGTTTGGAAAGCGCTTTTGGAATTTTGAACCAAATTTTTGGACCCGAAAAGGCAGTCGCCCTATTGACCAAGGGAAGGGAGCGCTATGGGCTCAAAACGCCAATAATAGCGGTCGGAGAATCCGCCAGCCTCACCCTTTTCGAAACAGAATCTGAATACATCCTGTCAGAATCCCATTTGCAGAGCACTTCCAAAAACAGTGCTTTTTTAAACAATTCAATGAAAGGTTCGGTTTACGGTATCATCTCTGATAATAAAATAATAACTTAGTTCAATAATTTAATCTAATTGCCAAACTTAAAACATAGGATATGGATCAAACAACAATTGAAGCCGGTAAAACAATAGCGAT
This sequence comes from Flavobacteriaceae bacterium, assembly GCA_037969055.1. Lineage (GTDB taxonomy): Bacteria > Bacteroidota > Bacteroidia > Flavobacteriales > Flavobacteriaceae > Pelagihabitans. The sequence continues at coordinate 896 of JBBKWR010000262.1, read as the reverse complement.
CATTAGCTATATCACCCTGATCGGGACGCTCATCGCCTTTATCATGAACAATGAAAAGAAGAACGAATTTGCCAAGTTTCACATCGGTCAGGCATTAAGGGCCTGGGTGGCGGGAATCGTCATAAGTATTGCAGCTGGAATGTTAGTGTCGGTGACCAACATTGGTATTTTTAGTTATTTGGGGTACGCCGGATTGGTATTGGCCATTTTAGGGTTTATCAATGCCGTGAACGGTAAGGTTGAAAAAATTCCTTTGGTCGGCAGCATCGGCGAATAACTTGAATATTAAAAATATGGGGAAGAGACCAATATAGGTCTCTTTTTCAATCTAAGCCTTTTGCGTTAGGCTAAGTTCTGAATTATGGATAAAGAAAAAGAGGGGAAAACAACCGCCATCATTGCCTACCTGACAATAGTAGGTGCGCTGATAGCACTTAGTATGAATATCGAATCTAAAAACGAATTTGCACGGTTTCATACCCGACAGGCTTTTGGGCTGCACATTAGTTTTATTGGTTTCGCCCTTTTTTTGAGCCAATGGTTCAATGAATATGCTTGGTACGGGCTCTATATTTGTTATTTTGTCTTGTGGGGTTATGGTTTTGTTGGGGCTATATCCGACAAAAAGCAATCTGTTCCCATAATTGGACCCTATTTTCAAAAATGGTTTACTTTTATCCAGTAACATGACAACCGCCCCCCTATCCTTGGAGCACCTGATCAAGCCTTCCGCGCTAACGGCAGGAAACGCACCTGTGATTTTTTTGTTACATGGTTACGGAAGTAATGAAGAAGACTTGTTTTCATTCGCTCCTGAGCTGCCTCCCGAGTATACCATAATCTCGGTACGGGCGCCCCAGCGTATGGAACCCTTCGGCTATGCTTGGTATGCCATT
>JBBKWR010000261.1:0-17450 GCA_037969055.1 Flavobacteriaceae bacterium | reverse complement strand
TGCGCCCCGTCCTTGTCACCTATGAGGGTAGGTTATTTTTTTAAGAACGATTTAATGTTTGTAGCATCTTTTATAATGATGTTTTTTTGAATGCAAATAGCACCTTAGTGGTGTTCTATATGAAATTCAGGAATCCATTCAACGCAACATACAGCATATAACAGTTGAAAATTAAAGTAGCCCCCAAGGCGATATTCATCCAAACATTGATTTTATGCTCTTTCATAATACTAGATCTATTGAGCAGGAGCAATAAAAAGAGCGTTATCAACGGCATTACAAATGGACTAAGTGCTTGGGAAGCAATCAATATCCAGACCGGTTTGCCCCCTACAATGGGCACAATCAATCCGGACAGTGCGACCAAAACCACTATTAGTTTGAATAAAGGTTTTTTCATGTTCCGTGATGTATGGGTATAATCCGCAATCAACCAGGGAAACAATAAGAGATTGGGGAAAATGGATGACAATCCCGCGCCTATGATCCCCAAGGTAAATAAGGTAAGGGCAAAATCCCCCGCCCAAGGGCCTAAGGCGTGCATCATATCCGTGGCATCATCAACTTGTGCCCCTTGAAAATAAAGCGTTCCCGTGGCGCTGATCATAATGGCAAGACTTATAAAAAAAGTCATTACCATAGATGACATGGCATCTTTGTTCTCGGTCTTTAAATCTTTCAATCCCCAACCTTGTTCTTGAACCAAAATGCTTCGCGAGACCAAACATACCCCGGCCATTGTCGTCCCAACTATACCAGCAACTACAAGGCCCGTATTATCCCCTTTAGGCAATTCTGGAAAGAAATCAATTAGGGATGACCCTGTCTCCCTTACCACCATGATACTTGTAATAATAAAGGCAAGTGCCATGAAACCGACCATAACGCTCATTGCCTTGATGAAATTTTCGTGTTTTCCAGTCCAAAAAAGACTGAGTAATAGGAAAATGAAGAAAATGGAAATGATTGGACCATTGAGAAAGGAGATAGAGGTCTTTACCGATATCCATTCCATGGTCACCTCGGCCACCACGCCCATAACCCCTATACAGGAAGAAACTATGGAAACGAGCAGTGCGCCCATAATGAAAATGGTAAGGGGTTTCCCAAATGCTTTTTTAAAATTGTACATAAGGGTTTCCCCTGAAACAATGGTCAATTTGCTGATAGCGATTAGGAGGAAATAGGTAAAAAAACATGAAAGCAACAGGGCCCATGCAAGGCTTAAGCCATAATTCGCACCTGAAACCACCATGGAGGTTACACTCCCGGTACCCACCACATAGCCAATAATAAAAAATGCGGGCCCATAATTTTTCAGCCCTTTTTTTATTCTTCCTGAAAGGGGAATCGCTTTTGTTACCATAAATAATATTACGATAATTTATGGACTTAACGGATGGCTTTCTAGTCCATATCGTAAACCACATAGTGTTGTTGCGATAATCATGAAAATGGCAATGTAAGATTTTTATTTAGCGACAAGCATAGGAGCTTTGAAACCAATTCCCTAGTTTGATTCCCCTTCTTTTTTAATTCTAGAAAGTCTTCATTTGAAAAAGTATTGCTGGCAGACCGGCCCCGCGTGTCTGTTAGGGAGAGGATCGGAACGGAAGAGTTACCCGACTGCTGCCGTAGGGCTATGGGATAATGAAAACTGATTTTCCGACATAAATTTCCATTCCAACCAAATATTTAAGAACTTCACTTTTCAAATTTGCCAGATAAAATTTTTAGCAATAATGACAACAGTCGAAGCTAAGCTAAAGGAGCGGATAAAAGAGCTAACCTGTCTCTACGAGGTTACTTCTATCATCGTAAACTCCGATTACGACCAATTGGAGACCTCGCTTGAAGCTATTGCCTATAGCCTGAAAAAAGCTTGGCAATTCGAACACGATACCGAGGTCTTATTGAAAAGTGGCGACTACGGAATTGAGACCGAAGGATTCAAAACCGACATGGTTTTCATAAAATCCGATATTAGGGTTTTCAACAAATCCGAAGGCTTTATAAAAATAGGGTATCCCAAGGACAAGTATGCGGATTCCGACTTTTTGGAAGAAGAGGAAAAGTTACTTGAAAATGTTTCCTTAGCAGTTGGCAACTTGCTAGAAAGAAAACAGGTGCACGATAGCGAAACGGCGATCAAACGACAGGTGGAGCGTGCGGACCGCCTTCATATTTTGGGCGAGATTACGGCGGGCATAGCCCATGAACTGAATACGCCACTTGCAAATATTTTGGGATTTACTGAACTTTTGAAGGAAAGGATAACAGACCCGAGTGCCATAAGGGATCTGGAGAAAATTGTGGACAATGCAATTTTCAGTCGCGAGGTGGTCAAAAAACTAATGTTCTTTGCGTGTGAGATGCCCCAGCGAATGAAGTTGGTGGCATTGATTCCGGTGGTTGAAAATATATTGAAGCTGCTTGGGCCTTCCTTACGGACGAAAAATATCAATTTGACCAAGTCTTTCGGCGATGATAGCATAGAACTCCGTGCCGATACCGTGCAATTGACCCAAGTAATTTTCAACTTGATCATGAACGCCATCTATTTTTCTCCTAAAAATGGGCATATTGGCATTGACATCAATGACATAGGAAAAACAGTACAGATCCGAATTTCGGATGAAGGCCCGGGTATCGACGACAAAAACGAGGATAAGGTCTTTGAACCCTTTTTTACCACAAAACCTTTGGGAGAAGGTTCGGGACTGGGCCTAAGCGTTGTGCACGGCATTATCAGTAGCCATAAGGGAACGATTATACATAGTGCGAATACCCCAAAAGGAACTATTTTTACCATTGATTTTCCTAAATTGTAGAAATGGCATTGCGTAAAGAAAACATACTGCTCGTCGATGACGATATCGATATTTTAGAACTTTTGCAGCGGCATTTGCAATCTATGGACTATCATACCTTTAAAGCCGTCTCGGTCAAAGAAGCCCTTTATATTTTAAAGGATACGTTTGTCGATCTCTTGATTACCGACATTCAAATGCCCGAAGTGGACGGGTTGCAATTGGTAAAGTTCGCCGATGAACATTATCCTGAGATGCCCAAATTGGTCATCACGGGCTACCCTTCAGTAGATGGGGCCTTGGAGGTCATCAAGTCAGGTGCGATCGATTATTTGACCAAACCCTTTACCAAGGATGAGTTAAAACAGGCCGTACAAAAGTCCTTGGATAGCGGTGCAAAAAGAAAAAAACGGCAACCTGTAATTGATCGTGGGAAGAGCATTGGCTATGCCGACATGATTGGCGCATCTGAAGCTTTTCAAAAAATTACCGACATCATCGATAGGGTCAAGCACAACAAGGCAACGGTATTGATCCAAGGTGAAAGCGGTACGGGCAAGGAATTGGTAGCAAGGGCCATCCACTATTCAGGCCAATTTTCCCGTGCGCCCTTTGTGGCGGTAAACTGCGGTGCCATTCCCGAAAATTTATTGGAGGCCGAACTTTTTGGCTATACCAAAGGAGCCTTCACTGGTGCCAACGAAAACCGAAACGGGTTCTTTCAGGCAGCGGATGGCGGTACGCTCTTTTTAGATGAAATCGGTACGGCACCCCTTTCGGTTCAGACCAAACTGCTCCGCGCTCTTCAAGAAAAGGAAATTACAAAAGTAGGTTCCCGAAAGGCTGAAAAAGTTGATATACGTATTATTGCTGCCACAAATGCCGATTTGTTGGAAGCCATCAAAAAAAAGCATTTCCGTGAAGATCTATACTATCGTCTTACCGTTGTAGAAATCAACGTGCCGCCGCTTCGGGAACGCAAATCGGATATTCCGTTGTTGGTCGATAAATTCGTCCAAAAATATGGGATAGAATATAAAGACCGCCTTATGGGAATTTCCCAGGATGCCCTAAAAGTTTTGCAACGCTATCATTGGCCAGGTAATATTCGGGAATTGGAGAATATAATCCAACGGGCGGTCATTATGTGCGATGGTGCTATTGATGTTAAAGACCTTCCCGAAAACCTAAAATTCCAGATCGATTTTCCCGGTTCCGATTTCCTTCCACTTCGTGAAATGGAGAAGGAATATGTAAAACGTGTACTAATCAATGTCGGTGGCAATAAGACCAAGGCCGCTGAAATCCTTCAAATAGACCGTAAGACCTTACGTGATAAATTGAACTGACCCACTGGTTCAAAACTCCCCAACTGGGGAAATTTTCCCCAATCTCTTTCTATCACTCCTTTTTCTAATCTTCAATTGCTGTTTGATTATCAGCTAGTTACAAATTTTGGCACAGGAATTCATTTTTCGGGCATACACTTTGCTTTTAATGGCATGAATCTAAAAAATCCTGATGATGCTAATTTTTATTACTTCCATCGTAAGCACAAAAACACATCTTTTAAATAGGAACGATGTAAAAAATACAAAAGACATGATGGATCGAAGTAGTATGACGGTTCAAGGAAATTTAAAACAAAAAAAATGAAATACGGAAGTCTAGTCCTGGAAAAAAAAGATTTCGTGATGCTAAGACGATATCAACACTTGAACCATTACATCGAGGATTATGCCCATAAAGATGCATTGGATAATCGAGCGGAAAATATGTCGAATGCTCTCATATATGATTTGGAAGACATGCCCGATGATGTTATACGAATGTATTCCTATGTGAGCGTAAGCTGCGAATCGGGATGGCGCGAGACCTTTCAATTGGTGCTTCCCTATGAGGATGATATCGAAAGCGATAAGGTTTCTGTAAAGAGCACTTTGGGCGCATCGGTTATCGGGCTTTCCGAAGGCGATGCCATAAAATATGGACTTCCGGGCGACATCTTGACCTTAAAAATCGGAAAGGTCAAACAGAGCGAAAAATACTTTAATGTGGATATTCCCGAAGAAATCTTCAAGAACGTCCTTCCGAAGCAATACAAAAATTCTTTAACCCTAAATATAGAAAGATGATCAAATATGTAATTATGGCGTTGTTTTCAGTAAGTGTGCTGACGGCACAAACAAGTACCGAGTTATTTCACAATGAAGTAAAAGTTGGGGATGTATTCGAAATTGGTAGACCCGCTACCAATCAATACGAGCATATCGATTTTCCGAGACCAAATTTCATTATCAAGAAAGGCGGTATTGCCAACTACAAAAAAGTAGAGGGAAATACAATAATCGTAACCTCGATTAAAGAGAAAAAGGATGGTACTACCAAAATAAAAATGAAACGTACCAATGGCACCCGCTTTTTCGGGACACATCCGGTGGTATCCGCAGATTTTGCCGAGGCCGTTTCCTCTGGTGAACTGCTGGCTAAATAATTGATTTGGTTGCCCAAGTCATAGGATACAGGCAGGGTTGATGTATCTGTCCGGTTTTCGTGAAAATTGTTTTGCTCAAAAAGCAATCGAAAGTCGGGCAGATTTTAAAACTCAAATAGTATAAAATTATGAGACATAAATATAAAAGGAGCATTTGTTCCACGTGTAGTTTCCTTTCCTTTTGTGTGTTGACTACGGATAAAAGAAACATTTATTCCTGTAGTGAGTATGAGCATTATTTGGAACATCCACAAGAAAAATTTAAAATGGAACGGCAGTTAATGCAACATTCTCCCAGGCCATTAAAAACCAAAAGACAATTAGTACTAAGATAAAACCAATGGTAACAAAAACATTGAAACAAAAGAAAGTTTTAAAACAGGGTATGTTGGACAACGTCATGCGCCAATTCGATAATGCGGCCGATATTATAGGTCTTGACCCGAACATTCGAAAGATACTTGAAGTAACGAACAACGAACTCGTAGTTCATTTTCCGGTCCGGATGGACAATGGCGAAGTAGAAATCTTTACAGGCTACCGGGTTCAGCACAACAATTCGTTAGGCCCTTATAAGGGAGGATTGCGATACCACCCGACGGTAGACATCGACGCCGCAAGGGCACTGGCCATGTGGATGACATGGAAAACCTCTTTGGCAGGGCTGCCCTACGGTGGAGCCAAGGGAGGGATACAATTGGACCCGACCAAATATTCAAATTCCGAGTTGGAACGGATTACGCGAAGGTTTACATACGCCCTGGGCGATAATATCGGTCCGGAATTGGACATCCCCGCACCCGATCTGAATACCAATTCGCAGACCATGGCGTGGATTTTGGACACCTATATGTCCACTAAATCGCCCAATGAACGTTCCAAGAATATGCACGTGGTTACTGGAAAACCGGTCGGTGCCGGAGGTTCCGAAGGTAGGGACCGCGCAACGGGCTATGGGGTCTTCCTCACCATCAAGTTTTGGGCGGAAAACAAAAAAGTTGACCTAAAAGATAAAAAGTTCATCGTGCAAGGTTTCGGTAATGTCGGCTATTGGGCCGCGTATTTTTTGGAAAAAGAAGGTGCCGTGTTGATCGCCGTGCAGGATGCTTATGGCAGTATAGCGAACGAAAACGGCATATCCGTTGAAATACTATTGGAATATTCCCAGGCCAACAAGGGAAGCATCCTAGGTTTTGCTAATGCCCATTCCATAGACAATACCGATTTTTTTGGCTTGGATTGTGACATCTGTATTCCTGCTGCGTTGGGCAACCAGATTACCGCAGAAAACGCGCCACGGATAAAAGCTTATCTGATTGCCGAAGGTGCCAACGGTCCTACCGATGTGGAAGCCGAGAAAATCCTATTAAAAAAGGGCATTGATATCATTCCCGATATCCTCTGTAATTCCGGTGGGGTAATCGGCAGTTATTTCGAATGGCTTCAGAACCGCAACGGCGAGATCTGGCAATTGGAAGAGGTCGTGGCCAAATTGGAAAAGAAATTAAAAGAATCCTTTACAAAAGTATCGGAAACAGCGAATGACAGAAAAGTTGATATGCGCACCGCTGCCTTTATCATCGCGATCGAACGGCTTGAGGAAGCCTATGTACAACGGGGAATATTCCCTTGAGATAAAAAGACAAAAAATGAAATACATGAATCTGATCATAGAAAAAAAGGAATATGTGGTCCTAAAACGATTTATGAACCTTTCAGGATATTATAAGGACGATACCCTACGTAAATCGGTTAAGAAATTGTTAGGAGAACTGGAGTCCGCACAAATACGCGACGAAGTCGATATGCCAAATGATGTTGTCCGGTTCAACACAACGATTATCATTGGGTCACAGAACGGATGGCACAGAAAATTCAAATTGGTCATGCCCAACGACAGTGATGTGAGAAACGATAAAGTATCGATCCTTACTCCAATGGGGGCAGCGGTCATGGGCTATGCCGAGGGCGATTCGATAACGTGGGAATTCCCGTCCGGAGAACAAAAATTGACCATAGAAACGGTAGAACAAGAGAACAAATATAGTAATGCAAATATAGTATTATGAACGCGACAAAATTATTTTATAGCCATGAGCCCGACAGTAGGATCATGATGAAAAAAGATAAAGCCGAAGTGAACAACTGGACCGATGATCTGGAATATATCAACGAGGAACTTGAGTATCTGCTGGATATTGAGGACCGTATGTTGAACAATGCCGTTCTGTATCAAGAACTACAGACCCTGCGAAGGGAGAACACCTTAAACTTAAGAACATTGTACCGATATGAAGGTGCTATGAAAGATGTCATCGAATGCGATACGGTAGCATGTGATGCATTCTATCTGAGCAAGCACGAGCGGAACCGCAATTTGTATCTAGAACATAAAAAAAAATTTAGAAACGTAAAATCAAAAGTGTTGGCCAACATTTTGTTAGAAGCCAAACGCTAAAATCAAAACAATAAGATCATGGGAAAAAACCTGTTGTTGCCTACCGATTTTTCATCGAATTCGTGGAACGCCATTCAATATGCGATCAAGCTCTATGAGAATCATGAATGTGATTTTTATATCCTGAACACCTACTGGAAAGATGTTTACGGCCTTGATAGTATTAGCCAATTGGATCCCGATGAAGCATTTAACAAACTTTCGGAAAAACGTTCCACCCAAAGTTTAGGCGATATCATGGTCAGATTGACCTTTGAGATCCAAGACCCGAAGCATCGTTTTCATGTGCTTTCAAGTTCCATGCTATTGGTAGATGCGGTCAAAGATGCCGTAGAAAGTAGGCATATCGATATGATCATCATGGGGGCCAAGGGTCTGACTGATGAAAGGGAGGGTAAATATGGAAAACATACGCTGGCCGTAATTGAGAATGTACGAAAGTGTCCCGTTCTAGTAGTACCCAAAAACGTGACCTTCGACCGGCCGGAAGAAATTGTTCTAGCAACCAATTTCAATAACGATTTCAAGACTTCCGAGGTCAAATATCTGGCCGAAATTGCTAAAATGACCGGTGCCAGCATACAAGTACTTAGCCTATCGGACAACGGCTCATTGACACTTCAACAGAAAAATAATAAGATACGGTTACAAAAATATCTTAAGGATGTTGACCATAGCTTCAACGTACTTCATAATGTTAAAATGGCGGTTGCATTGAGTTGTTTCGTAGAAATCAGGCATAGTAATATGATCAGTTATATTGACAAGAAACCATCCGTTTGGGAAAAATTAGGCTTCGGAACGCCAACTTTGGGCAAGTTGGGTTATTTTAAGAATGTACCCGTATTGGCGTTGCACGGCTAAACTGCTTATCAAGCTATGATTTAATCATTTTAATTTGAGAATCAAACCATAATAATGTTCAAAAAAAATATGGCATTTTGGTCGGTGCATGTCCAAAATGCCATTAGGAAAGCAGGTGCCGAAATACAAACCCTTATCATTTGGCGAGCGTTGATGATATGCACGATACTTGTTCGTTCTGTGGGTTTGAATATAAAATCGAGCCTTTCTTCTTTTTTGGCGACATTTATGCTAGTTATACATTGGGTACAGCCATCGGCTTGGCCGCTTTTATGTGAGCGTTCTTGATATTCGGGGCATCACTGATGAGCTCATTTGTTGTTATCGTCGGTGCTCTGATTTTACTAATGCCAATCATTATGCGATTCACATGAAATATTTTGATCTATATCTTTATTGATGTTAATCATGATACCCAAAAAAATTAATATCCAACAACAACAATCACATTTTCCTTTATCATGCCAGCACTATATTAGCGCTCGAAATAAAACTATTTATAACGAACAAAAGCACATTATGAAGTATCTTATTTCCATATTTATGATAGGATTTCTACTCAATTCCTGTCAAGAAAAAAATGCAACCGATTCGCCCCATCACGAAAATTTCGAAAAAAGAACCGTTCAATTGGATGGTCTTGATTCGCTGGAATCCGGTAAATCGTATCTGTCGGTTTACTCGCAGATCTACAGCCTTTCGGAGCACAAGACGCATAATATGACCGTAACGGCCAGTATCCGGAATATCGGTATAAAGGATACAATATATATCACCAAGGCCGAATATTTAGATACCCATGCAAGACTGATACACACTTATTTTGACAAACCTATATATCTTGCCCCCTTGGAAACCGTTGAAATCGTCATCGACGAAATTGATCAAGAAGGCGGCACAGGGGCTAATTTTATTTTCGATTGGAAAATAAAACCAAAATCGACAGCACCTTTTTTTGAAGGAATAATGATCTCCACTTATGGAACACAAGGCCTCTCATTTACTACCGAAGGGAACCGTATAGAATGATTAAAGTTAATGGTATCTTTGCCCAATTTTCTACACGTAACGCCCACTAATCTTAGATAATGGAAAACGGTCTATCCCGAATACTCTATAATTATCTTTTAAAGGCCGGTATGGGCGAAAACCTCGCCTCCTACCTCAACCTGCTTATCATGCTAGTAGGCATCTTGCTTTTGGTCTGGTTGGTCGATTTGGTTGTATGGAAAATACTGCGCACAGTATCGGTCCGGTTGGCGAGAAAATCAAAGACCAATTTTGATAATTTTCTCGTGGCCAATAAAGTGCCGCGCTACGCGGCCCACATCATTCCGCTATTGGCATTGTTCGAACTTGTTCCTTTCGCATTTATCGATTTTGAATACGGAGGCGGCTTAGCGCTGAAAATACTCAGAATTCTGTTTGTGGTACTGATCCTTTTTACCGTCAAAAGCCTTTTTAGGAGTACGAACGATTACTTAAAGACCAAACCAAGGTTTCGGGACAAACCGATGGACAGCTACATTCAAGTCTTTATGATCTTTGCTTGGATCGTGGGCATCTTTACCATATTCGCCATAATTACGGACGTTGAAATTTGGAAATATTTTACCGCCCTTGGAGCAGGTTCCGCCATAATCCTGTTGATATTCAAGGATTCCATTCTCGGTTTGGTGGCGAGTATACAGGTCAGTATAAACGATATGGTGCGTATCGGCGATTGGATCACTTTCGACAAATACGGTGCCGATGGCGACGTCATCGAAATTACCTTGGCCACGGTCAAAGTCCAGAATTTTGATAAGACCATAACCACCATTCCCACCTACGCGCTGATTTCCGATTCGTTCAAGAACTGGCGGGGCATGCAGGTCTCCGGGGGAAGGCGTATTAAACGCGCATTGATTATCAGCCAAAAGAGCATTCGTTTCTTGACTGATGAGGATGTTGCATCACTTAAAAGGATCCAACTCATCCAACCGTATCTCATCACAAGAAACGAACAGATAAATTCGCATAATACGGCGAATGATATCGATAAAGAATTGGCCATTAATGGCAGGAACCTGACCAATATCGGGGTATTTCGTAAATATGTACTGACCTATCTCGAAAACCATTCGGCCCTCAACAAGCGCATGACGTTGATGGTGCGGCAACTACCCCCCACTCCACAAGGCATTCCTTTGGAAATCTACGCTTTTAGCACTGATAAACGTTGGGAAAATTATGAATATGTTATGGCCGATATTTTCGACCATCTTCTGGCCGCTATGCCGTATTTTGAATTGGAGGTTTTTGAACTGCCAACTTTATGGACAGTGGTTCCAAAAGAATAGGATTTTATACAGGATTATCTAATGGATGTTGACCATAGTTTCCATTCCCTGATCGGTACAAACTCGAAATTGCCGTACAATGTTTTATGGAAAATACGGATATAGACATGAGTCCCGTGGTGGCCAAGAACCTCAACATTTTCCAAATGATTCTGTTCCGGCCTTCCGTTGAGGAGATCTGTTACCATACCAAGGTGCAGTATTTGATGCTGCAAGGATAAAAAGGTTTCAAGTTTGGGTTTCAAGATTAAGGTTACCATTACTACGTGAGCGGTTAACGTTTAAAACAAAAGTCATGTTTTTCGACCTGACCTCAACCTTTTCCAAATCTTTTTAAACAGGTTTACCAGTAGCAATGTAACAAATCCGAAAATCAGGCCTACGATAAATTCGCCGATAATTGAAGGAACTCTTTCCATTAAGTTATGTACGAAATGAATGTTATGTACAAAAATACCTCCTGCTACCAGAAGTAAGGCAATGGTGCCGATAACGGCCAAACTTTTGATGACTTTGGGCAAAGCATTTACCAAGACCCGACCTATTTTGTCGGATAAACTATTTTCCCTATCGTTCAGGTCGATAAGCTTGGCGCCGAATTCGTCCATTCTAACGATGAGGGCGACAATGCCATATACACCTATGGTGGCGATAATGGCAATGAGGGAAACTACAAGAATCTGGGTCAAAAGCGTTTCGTCTACCACCGTACCCAGGGCGATAATGACAATTTCAACGGATAAGATAAAATCAGTCCATATGGCTGATTTTATCCTTTCCTTTTCCAATCTTAAGATTTCATCTTCCGAAAGTACTTGTATGATCTCGTTTAATTTTGGTTGGGAATGCGGCACGAAATATTCATAGACTTTCTCGGCGCCTTCATAAGCCAAATAAAGTCCACCGATGATCAAAATAATCGTAACGGCCATTGGTGCGAAAGCACTCAATAAAAAAGCTACCGGAAGAATGATCAACTTGTTCAGAAAAGAGCCTTTTGCTATGGCCCATAGTACGGGAATTTCCCTTGAGGACATAAAGCCCGAGGCTTTTTCCGCATTTACGGCGAGATCATCGCCAAGAATGCCGGCCGTTTTCTTGGCGGCCACTTTGCCCATTACCGCAACGTCGTCCATGAGGGCGGCTATATCATCGAGGAGCGCAAAAAAACTTGATGCCATTTTATTATTTTCTTGATGCAATATCATGATTTTTAAAGTTGATTGCCCCACTCTTTTCAAAAATATCGCATCTACTTAAAATACACTCCCCAGCTTTCCTTATAATAACAAGGGAGGCAGAGGAGTATATTGGAGTATAGCCAGTTTTTGTATTAAAACACCTCGGACGGTTTTTCTTGCTTCGAAATACTTGCCCGAAGCAACCAGGCCATTTCTTCGTGTTCCTGTAATAATCCGGTCAAGAAATCGGCCGTGCCGACATCATTATACTCTTATTCCACTTGGGAAATGTTTCCACTCATAAACCGAAGAATGGCATCATGGTCGCCCAACCGCATTTTTTGAATTTAAAAAATATATTCGGATAACTTTGTCCGAATTAAAAATACCTGTATCTTTGTAATCAATTTAACTACGATTTTGATGTTTTCAAAAGCATGTGAATATGGTATTAGAGCCTCGACTTACATTGCCCTTCGATCGCTTGAAGGTAGGCGGGTCAGCCTAAAGGAAATTGCGGAAGAAATAGATTCCCCTGTGGCGTTTACCGCTAAAATTCTGCAACAATTGTCGAAAAACCAAATCGTTGATTCTGTAAAGGGTGCTGCGGGAGGATTTGAAATTCAGCGGAGTGGTATCGACCGCATAAAACTAAGCGAAATCGTATATGCAATTGATGGCGACAATGTATACATGGGTTGTGGTCTAGGGCTAAAGAAATGCAATGCCAACAAACCTTGTCCTGTGCATGACAAGTTTGTTCAAATACGGAACGATTTAAGATACATGCTGGAAAATACCAGTCTCTATGAAATGACCGCAGGTCTTGAGATTGGCTTGACCTATTTGAAACGATAAAAAAAAATTGAATTTAAATCGGACATATTTGTCCTAATAAAAATAAAACCATTTGGATACCAACAGTAAAATACAACAAAAATATCACCAACTCGGTGAAAACCCAGAAACCTATCTTCAAGGGCTGCTATATGCGAAACCGATAACCTATTGGGATTATGTAGAGGTCGATACCCTGCTTTCCCTACAAAAACCACGTACCAATTTTAAGGACGAGACTATTTTTATCATGTACCACCAATTGACCGAACTCTTGCTCAAAATGATGCGCCACGAGCTCGACCAAATTATGGAAGAGGAAATTGTTTCAGAAGAATTTTTAATGACCAAGATCGGTAGATTGCACCGCTATACCTTGATGTTGATTACTTCTTTCGATATCATGAAAGACGGCATGGACTATGACGATTACAACGAATTCAGGAAAACATTGACCCCTGCAAGCGGATTTCAAAGTGCCCAGTTCCGCTATATCGAAATTTTATGCACCCGTTTGGAAAATCTGGTGGGCGAAGAGGGCAAAAAACATCTTCCCGCCCATCCTGTGGCTGAGGATTATTTTGAACATATCTATTGGATCGATGCCGGGCTCAACAGAACAACCGGCAAAAAAACCTTGACCTTGACCCTATTTGAAGAAAAGTACCTGGAAAGTTTTATCGGTCTTGCAAAAAAAGTGCATGGAAAGACTGTGGAGGATAAAGTTTTAAAAATGAAAAACCCTTCATCCGTATTACTAGAAAAACTTAGGGACTTCGACCGTCTGTACAATGTAGAATGGCCATTGGTGCATTTAAGAACAGCGGATCACTACCTGAACAGAAAAGGGGAAACCAAGGCCGCAACCGGAGGTTCGGAGTGGAAAAAATACCTACACCCAAAATATCAGCAACGTAAATTCTTCCCAGCGTTGTGGACTAAAATCGAAAAAGAAACTTGGGGAGAATCTAAAACATAGCATTATGAACCTAATGAACAAACCCGAACTTATTCATTTAGCTGTGGGCAATACCTACAAGGTAATACAAATCAAAGGACTGTCAGGAATGACAATGCCCCCACACTACAGCACCGGGGAAGCTGTTATTTTGGTAGAGGAAGGCCAGGCAATTCTAAAAATGCCCGAGGTCGATCATATCTTGACCAAAGGAACCCCGTTCATTATTCCGGCCGGAAAGGAACACAACCTCATCATTCAAAAAGACTTTAAGGCTACCGCTATTATGGCGGTCGATTCAGAAATAACTTTTATATAACAACATCATGGAAAAAACAATGGAAAAAACAATAGGACAGATGGTCGCCGAGGACTACCGAACCGCCCAGATTTTCAAAAACCACAAGATAGACTTTTGCTGCAAGGGCAATCGTAGCATAGCGGAAGTGGCAGAAAAAAGTAAATTGGACCCCAATAGTTTGATAGCGGAAATAAAAGCCGTTAAAGATCGGAACAACAATGACAACAGCGATTTTAAATCTTGGCCAATAGACCTACTTGCCGATTACATCGAGAAAAAACATCACCGTTACGTTGAGGAAAGCATTCCCGTTCTCAACCAATACTTAGAAAAGCTGTGTCGTGTCCATGGTGAAAGACATCCTGAACTTTTTCAAATTACAGAACATTTCAAGGCGTGTGGCGGTGAACTTGCAATGCATATGAAGAAAGAGGAATTAGTGCTTTTTCCCGCAGTGCGAAAAATGGTAAAGGCCAAACAAACGGGCACGACAATGGAAAGACCTCATTTTGGAACAGTTAAAAACCCCATTCAAGTGATGATGGCGGAACATGAAACCGAAGGTGACCGATTTAGCATAATAGATGATTTAAGCAATAATTATAACCCGCCGACAGATGCCTGCAACACCTATCGGGTGACTTTTTCATTGCTGAAGGAATTTGAAGAAGATTTGCATCATCATATCCATTTGGAGAACAATATCCTGTTCCCGAAAGCAGAGGCACTGGAATTGGAGCTGAACGCTTGAGCCGAACCCTTAATCCGAACGATTGGACAGATATGAATTGAACGGGATGGAAAAACGGAAATAGATGAAAGAAATAAAAACAAAACGAATTTATGAAGACCCTTCCGATGCCGACGGCTACCGCATCTTGGTAGACCGTGTCTGGCCCCGGGGCGTAAGCAAGGAAGGCGCAAAACTGGATGATTGGAACAAGGATATCGCTCCCACTAAAAAGCTCAGAAAATGGTTCGACCATGATCCCGCTAAGTTCGACGGGTTTGCCAAAAAGTATCGTAAAGAACTCGACGGTAAAAAGGAAAATTTGACGGAAATCCGAATGAAGGCAAAAGACCAAACGGTTACCCTGCTCTATGGGGCGAAGGATACGAAACATAATCAGGCCGTAGCGCTTCAAAACGTTTTGAAAGAATGAATAAAGAATCAAAAAAGCCGATCAAAAGACATAAAAACCTGCAACCTTTGAGCCGTGACCATCATCACAGCCTGCTCTTATGCTGGAAAATAAGGACGGGATTTTCAAAAGGAATCGAACCCGAAAGAATCAAACGTTATTCCGATTGGTTTTTTGAACATCATATTCGCCCCCACTTTGAAATTGAGGAAAAAGATGTTTTTCCCATTTTGGGAAGCCATAACGAAATGGTCAAAAAGGCCATTTCGGAACATCGAAGACTGGCCCGACTTTTTAGGGATTCAGTTGATGTTTCTAAATCATTGAGCTTGATCGAGGAAGAACTGGAACGGCACATCCGGTTCGAGGAGCGGGTACTTTTTAACGAAATACAGAAAGTCGCCACGGAACAACAATTAAAAACAATTTCAAAACTACATACCGATGAAAAATTCAGCGATAATGCCAATGACCCATATTGGCAGTAAAAATGAAACACATGGGGTAATGAAAATCTACGATAATCTATTGGCCGAATTCATTAGGGTGCAAACGGGCTATGCTTCTATTGCCATAATACCGCAAAGCTGTATTGGATCCGTGGCCGCAATGCTGCTGTTGATGAACGATATGCCCACTGTTACAAAATTGGTGCTGCTCTTTCTGGTAACCATATTCTGTATGGCCTACAACGGTGCGGTACTGGCGCAACTAAAGTCTAAAACTACCTTTAATCTATTGATAATAAGTGTTGTGTTCAATTCTGGTATTATCGTTGCAAATTTACTTTAAATCGCGAAGAAAGAAGTTTCTGAAAACCCTATGCCATGACAACTGAAAACTATAGCCTTACCTATTATGATGAGTTCAACCAACAATGCCATGCACATTTTACGGTCAACGAATACCATAACCTTATGGAGTTACTGTTCGACAAATATGTTGAAGAATGGGGCGATTGCAAAGGCAGGGCCTGGTGCGGTACCTGCCACATTGAGATTCTGGAGGGTGACCTAATAGAAAAAATAGCCGAAGATGAAAAGCAAACCCTGTGGAAAATCGATGGTATAACCCTAACAAGTCGCTTAGCCTGTCAGATTCCGGTAAATGCCGAATTGAACCATTTGGTCTTCAGAGTATTGGGCGACGGTCTAGTTTGATAGTCGCGACCTCTTTTTAGAAGATATGATAAGCATCAAGCTTAACGGAATCAAAAGACTTCCTATTGCCAACACTTCAAAATAACCTTCAAAAAGTGAAAGGCTTTGCCATGCTGCCAATCCCTTATAAAAAATAAGAACCTCGGTAACAACGAATCCAACCAAATACAAATTATAGAACCATTTTGAGACTTTGATAAATCCAAAATAATCCAGAAACAGAAACAAGCCAAGGGAAACCACACCCAGGAAGGTCCAATGTAGATAACCAATCGTAAAATCTAGATAAGTCGAAGCCAAACGAGCAAAATAAGGAATAGCCGTTAGGATCTGCAAAAGCATTTTTACAGCGAATAAAATGCCAATCAACTTTAGTAACCCTTTTTGAAAAACCGAAAATAGCACGGTGATTTTCGCTTTATCCTTAAAAACCGACCACAGTAGAATTCCAAGTGCTGAAAGCTGTGATAACGCCCCTACTCCACCTAGAATATTATAACCTATCGGTGGATTCGTAAATAAGGTAGATAGTAAAAAGGATAGTATAATACCAAGATTAATAAGCCAGAAGAAACGCTTAAAAATAGCATTGGGCATGATTATTCGGTGTGTTTCTAAAACATAAAGCAACATCCCGATAAGAGCCATAATCATCCAGCCATTGTAGAGAAAATGCAGGTAAAAATATATGGCCAATCTATACCATATAGAATCCCCTCCCAACGTATTCATAATACCGCCTAAAGCCCAGGGACCAAGACTTGACACCACCAAATACCACAAAGCAACCTTAATGCATTTATAAGATTGGGATGTTTTAGAATATCGGGGAACATTCTTAAAAAGGAACCAGGTGAACCAATAGGAAGCGAAAAGAAAAAGTGTTGAAAAAATAATGGAAAA
>JBBKWR010000260.1:0-14610 GCA_037969055.1 Flavobacteriaceae bacterium | reverse complement strand
ACATTACCTCCCCTTAGCACATGGTCGATCTTGACATTCTTGACTTCCGACAAAAACGGTCGCCTTGAACCTGGCCCTGGCTTTAAGTACTTAGCATCATTTTTTTTTAAATGTATTTGGGGCGTTGGACTTTTGATTGCCGTTTCATGCAATCAAAAAGAAAATAAAACCAAAATTTCGGCTGTCCCTAACACAGTGTTGGATTATCCAATACAACCGGTACCTTTTACTGCCGTGCAAATCGAGGATGATTTTTGGACCCCCCGTTTGGAGACCAACCGACAAGTTACCATTCCTTATAACTTCCAAAAATGCGAAGAAACTGGTAGGCTAAGAAATTTTGCGATTGCTGGCGGACTGGAAAAAGGTGAATTTGAGGGTATATTTTTTAATGATTCTGATGTGTTCAAGGTAATAGAAGGCGCCAGTTATTCGCTACAGGTACACGATGACCCGCAACTCAAATCCTTTCTGGACGATCTGATCACAAAGATCGCCGCGGCCCAAGAAGCCGATGGTTATTTATATACGAACCGTACCATTGATCCGGCTAAGGCAGCGGATGGTGGAGGTACCGAACGATGGACCAATCTCAAAACCTACCACGAACTCTATAACGTAGGACACCTATATGAAGCGGCAGTGGCCCATTTTCAGGCTACTGGGGAACGATCATTATTGGATGTGGCCCTCAAAAATGCAGACCTCATCGATCGGGTGTTTGGTCCAGGAAAAAATATGGGCGTGCCCGGCCATCAGGAAATTGAAATCGGTTTGGTAAAACTATACCGTACAACCGGGGAAAAAAGATATCTGGACCTTGCCAAGTTTTTTATAGACCAGCGCGGGAATGGGGAAGGGCACAATATTGTGGAGGGGGAATATGCCGGAAAATACCAACAAGACCATTTGCCGCTTATCCAACAGGAAGAAGCGGTGGGGCATTCCGTTAGGGCGGGCTATTTCTATTCAGGCGCTACCGACGTGGCCGCCTTAACGGGGGAAACGGCCTATGATGAGGCACTCGATGAAATATGGAACGATATTGTCCACCAAAAGATCTACCTCACCGGTGGCATCGGTGCAGAACCCAAGCATGAAGGATTTGGCCCTCCCTATGAGCTTCCGAACGCAACGGCCTACACCGAAACTTGCGCAGCTATTGCCCTCATGCTGTGGAACCAACGCATGTTTCTAAAAAGCGGGGACGTTAAATATATGGACGTTTTTGAGCGAACGCTATATAATGGCTTCCTTGCCGGGGTTTCTATCGAAGGCAATACCTTCTTTTACCCCAATCCACTCGAAACCGATGGCGTCTCCAAATTCAACCAAGGGGTCTGTGGTCGATCTCCATGGTTCGATTGCTCTTGCTGCCCCGTAAATGTTGTACGTATTTTACCTTCCCTTCCCGGATATATTTATGCCACCCGGGGCCAAGTGGTATATGTGAATCTATATATGGGCAACCAAACGGATATCACCCTGGGCGACCAAGTGCTCCAACTCCGTCAAACCACGGATTATCCTTGGGATGGCCAAATTGAACTGGAAATTTTGAATACCAAAGCGATTGCTGCCACATTTAAATTAAGGGTGCCGGGTTGGGCTAGGAACGAAGTAATGGATGGTGACCTATACCATTATATAGACGGGGCGACTCCCGCCGTAAACCTCTCGGTAAATGGTGTAACGATGGAGGCTGTGGTTGTGGATGGTTACATCAGCATTGAAGAAAAGGATTGGCATCAAAACGATAAGATCAAACTTTCCTTTGAAATGCCGATACGCAAAGTAGTAAGCCATGAACTAGTCGCTGCCAACAAGGGAAAAATGGCCTTGGAGCGGGGTCCATTGGTCTATTGTGCGGAGGAGGTTGATAACCCCATGGGTGTCCTAAAGGTCTCGGTCCCCACATCAGAACAATTTGAATATTCTTTTGAACAAAACTTGCTAGGTGGCATAGGTAAAATCAAAGGTCCGACGATAACGGCCATTCCTTACTATGCTTGGGCGCACAGGGAAATAGGTGAAATGGCGGTTTGGCTAAAACAATAAGATATCGATGAAAAAATTATCCCTACTCTTGCCCATTTACTGTCTGACCCTACTAGGTTGTGGATCCCCTGCAAAATCACTGCCCCAAGTTAGCCCACCGAATATAGTCCTCATTATGGGAGATGATATGGGCTATTCCGATATAGGTTGTTACGGAGGGGAGATCCACACGCCCCGACTTGACCAGCTTGCGGCAAATGGCCTGCGGTTTACCCAATTTTATAATACCGCACGTTGTTGTCCTACCAGGGCCTCTTTATTAACCGGTCTTTATCCTCAGCAAGCAGGTATGGGCCACATGGTCTACGATAGGGGTACCCCGGCATACAGGGGAGATTTAAGCAGCAATGCCGTGACTATTGCCGAAGCCCTTAAAGGAGCCGGTTATTCCACTTATATGTCCGGAAAATGGCACGTTACCCCATACATAATTGATGAGCCGGACAAAAATAATTGGCCCAGACAAAGAGGGTTTGATCGTTTCTTTGGGATTATTGCGGGGGCCGGTAGCCTATATGATCCCCGATCCCTGACAGATGATAACAATTATGTGGCCCCAAGGGAGGGCTTTTATTGCACCACAGATTTTACCGACTACGCCGTAAACAGTATTCAAGAGCACCATGGGGAGAACCCCTTTTTTCTTTATTTATCCTACACCGCAGCACATTGGCCAATGCATGCCCCCACGGAGGCCGTAGCTGCGTATAAAGGGAATTATGATAAGGGCTGGGATGAAGTCAGAGAAAGGCGCTTTGAACGCATGAAAGAAATGGGTTTGGCCCAGGGGGATTGGGAATTGACACCAAGAGATTCTTTTGTTGCACCCTGGTCGGATGATATTCCCGATAAAGAATGGGAACTCGCCAATATGGAAACGTATGCGGCCATGATCACTCTAATGGACGAAGGGATAGGAAAGGTAGTGGATGCACTGAAGGCTAAAGGGCAGTTGGACAATACCATAATTTTCTTTTTGCAGGACAACGGGGCCTGTGCAGAGGAATTGGATTGGTTGAATAATCGACCCAAACAAAAAAATCCGGAACCCATGGCCCCGGATGAATTACAGACAGAAACGGTTCCTTTTGTAACAAGGGACGGCAAACCCGTAAAATTAATGAAAGAGGCATGGCCAGGACCTCCGGACGGATTTACTGCCTATGGCCTGAATTGGGCAAATGTCAGTAATACCCCATTTAGGGAATACAAACATTGGGTGCATGAAGGCGGTATTTCCAGCCCTTTGATCGTACATTGGCCCGCCAAAATCAAAGCGGGCGGGACGTTCAGGAACGATCCAACCCATTTGATCGACATCATGGCTACGAGCATGGAGGTCTCGGGAGCCGAGTATCCCACTACCTATAACGGAAATACGATCCAACCGATGGAGGGTAAAAGTTTGGTGCCAATCTTTGAGGGCAAAGATTTTGAAAGGGAAGCCATTTATTGGGAACATGAAGGCAACCGGGCCGTACGCATGGGGAAATGGAAACTCGTTTCCAAGGCAAGCAAGAAACAATCCTTTATCTGGGATAAGGTAGATGCACTTGAAGTATCGAATTGGGAATTGTTCGACATGGAAAAAGACAGGACAGAAATGAATGAAATAGGTTCCGAGCACCCCGAAGTAAGGAAGAAGATGGCGGCCATGTGGATTAATTGGGCGAAACGTACCGGAACCATCCCGAGACCCACAAAATAAATCCCCATGCGGCGGCCGTACCATATAAACGGATAAGTTGTCACAACGCAACATTTTCTTATCTTGGTATTGGAAATTTGCAATTCATTGTTCAGATTTACCAAAAACACTGGTCGATGAAATCCAAGAAACTCACACTAGCATACTTATCGACTTATTTGGCCGTAGGAGGCATAGGATTGGCCTTCTTCCCCGCACAGACCTTAAAACTTTTTTTCTCGAATGGAGATTATGGGAACATTATGCCCAGGATCGTTGGCATGTTCATGGGCGCACTGAGCTTCCTGATCTATAGAATAATAAAAAACGAGGATTGGAAATATTATACTGCCACCATATATGTGAGAAGCATAATAGTGTTGTTCCTGTTCTGGTTGTTTTACCTTTCCAACGACCCCCTGTTTTTGGTCCTCAACGGCATTGTTCTGATAGGATTGCTGCCCTCGATCCTGATCCAATTCAAATCCAAAGAGCAATGACAGCCAAATAAAATGCTAGGGTAAATTTGTAATGGGCAGATGCTAAAGGCACAAAAATCTGTTGTTGCCAATAGATCCAATTGATTATGAAAAGAACTGGACTTTTATTGGTCTTGATATTATTAGGTTTAAAGGCAACCGCCCAAAGCAAACTAGACTCATTGTGGAATGTTTGGGAAGACGCCACCAAACCTGATTCCTCCCGCGCGAATGCCCTCGAAGACTACATTTATGAAGGCTATTTCTACTCCAATCCGGATAGCGCTTCCATCTTGGCGGAGCAATTATATGATTTCACACATAAAACAGCGGACACCATAGGAATGGTGAACGCTATGGAATTGGCTGGTTATAATTTTTTTAGGATGGGCGATTATCCTAAAGCGTTATCGGCTTACCATCAGGGCTTGGAAATCGCCGAAAAAAATAAAGACAAAAAAGGAATTGCAAATATATTATTGAAGACCGGATTTATCTATCACGATAATGAGGATCTTATTAGGGCACTCAACTATTACCAAAGAAGTCTAAAAATTTTTGAGGAATTGAACGATTTGGATGGGATAGGTTCGATTTACAATGAATTCGGAAGCATTTATCGCATTAAAGAGGACTTTGAGACGTCTTTGGACTATTATTTAAAAAGCATTGCGATCAGCAATAAACTGAACAATAAGGACGGTAATGCGGCCCAGTACCTAAACATTGCCAGCTTATATCTCGACCATGATGATTTTGGTAAGGCCATTGAAAATTTCAAGAAAGGTTTGGCCATCTATGAAAAACTAGGGGATAAATTAGGCATTGCCTCCGGTCTTTCAGGTTTGGGCAGCGTCAACAAGGAACAAGGTAATCAGAAGGAGGCCTTGGATTATTTGCAGGGAAGTCTCACCATAAGTGAGCAAATCCATGATGCACAAGGGGCGGCCGCTACCCTTTTAAGTATAGGTGAAATTTATGCCAAACAAGGGGAACATCATAAGGCTATTAATATTTGCAAAAAAAGTCTCCTCCTGTCGGAAGATCTTGGGGATATTGGCAACCAGGAATCCTCATGCGAATGTCTCTACAATGCGTATAAATCCCTTGGTAACTTGAACGAAGCATTGCGGTACCATGAACAGATGTTGGTATTCTCGGACAGTATTGAAAATGAAGCAAGCTCCAAGAAATTACAGCAGATCGAATTTTCAAAACGCGCATTGGCCGATAGTTTGGTACAGGTGGAAAAGGAGAGGGCTGTAGAAATGGCACATCAATCAGAAGTGCAGAAAAAAGATAAGAATAGAAATTTGGCCATTGCAGTGGGCGTTTTCTTTCTCTTGCTTTCAATAGGATTTTATTCGCGTTGGCGCTATGTCAAAAAATCGAAGGCCATTATCGAAAAAGAAAAAGATCGTTCCGAAAATTTACTGCTCAACATACTCCCTGCAGCAATAGCGGCGGAACTTAAAGAAAAAGGGGAAGCCGCTGCTAGGGATTTTGATCTCGTATCAATTTTGTTCTCCGACTTTAAAGGGTATACCGAAAAATCTGAAAAGCTTTCGGCACAGGAACTGATTAGCGAAATCAACCATTGTTTTATGGCCTTTGATCATATTTGTGAGAAATATGGCATTGAGAAAATAAAGACTATAGGCGATGCCTATATGGCTGCAGGGGGATTGCCCGTCCCATCTGACCATTCGGTACTGAATACCATCTTGGCCGCCCTTGAAATGCAGGACTTTATGGCGGATAGAATGAAGGTGAAAAGGGGTAAGAACGAAATTTCCTTTGAAATGCGCCTTGGTATTCATACCGGGCCTGTAGTGGCTGGCATAGTAGGCGTTAAGAAATTCCAATATGATATTTGGGGAGATACTGTGAACATCGCTTCACGAATGGAAAGCAATGGCGAAATAGGCCGGGTAAATATCTCCCAATATACCTTTGAACTCATAAAAGTTGATCCACGTTTCACCTTTGAACCTAGGGGTAAATTGGAGGTGAAGGGAAAAGGGGAAATGGAAATGTGGTTCGTAGACCGAAAACAATAATTACATAAATCTTGGTGATAGCCCATACGGCCGTTCACCAAATAATTTTAGGAAACCATTTCAGAGTCTGTTTACTGTACCTCAGATTGTGGTTTTGAATAGCAAAAAGAGGAGTACTTTTGCTTTGGTCTCAATCTTTTTTTATAGCCAAATAACAAATTAATTGTCCTACGATGAACACCGAGAACGAAGAAGTAAGCGTAAACAGTGATTTGACTTTAGATCCTAAAAACTGGAAACAGATGCGGGATTTGGGACACCGGATGGTCGATGATATGATGGACTATCTCGAAGGAGTCGGGAGTCGTCCCAGTTGGAAACCCATACCCCAGGAAGTGAAACAGGCGCTACAGGTCGACATCCCACAACATCCGCAGGATATAGATGAGATCTATGCCGAGTTCAAAAAGAACATCTTTCCGTATAACAAAGGAAATGTCCATCCAAGATTTTTTGCTTGGGTACAGGGTACGGGAACGCCCTTAGGAGCGTTATCCGATTTCTTGGCCGCTACCATGAACCCTAATGTGACCATTGGCGAACACGCCGCAATGTACGTCGATGGCCAGGTGGTTGATTGGTGTAAACAGATGTTGAATTTTCCCAAAGATGGATCTGGCATTTTATTAAGTGGGGGAAGCATGGCCAACATTACCGCATTGACCGTAGCAAGGAACTATCAGGGCGAACAGATCCGTAAAAACGGCCTTAAAAATCAAAAACAGAAGATGGTTTTATACTGCTCTACGGAAACCCATAGTTGTGTGATCAAAGCTGCAGAGATCATTGGCCTCGGAACCAACGGGGTACGGAAGATCAATGTTAATGAAAGTTACCAAATGGATGTTGTTGCCCTAGAAAAAACCATCAAAAAAGATATTGAAAACGGCATTTTGCCCATGTGCGTGGTGGCCACTACGGGTACCGTCAATACAGGGGCCATAGATCCCCTAGCCGAAATATATCGGATATGCAATACGTATCGCTTATGGTTCCATATCGATGGTGCCTATGGGGCATTGTGCAAGCTAGATCCCAAGTATAAAAATGAACTTCTCCTTATTGAAAAGGCCGATAGCGTGGCCTTCGATCTTCATAAATGGCTCTATATTCCTTATGAAGTGGGCTGTGCGCTCTTTAAGGATGCGGATGCCCATCGGAATTCTTTCACCATCACCCCAAATTATCTTTTACAGGAATCCCGTGGATTGGCAGGCGGGCCAGAACCCATCAATAATTTTGGGTTTGAACTCTCCAGGGGCTTTAAGGCATTAAAAGTATGGATGTCGTTGAAGGAACATGGTTTAAAGAAATACGCTTCGCTAATCACCCAAAACAATAGACAGGCCGAATACCTTGGCACTATAATTTCAAAAGAGCCGCATTTGCGATTGTTGGCCCCAGTTGCAATGAGTATCGTATGCTACCAATTTGTTGGCTCAGATCTTAAGCAAGACCAAACGAATGATTTGAATAAAGAAATATTGATTTCCTTGCAAGAAAAGGGCATTGCCTCGCCCTCCTCGACCATTTTGAAGGGGCAGTATGCGATAAGGGTCTGCATTGTGAACCACAGGACCAAAAAAGCAGATCTGGACCTGCTGATCAATAAAACAGTAGCAATTGGTATGGCTCTTCTAAAAAATAAGAACGCTGGAAAACTAATTGATGGTAGCCCAAATCGCGGTGCCTAGCCTATACCATTCTTGACCACAAAACGATTAATTTTTAAAAGCTGGCCTAATTACAATCAAAAAAGTACTGATTCTTCCCTCAGTTCAATTCCAACAGCCCCGTAGTTTCATTAAAAAAATATTGATGACGATGAGTTTTTCACTAAATTGTAGGAAATTGATCAAAACCTGAGTAACCAAAATTAACCCAGCCATTGTATGTCTTCGAATACCTCTGTCAACATACGCAGTAAAGGATTTGCCAAAACAATGCGTTCAGATAATTGGTGGTTGTATCCAGGACTAGTTGTCTTTGGACTCACTGCCTTCCTGATTTACGGATTTTGGTCGGCCTGGCAGGCCGATTTTTACTGGTTCAATGGTGGACAGCAGGGCTTTGGGGGCTATCTGGCCCCTTTTTACTCTCCCTTGTTGTATATCAAAGAAGGGGTTGCTGGCGCCGCCCCCATGGAACATGCCATATTTGGAACCTGGCCTGAATGGTGGCCCAGTTGGCTTCCTGCCTCGCCATCACTATTGATTCTGGCTGTCCCGGGAATTTTTAGGTTCACTTGTTATTATTACCGAAAAGCATATTACCGGGCCTTTACCGGAACGCCCCCTGCCTGTGCAGTTGGTGCCCTGCCACGAAAAGGCAAATCTGGATATAAAGGGGAAACTGGACTCATGCTTGTACAAAACATACACCGGATTACCATGTACTTTGCGGTAGGTTATATTATAGTCTTCTTTTATGATGCTTATTTATCATTTTTTAGGGGAGGGGCGTTCGGCATCGGTTTGGGCAGCATTCTCTTGCTGGGAAATCCAATTTTATTAAGCTGTTATACTTTTGGGTGCCATTCCATTAGGCATCTGGTAGGAGGCAGTAGGGATTGTTACTCATGCGGGATGGGCGGGAAGATGGCACATAGCAATGGCAAAGTAGTGGGTTGGCTCAATCGGCGCCATGAACTGTTTGCTTGGCTCAGTCTTATTTGGATCATGATAGCCGATTTCTATATCCGTATGGTTTCTATGGGATACATCACCGACCCTAACACTTGGATGTAGCAAAAACAAACGATCTTATATGCTAGATATATCAGAAATTAAAACCATTGAACATGATGTGCTTATCGTGGGAGCTGGTGGCGCCGGTCTCAGCGCCGCCATCGAAGCCTCTGCTCAGGGCATGAGCACGGGCATTGTCATGAAATCATTGCTGGGAAAGGCACACACGGTGATGGCCGAAGGTGGTATGGCAGCTGCGCTGGGCAATGTTGATGCGCGCGATGATTGGAAAATTCATTTTCGGGACACTATGCGTGGTGGGAAATTTCTAAATGTATGGCGGATGGTAGAACACCATGCTAAGCTTGCCCCGGAACGGGTGCGACTTTTGGAAGAATGGGGAGCTGTGTTTGACCGTACGAAAAAAGGCCTGATCAACCAACGTAATTTTGGGGGGCATAGGTATCCGAGATTGGCGCATGTTGGTGACCGCACCGGCCTTGAAATGATCAGAACTTTACAGGATCATGGTATACACCAAGGTATTGAGACCTATATGGAATGTACAGCCCTTGATCTGCTCAAAAATGAATCTGGGGCGGTAAGTGGGATTGTTTGCATGTGGCGAGATACAGGAACCTTTATCATATTTAAGGCCAAATCGATCATATTTGCCACAGGTGGTGGGGGCAAAGCTTGGGA
This sequence comes from Flavobacteriaceae bacterium, assembly GCA_037969055.1. Classification (GTDB taxonomy): domain Bacteria; phylum Bacteroidota; class Bacteroidia; order Flavobacteriales; family Flavobacteriaceae; genus Pelagihabitans. The sequence goes on along the minus strand of JBBKWR010000260.1, from coordinate 4,937 downwards.
CGTTACATCCAACTCATGGGAATATACAGGCGATGGTTATGCCATGGCGTATGAAGCGGGGGCAGAACTGATGGATTTGGAATTCAATCAATTCCATCCCACTGGAATGGTATGGCCACTTTCGGTAAAGGGCCTATTGGTGACCGAAAGCGTAAGGGGCGAAGGGGGCATCCTACTGAATAAGGAAGGTACACGATTTATGTTTGATTATATTCCGGAGCGATTTCGTTCCGAAACTGCTGACACCCATGAAGAAGCCGCACGCTGGCTTGCCGGAGACCCCAATGCCAGGCGCCCACCAGAACTACTCACCCGGGATGTGGTGGCACGGGCCATTAATGAAGAGGTCAAGGCCGGGAGAGGTTCTGAGCACGGGGGCGCCTATCTAAATATCGCCACACAGCGATCAGCGGAAGACATTAAGAAGAAATTACCTTCAATGTACCATCAGTTCAAAGTCTTGGCAGAATTGGACATTACCAAAGAACCTATGGAAGTAGGGCCTACCTGCCATTATTTTATGGGCGGTATACGCGTAGATGCAGATACCACTATGAGTTCTTTACCAGGACTATTTGCCTGTGGGGAATGTGCAGCTGGCATGCACGGTGCAAATCGATTGGGAGGGAATTCCCTTTCTGACCTACTCGTTTTTGGTTACTTATCTGGAAAAAATGCCGCTGAATATGCTAAAAAAATAAAAACCCATTCTAAAATTAATGGAGCGCAAGCAAGTAAAATCATTCGCGATGCAACGACCATATTAAATCGTGAGACCGGCGCAAACCCATATTTATTGCATGCGGAATTAGAGCAGAATATGCAGAAAAAGGTGGGTATCATTAGAACAAAGGAAGAGCTCGAGGAAGGAATTGAACAATTGGGAAAAATAAAGGAAGCCTATAAAACGGTCAAGGCTAAAGGGGCAAGTCAGTTTAACCCTGGCTGGCACGAGGCCCTAGGCTTGCGCAATCTATTGATTACCTCTGAAGCGGTAGCTCGTGCAGCACTGTTGCGGGAAGAAAGTAGGGGTGCCCATACCCGTGCCGATTTCCCAGGAGAGCAAGATCATTGGTTAAAATACAATATCGTGACAACCAAAGGAGTCGATGGAAATATGCAATTGAACAAAGTAGAGAGAAAGCCGCCTGATCCAGAATTGGAGCGCATTGCAAAATCGGATATCGACGCGCTTGAATTGGAAATCGCAAGTGAACGAACACGGGAAAGGACTTGATGGGCAAAATTAATGTAATGCGGGTAACCCGATATAAAATGCTGGGATCCACAAAACATTCCCGATCCAGCTGCTAACATGAAAAATAAGGACATGCGTAAATTTCAAATCTATAGGGGAGACCATTCAAATGGGGAACTGGTTACTTTCGAAACCGAGGTCATGGAAGGCATGGTAGTTTTGGACGTTGTACATAAAATTCAAGCGGAACAGGCCAATGACCTAGCGGTAAGATGGAACTGTAAAGCCGGAAAATGTGGATCTTGCAGTGTAGAGATCAACGGAAAGCCGAAGTTATCCTGCATGACAAGGATGAACGAATATGGGGCGGACGAAACCATCACCATTACGCCATTAAAAACCTTTAAGGTCATCAAAGATCTGGTGACAGATGTTTCTTGGAACTATACACAAAACAAACGAATTAAACCTGTAAAACTTGCGCCCGAATCAAAAACGGAGAAAGGCTATGTCATGTATCAGGAAGATGTAGACCGGGTCCAGGAATTCCGAAAATGCATAGAATGTTATCTCTGTCAGAATGTATGCCATATCTTACGGGACCATGATAAAAAGGAGGAGTTTATTGGTCCACGTTTTATGATCCGAGTGGCTAGCCTTGAAATGCACCCTTTAGATATCGAGGACAGGATTCCAGAACTTAAAAATGATTTCGGGTCGGGAATGTGCAATATTACTAAATGCTGTACCGATGTTTGTCCGGAGCATATTAACCTTACAGACAATGGGATCATACCGCTTAAGGAAAGGGTGATCGATCGATTTTATGACCCAGTTACCATTCTCAGGCGCAAGGTGTTCGGCCCAAGAAAAAAGAAACTACCTCCTATCAACTAAGTGCAGGCGTAGCGGCCAAAATTAAACATCCAAATATGGTTGCACCCCATCGTGGTCCTTGGCGGGTTCTAAATTATGATCGTTAATGCCCCGCACGCAGGAATTCCATCGTAAAATCGCATCTTGATTGCCTTTTGGGCTAATTTTTTCGGCTTCTTCATAAAAGGACATGGCGGCCCGATAGTGCTCATATGCAATATACTTTACGCGTGGGGTAGTGCGTTTTAAAACCGCTTTTCCCAAACGCTCTTCAATAATTCCGTTGAAATATAATTGTTCGTACGGACTAGACAGTTGGGTGCATAAATCCTTCGCCATTGAAGGGGAAGGGCGGTGATCTCTGTCGAACTGATCGGTCATTGCCAATATTAAGATTACCATGGCAAGTTGGTGATCTGCGTCAACCTTTAGAATATCCCTGCAAATGCTTTCTGCTTGTTTGGGTTCATTGAGCAGTCTATAATGTTTTGCCCTGATCAGTGCTTTTGGAATAGATTGTATTGAAATTAACTTGAGTTGGAACATAGCAAAAAATTAGTCAAAGATTGGACTCATCTCGTTTATGAATATACAAATTTCCTAACATAAATAACAAGGGGATTTTATATTTTTTAATTGAGACTGAGGGTCTTAACACGTTATCCAATTAGCAAAGCCACATGCAGACATCTTCCATTTTCAGGGGGGATGTAGTTCAAAATTAGTTTTGTAAAAGGGTATTGGTCAGTATTTGCAAAAAAAGTAAACCACCATATCACTAAGCATAGGAAGATTGAATCGCAATTTAATTTAAACCGTTCTGGTCTCAAAAATACTGTCCAAATTAATTTTGGAGAGTGGTTTGTCGAAATAACCACGAACCATAGGATGTTCTTTTGCGCGAATCCGATCTTTTGAATTTTGAAAAGCCGATAGGATATAAACCTCAATATGACAATCATTACCGAGCAACTTCTCTATCTTTTCCAAAAACGCCCACCCGTCCATTTCCGGCATTACCAGGTCCAATAACAAGATATTTGGAAGGCTTTTTTGGGATTGCAAATTGTCTGTAAAACTTGTCAAGGCCTCCTCGGCATCATCATAACTAATGACCTTGCAATTCCTATTGGATTGCTCGATGGTATATCTGGTTGCGAATTGGGAGACCAGGTCATCATCAATAATACAGACTATCGGCGTCATAGCTTTTTGTTGAATGAAGTGCGAAATTTACAGAATGTTGCGTAATCTCAAGTCATTAATGTCGACAAAGGTGAACATTTATTTAATTGAAAGATTAAAAAGTGATTAAATCATTTCATTTTGTAACCAACGAAACGACCCCATGCGGTTTGGAATTACAACCTAACTGAATAAAATCGAGTTACCTTACGCTGCAGGCCATCCAGACATTATTGGGGTTCAAAAAAGGTCCATAAATCCACTTTAGTATAAAGTTTGTGTACTTTTCAGCGCGAAAAGCAAAGATTTAGCAATATGCAAATCGGCAGGCCAAATATTGGTGTATTATCGATATCATGACACTAAATTAATAAATTGACAATTCGTACTTGAATTAAGAACAGATTGGCATACTTACATTATGGGTTACCTAATTTTGTCATTTTAAAACCAAAGTTATGCGATTTCACACAAGAAAATGGGTAAAACCAGAAGACCTAAATGCAAATGAGACCCTCTTTGGGGGCCGTGTGCTGGCATGGGTAGATGAGGAGGCAGCACTGTACAGTATTATACAACTTGAGAACAAAAAGGTGGTCACTAAATATATGTCCGAAATCAATTTTATGGGTACCGCTAAGCAGGGCGATGTTATAGAAATTGGTATCGATGTGGTAAAATTCGGAAAATCATCCTTGACGCTAAATTGCGAAGTGAGGAACAAGATGACGCGCGAACCGATTGTAACTGTCGATCATATTATTATGGTAAACTTGGGAGAGGATGGTAAGCCAAAGCCCCATGGAAAGACCAAAGTTGAATACGTAAAAGATAGGCTGGCGTTGCAGGATTAAGATTTCTGAAGGTGCTGTGCGACTTGTTGCACCTCGTCCAATACCCGTAACAGGTTTCCGCCCCATAGCTTGGCTATTTCCGTTTCGGTATAGCCTCTTTTCACGAGTTCCAGCGTTACGTTGAAGGTTTCCGAGGCGTCCTTCCATCCCTCGATACCACCACCGCCATCAAAATCGGAGCTTATGCCCACATGGTCAATGCCCATTACCTTGACCATGTGGTCGATATGGTCTACAAAGTCGGCCACGTTAACCGCAGGTGGGGCCTCTTTGTTACCTGCCACCTGTTCCTCTGCAAGGGCACGAATTTTTGGATAATTTTCCATCAATGTATTCTTTTGGGCATCCGAAAGGGTTGGAAAATCTTTGAATTCATACCATTCCAAACCAAGGGAATCGGCGACCTTTTTGTAAATGCCTTTCATATATTCGGTACGAAGGTCATTCTTTTGGGTATTTAAGTAAGCGCCAAAAGCGACAGTTTGCACCACCCCTCCATTTTCTTTCAAGAGTTTTAATTGGTCGTCATCCAAATTCCTGCTGTGATCACACAGGGCTCGTGCTGAAGAATGGGAGGCGATAAGCGGTGCTTTCGAAAGAGTGATCAATTGTTCCATTGCTTTTTTTGAAGGATGAGAAATATCTATCATAATTCCCAACCTATTCATCTCTTTTACAGCATTTTTACCTATTTCACTTAAACCATTATGTAACCATATGCTATCCGCTTCTCCGGTGTTGGAATCCGAGAATTGGCTATGGCCATTATGGGCGAGCGAAACATATCTCGCTCCCAATTCGTAGTACCTTTTAAATTCAGAAAG
>JBBKWR010000259.1:0-3758 GCA_037969055.1 Flavobacteriaceae bacterium | reverse complement strand
CATACCAGTGAAATCTGGGCATATTTTCTATTGGTCTTTAACCAGCTTAAAACGGCCAACATGTTCACCTGACAAAAAAGATCATAGTCAAACCAGAGCACAATCTCGTCTTGTTGTTTATGGTTGCAGAGGGAGCGATATTCCTTGAGCGTTTTCTCAATGAACCAAGATTTTGAAACTTTATAATTTTTATGGAGAAAATCGAAACGTGTTTTCCAAAAGGTCTCACTGCCCACATTGGTCAAGGTCTTGCCCTCACATAGCATCTCGCGCCAAGTGATGATTTCTCCTTTAAGGTCAAGGGACTTTAATCGTTCGGTGAAACTATCACCATTGCTGATATGTAACACTGGACTCATGAGCGGGGATCGTTTTTGGTTTTGGCGTCTAAATGTAGCATTTAATCGGAAACAACAAAAAGGAATTAACACAAAGTAATTAAAATGTTAATAAATTGCAGCCTCCGCAATAAACTGCCCGAAAAATTATCTATCCGCCAACACGCTTCACCTTAAACCCCATCCCCGATAGCATGCCCATAATCTTGTCCCTATAATCGCCTTGTACGATTATTTTACCATCTTTAAAACTGCCGCCAACGCTCAATTTTGTTTTTAACAGTTTGGCCAATTTCTTGAAGTCGGCCTCAGCACCGTTGTAGCCCTCTAAAATCGTAATCGGTTTGCCTTTGCGTTTTTCATATTTGCAGAGGATCGGATCTGTTTGGATCCAAATATCGCTTTTTGGGGCTTTGGTTTCCCTTTTTTGTGGAACGTGTTCTGGGAACAGATTTTTTAGCTGATCTTGTAAATCCATTATTATTTTTTAACCAGTCCTAATTCGACCAAGCGTTCGTTCAGAAATTCACCGGCTGTTATATCCTCATATAGTTTGGGGTGCTTGGCATCGACACAGTTTTCCAAACAGTTAAGGGGCATTTCGCTGATCGGATGCATAAAGAAGGGAATGGAGTACCGGGAAGTGCCCCAAAGTTCCCTAGGAGGGTTCACGACCTTATGGATGGTGGATTTTAATTTGTTGTTGGTAAGGCGAGACAGCATATCTCCTACGTTTATCATCAATTGGTCCGGCCTGGCAATGGCATCGATCCATTCCCCCTTGTGGTTCTGTACCTGTAGTCCACGGCCATGCGCACCCATCAACAAGGTGATCAAATTGATGTCCCCATGCGCGGCTGCCCGTTCCGCATTCTTGGGTTCTTGGGTAATGGGCGGATAATGGATGGGCCTTAATATGCTATTCCCATTTTTGATAAACTTGTCAAAATAAGTTTCTTCCAAAGCTAGATGTAGCGCCAATGCCCGGAGCAAATACTTGGCCGTTTTTTCCAGCATCTTAAAAGTCTCTTTGCCTACAGCATTGAATTCAGGCAATTCTTTGACCATAACATTATTTGGGTACTCCGCTTCCAATTTTGGGTCATTTTCTACATATTGGCCGAAGTGCCAGAATTCCTTCAAATCTCCCTCCTTGCGCCCTTTTGCATGCTCTTTTCCAAAGGAGGTGTAACCCCGTTGCCCACCGATGCCAGGAATTTCATAGGCATCCTTTGTTGCCTGTGGCAGTTCAAAAAATCTTTTGATCTCGGCATACAATTTTTCAACCAAAGCCTCCGAAAGAAAATGTCCGCTTAAAGCCACAAAACCAATATTGCCAAACGCCTGGCCCGCTTCACGGATGAATTTTTCCTTTCGGGCCGTATCGCCCGATATGAAATCCTGTAAATCTACGCTGGGTATGCCGCTCATGGGAAAGATTTGAAAGTTTATACGAAGTTACTAAATATTGGAGGGAATTCCATAGCCATGAACCTAGGTATTTTGCTTTGCTTTTTGTTACATTTATCCCGTTTTTACATAAAAGGCGTTTCCATCATCACATGAGATATAACAATAAAGGTATTTCTGAAGAGCTACAACTTTCCCTGTATGCTAAAATGCTAAAGCCCCGAATGGTCGAGGAGAAGATGTTGATCTTGCTCCGGCAAGGAAAAATATCGAAATGGTTCAGTGGAATAGGGCAGGAGGCCATTTCGGTGGGGGTCACGGCAGCGATGCTCCCGAAAGAATACATATTGCCGATGCACCGAAACCTGGGTGTTTTCACGGGTAGGGATATCCCATTGTATCGATTGTTCTCACAATGGCAGGGCAAGGCAAATGGCTTTACAAAGGGGCGCGATCGAAGCTTTCATTTTGGCACCCAAGAATATAAGATCGTGGGCATGATCTCTCATCTCGGACCGCAATTGGGGGTGGCCGATGGCATCGCATTGGCCGATATCCTCCAAAAGAACAAGCGGGTGACCGCTGTATTTACAGGAGAGGGTGGTACAAGTGAAGGCGATTTCCACGAAGCACTCAATATTGCTTCCGTATGGGACCTCCCTGTGCTTTTTTGCATCGAAAACAATGGTTATGGACTTTCCACGCCCACAAATGAACAATACCGCTGTAAGCAATTAATCGATAAAGGCGTGGGATATGGTATGGAATCCTATATCATTGATGGTAATAATATTTTGGAGGTATTTGCTATGGTGGACAAACTCTGCAATAGCCTTCGGAAGAAGCCACGGCCCATTCTGTTGGAATTTAGGACTTTTAGAATGAGGGGGCATGAGGAGGCCAGTGGTACCAAATATGTTCCCACCGCGTTAATTGACCAATGGGCCAAAAAGGACCCCATCAGTAATTACGAGAAATTTTTGGTGGACCAGGAAATCTTAACGCCTGAAAAAATTGAAAGTTTAAGGAAGGGGATTGCCAAAGAAATCGATGAAAACTTGCACTTGGCCTTTGAAGAAAGTGCAGTGGTTGCTGATGAAAGTAAAGAATTGGGTGATGTATTTAAAAAATTTGTATATCAAGAAGTTAAACCAAACATAGAAACCAAAAATATACGTTTGATCGACGCGATTTCCGAGGGGTTGAGGCAATCTATGGAAAAACATGACGGACTGGTAATCATGGGGCAAGATGTGGCCGATTATGGAGGGGTCTTTAAAATCACTGACGGATTTTTAAAGGCTTTTGGCAAAGAACGCGTTCGCAACACGCCGATATGTGAATCGGCAATTGTGTCCGCTGCCATGGGTCTATCCATTAATGGGATGAAGGCGGTCGTTGAAATGCAGTTCGCCGACTTCGTAAGCACCGGTTTTAATCCCGTAGTGAACTATTTGGCCAAGAGTCATTATCGATGGGAAGAAAAGGCCGATGTCGTCATCCGTATGCCCTGTGGTGGGGATGTGGAAGCTGGCCCCTTTCATTCACAGACCAATGAGGCCTGGTTCACCAAGACACCAGGGCTAAAGGTAGTTTATCCCGCCTTTCCGTATGATGCCAAAGGCCTTTTGGCCACTGCCATCAATGACCCGAACCCCGTCCTTTTCTTTGAGCACAAAGCCCTGTACCGAAGCGTATACCAAGAAGTCCCAAGTTCTTATTATGCGCTCCCATTTGGCCAAGCAGCCCTCCTGCAGGAAGGGAAAGATGTGACCGTAGTCACCTACGGCGCTGGTGTACATTGGGCTTTGCATACACTGAAAGAACATCCCGAGATCAAAGCCGATCTTATCGATCTACGAACTTTGATGCCCATGGATACGGAAGCAATATTTAACTCGGTCAAGAAAACAGGAAAATTGATCATCCTTCAGGAAGACAGTTTGTTTGGCGGTATTGCGAGTGATATTTCTGCCCTGGTTATGGAAAATTGTTTCGAATTTTTAGATG
>JBBKWR010000258.1:0-44657 GCA_037969055.1 Flavobacteriaceae bacterium | reverse complement strand
TTCGTCTTTGCTGCAAGAAACTGCAATGATACTTACAATCAGGACCAAGCCCGAAATGTTCATTTTTTTGAGGCACTTTTTCATAATAACATTTTTTTAAGGTTATTGGGGTAAGACCTCGGAATATTAATATGGTTTAGTCAAGATTTAAAAAACGTGAAGCATGACCATTGATTAAAATTTATTTTTATCTTTGCAGCCTGATTGAAAATCAGTCAGATACATAAAAATCATTTAACATAATATTGGAATGTATTTAACAAGTGAAATTAAGGCCGAAATCTTTAAAAAGCACGGCGGAAAAGAAAGCAACACTGGATCTACCGAAGGGCAGGTAGCGTTGTTCACGCACCGGATCAACCACCTTACCGGGCACCTAAAGCAAAATCACAAAGACTACAACACCGAGCGTTCCTTGGTACGTTTGGTAGGTAAGCGAAGAAGTCTATTGGATTATTTGAAAAAGAAGGATATTGTAAAGTATCGTGAACTTATCAAAGAATTGAATATTAGAAAGTAATCAAATCAGGGGCTGAAAATTTTCGGCCCCTACATTTTTCTTTACAGACCTCCTGTTCAGGAGTTAGTAACAAAAAGCTGCACTCGGTTTTTCATTGGTCAACACAACACAACAACTCCGACCAGAGAAAATGTCGGAAAGACCATTGTTTAACAGTCCGTAATTAATCGCGGATATAATTAAAATTTATGATTCCAAAAGTATTTAAAGAGGTCATTGACCTCGGTGACGGTAGGGAAATCTCTATCGAGACCGGTAAATTGGCCAAGCAGGCCCATGGTTCTGTTGTGGTTCAATCCGGAAAATGTATGTTATTGTGCACTGTTGTTTCCAATTATTCCCAAAGCGATGTGGATTTTCTTCCCCTGACCGTTGATTATCGTGAGAAGTTTGCCGCTTCAGGTCGTTATCCTGGTGGATTTTTCAAAAGGGAAGCAAGACCAAGTGATGGGGAGGTATTGACCATGCGTCTGGTGGATCGTGTTTTACGGCCCCTTTTCCCAAAAGACTATCACGCAGAAACACAGGTGATGATCCAACTAATGTCACATGATGACGATGTGATGCCAGATGCCATGGCAGGATTGGCCGCCTCGGCAGCCATCCAATTATCTGATTTTCCCTTTGAATGTGCTATTTCAGAATGTCGTGTAGGCCGAATTGATGGGAAATTTATCATCAATCCTACAAGGTCCCAGTTGTTGGAGTCCGATATTGAAATGGTCATTGGAGCCTCCGCTGATTCCGTAATGATGGTGGAAGGTGAGATGGGCGAAATCTCTGAAGAGGATATGGTTGAAGCCATCAAATTTGCACATGAAGCGATCAAATTACAGGTAGCGGCACAGCTTAAATTGGCCAAGGCCGCTGGCAGAAAAGACGTTAGGGAGTATGACACAGAGCGGGAAGATGAGGCTCTTGCGAAAAAAGTACGCGACCTTACCTATGACAAAATATATGCCGTGGCGCGGGCAGCATCGGCAAAGCACGAAAGAAGTGCCGCCTTTGACACCATAAAAGAAGAGTTGAAAGCTAGTTTTACGGAAGAGGAATTGGCAGATAACGGCGATTTGGTCTCCAAGTATTTCTACAAGGCCGAGAAGGCCGCTGTTCGAGACCTTACCTTAAACGAAGGCTTGCGATTGGATGGAAGGAAAACAAATGAAATCCGTCCTATTTGGTGTGAGGTCGATTATTTGCCCTCAACCCATGGTTCTGCCATTTTCACCCGAGGGGAAACACAAGCGCTTGCGACTGTAACGCTAGGTACTTCAAGGGAAGCCAATAAAATTGATATGCCTTCCTTTGAAGGGGAAGAAACTTTCTACCTACATTATAACTTCCCACCGTTTTCAACCGGGGAAGCAAGACCGATTCGCGGTACTTCACGAAGGGAAGTCGGACATGGTAACTTGGCCCAACGTGCCCTTAAAGGTATGATTCCGACCGATTGCCCCTATACCGTTCGGGTAGTATCAGAAGTATTGGAAAGCAATGGTTCTTCATCAATGGCGACCGTTTGCGCGGGCACCATGGCCTTAATGGATGCAGGGGTACAATTGAAAAAACCAGTATCTGGTATCGCTATGGGACTGATCTCAGATCAGGAAACTGGTAAATATGCAGTATTATCCGATATATTAGGGGATGAAGATCACCTTGGGGATATGGACTTTAAGGTAACCGGAACGGCAGATGGTATTACTGCTTGTCAAATGGATATCAAAGTAAAGGGACTTTCCTATGAAATTCTGGTCAAAGCCTTAAAGCAAGCCCGTGACGGTAGGTTGCACATTCTTGAAAAATTAGTGGAAACCATTGCATCACCAAATGCGGACGTGAAGCCACACGCTCCAAAAATGGTGACCACTGTAATCCCGAACGATTTTATCGGTGGTTTGATCGGACCAGGAGGAAAAGTTATCCAAGAGCTTCAAAAAACTACCAAAACCACTATTGTAATCAATGAAGACCCTGTAACTGGGGAAGGTATTGTTGAAATATTGGGTACCAGCCAGGAAGGAATCGATGCCGTGTTGGCCAAGATAGCTTCCATAATGTTCAAGCCAGAAGTTAACGAGGTATATGAAGTGAAGGTAATTAAGATGTTGGATTTTGGTGCGGTGGTCGAATATATGGACGCCCCAGGGAATGAAACCTTATTACACGTATCCGAATTGGCTTGGGAACGCACAGAAAATGTGTCGGATGTAGTAAACATGGGTGATGTTTTTGAAGTGAAATATTTGGGCGTTGACCCACGTACACGAAAAGACAAGGTATCCCGAAAAGCCTTATTGCCCAAACCAGAAGGGTATAAAGAAAGGCCCCCAAGGGAAAGCGGCCCTCGAAGGGACGACCGTCGAGGCAGGGATAGCCGCGATCGAGATCGTAAACCGAGAAGGGATTAAATATATTATAATTCAATGCGAGCCCCAATTAAAAAGTTGGGGCTTTTTTATGCCGTTTAATGGAATTAACACGATTTTTTTTACGGAATTGTAACATTTTATAGCTTTTGAACGTATAAGTATATGCAGTCTATGCATTATGAACCTAATCCCCTTACATGAGACAGCTTAAGATTACAAAACAGGTTACCAATAGGGAAACCGCATCATTGGACAAGTACTTGCAAGAAATTGGCAAGGTGGACTTGATTACAGCAGATGAAGAAGTTGAATTGGCACAGAGAATCAAGGCAGGCGATCAACTCGCTCTTGAAAAATTGACAAAGGCCAACCTTCGATTTGTGGTATCGGTTGCCAAGCAGTACCAGAACCAAGGTTTAACATTACCCGATTTGATCAACGAAGGAAACTTGGGATTGATCAAAGCGGCACAGCGATTTGATGAAACACGTGGTTTTAAATTTATTTCGTACGCTGTATGGTGGATTCGCCAATCTATATTACAGGCATTGGCCGAGCAATCCCGTATCGTGCGATTGCCATTGAACAAAATTGGATCGATCAACAAGATCAATAAAACGTTCGCCTTTTTGGAACAAGCGCATGAGCGCCAGCCTTCCGCCGAGGAAATTGCCAAGGAATTGGACATGACCGTTGAAGATGTGAAACAATCCTTGAAAAACTCTGGCCGTCATGTATCAATGGATGCACCATTGATAGATGGTGAAGATTCAAACTTATATGATGTTTTGCGCAGCGGGGAATCACCGAATCCCGATAGGGAACTGTTGCACGAATCGCTCCGAACAGAAATCGAACGCGCCTTGGAAACCTTGACCCCAAGGGAAGCCGATGTGATTCGATTATACTTCGGACTGGCAGGCCAACATTCAATGACATTGGAAGAAATAGGGGAAACCTTTGACCTGACAAGGGAAAGAGTGCGCCAAATCAAAGAAAAAGCAATTCGAAGGTTGAAACATACCTCTAGAAGCAAAATATTGAAGACATATCTCGGCTAAATCCTTAGAACTGGACCGGGACACAGATTGCATGTTAAAAATTCGTTAATATTGGAAATTTGGCATATATGTTGTAATTTGTGAAACACAACAGCAGTTATCATGACTGTTCGTTTTTTGATTGATGAATAAACTCCGGCTGATTACCGGAGTTTTTTCATTTATGAACCTACCAGTTCTTTAAATATCATTAGATTAACCCCTTAAATTGGGCCTGCATTATGGAATCGACGAACACCCAACCCAACAACCCACTTCACGGCATCAAACTGGTAGATATTTTGGAGCACCTGACAAAAATATTTACTTGGGAAGAACTGGCCTCCCAGGTGAACATCAACTGTTTCAAAAGCAATCCTTCAGTCAAATCTTCACTTCAGTTTTTACGAAGAACACCATGGGCCAGGGAAAAGGTGGAACAATTGTACTTGAAATCCATAAAAAATAAATAAAGGTTCGTTAGTTTATCCCATCAACGGGGCATTCAAACAATATTGGTTAAAAATTCGTCGATAGATTCATTTTATTATCTTTAGGTACAACCTAAAGACCTTTCCCTATGCGTATCATCCCTTCTTTGTTATTTATCTGCTTATTCTGCCTTTCTTGTAAAAATGATACCGCAACGGTAGATGAAAACGAAATTCCAATATCCTTCAATTTGCCTAGTGGATTTGAACTAGAAGATCTTTACCGCCCCAGCTCACACGGTCAGGGTTCTTGGGTCGCCTTGGCCCAAGGTCCCGACGATCAAATTTTTGCCTGTGATCAATATGGGGAAATATACCTATTCAAAGCGCCGAGCGAAGGCCACGTGCTAAAAGCTGAAGAGGTCAAACCCCTCGGACTGAAAATTGGGGAAGCGCACGGACTTCTTTGGGCCTTCAATAGTTTGTATGTCGCAGTGAATAAAAATTGGGATGCTAGCATTCCTGATGAAGACCAAAACGGGAGCGGTGTTTATCGAATAACGGATAGTGATGCAAATGGTGAATTGGACAAGGTACAGATGCTACTAAAATTAGACGGCGCCGGGGAGCATGGGCCACATAGCTTTGTACTTTCGCCCGACGAAAGCGAAATCTATTTTATAGCTGGAAACCATACCATGATTCCAGAATCGCTTAAAGAACACAGTCGGTTACCTACAAATTGGGGAGAGGACAACTTGTTCAAGCCCTATTTAGATGCCCGCGGGCATGCAAACGACATAAAAGCGCCTGGGGGTTGGATATCCAAATTTAATCCTGAGGGTACCCGCTGGGAACTCATTTCCGCCGGTTATCGAAATCCGTTTGATATGGCTTTTAATGGGGATGGTGAATTGTTCGCCTATGACGCAGATATGGAATGGGACATTGGCATGCCCTGGTATCGTCCGACAAGGGTATGCCTAGTGACCAGTGGTAGTGAATATGGTTGGCGCACCGGTTCGGGGAAATGGCCTGCTTATTTTCCTGATAACCTGCCGGCAGTCCTTAATTTGGAACAAGGTTCGCCCACCGCAGTATTATCTGGTGCAAAGCTGAATTTCCCCACCAAGTATAAAAATGGACTTTTGATAATGGACTGGAGTTTCGGTACGGTCTATTATGTGCATTTAAACCCCAAAGGGAGCAGTTATGTTGGGGAAAGGGAAGAATTTCTATCCGGCACCCCCCTGCCTTTGACAGATATGATCGCCGGTGCCGATGGCAACCTATATTTTGCGACCGGTGGCCGTCGCATTGGTTCCCACCTATTTAGGCTTCGATATACAGGTCCTGATAAAGGCGTGGCTGAACATAAAATAGATAATGAGGCTGAAAATCTGCGAAAACTGCGCCACAGTATTGAACAGTACCATTCGATCAAATCACCCGAAGCAATTCCTTTAGCTTGGGAAAATCTAAACCATTCGGATAGGTTTATCCGTTATGCTTCCCGGATCGCTTTGGAAAATCAACCGGTAGACCAGTGGCAAGATCAATATTTTCTTGAAAAAGATCCGGTTAAATTAATTGAAGGTGCGATCGCAATGGCAAGACAAGCCGACAAAGGTCTTCAAGGAAAGATTTTGGACAAACTCGACCCTTTAAAGTTGGAATTATTATCTACCGAACAGCAGATCGTTCTTTTGAGAGGATATGAACTGCTGTTTATTCGAATGGGCGAGCCCGACAATAACCACAGAAAAATAGTGGTCAGAAAGTTAAGGTCCTATTTCCCTCATGCCAACAATTCAGTTACCAAAGAACTAGGGCAACTCTTATTATTTTTAAGGGCCGATGGCATTACCAAAGACCTGGTGGCCTTATTGGAAAAGCACGCCGCGGAAAGAACGATTACCGAGGGTGTTGAAATGCTTTCTGAAGAAACCACCCAACGCAGCGAACAATATGGGCCGCTCATCCGGGAGGTTATTGCGAAAATGCCCCCAAGCGAGTCCATATACTACGGACTCTTATTAAGCCACGCCAAAGAAGGTTGGACCAAAGCACTGCGCGAAAAATATTTCCTTTGGTTCTATGATGTTTTGGGCGCTAAAGGTGGTATGAGTTTCAAAGCCTATATGGAAAATGTAAGGCAAGAGGCCATGACCCATGTACCCGCCACGGAAAGGTCGTATTTCCAAGAAATCTCAGGAATCTATGACCCCTCAAAGTCCATTGCAGATCTGCCTCAACCGATTGGTCCCGGAAAGAACTACAGTGTAGAAGAATTCGGAAAGATAATTTGGGGTGGCGGAATGGAAAATTATAAAGGGACCTTGGCTGATGGGGAACGTGCCTATAAAGCCGCGATGTGCATTCAATGTCATAGAATGCGTGGTGAAGGCGGAGCCGCTGGACCAGATTTGACCCAGGCGCATACTAAATTCAACGCCCACGAAATGATGTTTGCCCTTTATAGTCCCAATGATGAAATATCTGATCAATATGCCAATACCTTGCTACAAACTAAAGATGGAAAAAAAATAGCCGGACGCATTAAATCGGAGACAAACGATTCGATCATCCTGATGCCCAATCCTTTTAATGAAAGTTATACGGTTCCAGTGGCAAAAGAAAATGTAATAAAACGTGAACTCTCACCAGTATCGCCAATGCCCCCTGGACTGCTAAACCGTCTAAACAAACAAGAAATTAAAGATCTCTTTGCCTATTTGCAATCCGGTGGGGATGGTTCCAATAAAATTTATTCGGATAAAAAATGAACAACAATTAATTGAAAAACCTCCGGGTATTTTTAAAAACCTAAAACAGTTGGTATGGGCAAGGGGAGAATGGAAGCTTTTAGCGATGGGGTATTGGCAATCATCATTACTATTATGGTCCTAGAAATTAAAGTCCCCCATGGGGAGGAGCTTTCAGATCTAAAACCATTGATCCCAGTAGTTTTGAGCTACATTTTAAGTTTTATCTATTTGGGGATTTATTGGAACAACCACCATCACATGATGCACACGGTCAAACAAGTCACTGGTGGCATTCTATGGGCCAACCTACACCTCCTGTTTTGGCTATCCCTTATACCCTTTGTTACGGGTTGGATGGGCGAAAACAATTTTGGCCATATCCCAATGGCGCTCTATGGCGCTATACTTTTAATGGCCGCCATCGCGTACTTTATTTTGCAAAAGGCAATTATTAAAAATCACGGGAAAGATTCGATGCTTGCCAAGGCAGTGGGTAAGGATAGAAAAGGTAAAATATCACCAGTTCTTTATGTTATAGCCATTGCCGCCACTTGGATAAGTCCATGGGTATCTGGTGGGCTATATATTCTCGTAGCGCTTATTTGGTTGATTCCGGACAAACGAATTGAAAATATTTTTAATGAGACCTAAGTAGATCACAGCAGCTCATTATGGAAATAATGGTAACCAATGTTTGGTTTGGAGAATAAACATTAGTAATTATTCTTTCGTAAAAAATATTGCCTATGGAAAACTATAAAATTCCTGCCAGGACGGCTATAGGACATGTTCATCTAAAGGTGTCCGACCTTCAGCGGTCGCTCGATTTTTATTGTGGCCTATTGGGATTTGAGATCAGTACGAAGTATGTTACAGAAGCGGCCTTTATCTCCGCAGGTGGATACCACCACCATATTGGACTAAATGTCTGGTACAGCAAAAATGGTCCGCCAGCCCCTAAAAATAGCGCAGGACTTTTTCATACCGCGATTTTATATCCTTCACGAATTGATTTGGCGACCATTTATCAACGTTTGGTGCAGCGGGAATATCCCCTGACAGGCACGGCCGACCATGGGGTTTCTGAGGCCATATACCTCGACGATCCGGATCAAAACGGGGTGGAGCTCTATTGGGATAGGCCGCGCGAAGACTGGCCAAAAAAACAAGATGGGTCATTGGATATGTTCACCAAACCCCTGAATCTGAATGGATTGTTGGTGCTTCTCCAATAACGAGATCAATTCATTACTTTTGTATAGAAACGCTAACCGCCCACAATAATGAGTATTATTAAAATTGCACCCTCCCTCCTAGCTGCCGATTTTGGAAACCTCCAACGCGATGTTGAAATGGTCAACAATAGTGTCGCGGATTGGCACCATATCGATATCATGGACGGTGTTTTTGTGCCAAACATCTCCTTCGGTATGCCGATATTGAAAGCCATAGCCAAACACGCCACCAAGCCATTGGACGTACATTTGATGATTGTAGACCCCGATAGGTATATCAATACTTTTGCCGATCTGGGCGCGAACATTCTTACCGTGCACTATGAGGCCTGTACCCATTTGCACCGGACATTGCAAGCCATAAAGGCTGCAGGTATGCAGGCAGGAGTTGCCCTAAATCCACACACCAACGTCAGTTTATTGGAAGATACCATTAATGATATTGATTTGGTCTGCATGATGAGCGTGAATCCCGGATTTGGCGGGCAGTCCTTTATAGAAAATACATATAACAAAGTTAGGGCCTTAAAAGCTTTGATCAATAGCAAAGGCGCCCCTACACTCATCGAAATTGATGGTGGGGTGACCTCGAAAAACGCAAAGGCATTGGTGCAAGTCGGCGCAGATGTCTTGGTTGCTGGTAATTTTGTATTTGGCAATGCCAATCCAATGGAAACCATTAGGCAGCTTAAAGAAATAACGGTCTAATGGAGTATTTGGACGTTGTGATCGTCGGCGGGGGCCCAATTGGGATTGCCTGCGGTCTTGAAGCCCAAAAAAAAGGGCTTAGTTATCTGATCATTGAAAAAGGACCCATTGTAAACTCCCTGTTCAACTATCCTGTCAATATGCAGTTCTTTTCTTCTTCGGAGCGGCTGGAAATTGATAACATTCCTTTTATCAGTAAGGAGGCCAAGCCAAAACGCAGTGAGGCCTTGGAGTACTATCGCAGGATCGTTAGCAGTAATAAATTAAATATCCACCTTTTTGAAAAGGTTGTGTCCGTCGAAAAAACCAATCGTGGATTTGTTGTAATTACCGATAAAATGGAATATACTGCATCACATGTGGTTATCGCAACAGGATTTTATGATTTGGCCAATACCCTAGGTATCCCTGGTGAAAATCTTTCGAAAGTATCGCATTACTACAAAGACCCCCACTTTTACGCCAGTCAAAAATTGGCCGTTGTGGGAGCGAGTAATTCAGCCGTTGATGCGGCTTTGGAATGCTGGAGAAAAGGCTCGGAGGTTACCATGATCATACGCGGTCCGGAAGTGGGACAACGGGTTAAATACTGGGTACGGCCAGATATTATCAACAGAATTGAGGAGGGGAGTATTAAGGCCTATTATAATGCCACAGTCAAAGAAATAAAGGCACGTGAAATCATTATTGGTACCCCTGAAGGGGAAATCCAACTTCAAAACGATTTTGTACTTGCCCTAACAGGGTACAGGCCTGCTTTTGAATTTTTGGAAAAACTGGGCATTAAATTTTCCAATGATGACAAAAGACTGCCCCATTATAACCCCGAAACCATGGAAACCAATATTAACGGACTTTATCTTGCTGGGGTTATTTGTGGTGGAATGGAGACCCATAAATGGTTCATCGAAAATTCTAGGGTACACGCACAAATGATCATGTCCCACATTTTGAAAAAGAAAATTGTCTGACACTTATTGTTCCGTTGAATTCAATGCGGAAGCCTCGAAGCTAGCACTTGGACAAACGGGATTAAATATCCCCAGTGCCCTCCACTTTGCAAACCTGCCTACCGACAGGCAGGTAGAAAACCACGGGCTATCGCCCCGGTTCTTTGTTTTCTTGGAAACCTCGAAGCTATCGCTTCCGTTTCCCGGAAAACAAAGAACCACGCCTTTCTGGCGTGGTTTTCTGCTTGTAGTGACCGCGGAGGGATTCAAACCCCCAACCCTCAGAGCCGAAATCTGATGCGCTATTCAGTTGCGCCACGCGGCCTTATATGCTCTTTTCTCCATCGTCTACCTGCAGCTGTCTTCAAGTATTTTTCTCTTTGTCTAGCCTTAGTTCTTATTTCGTATTCTTCGCTATAAACCAATATCCATGGAACAAATGCTTTGTTCGATCTAGTCTTTCCCGAATTGTGTTCCTTGATTCGCGGTCCCAACCTTTCGGTCATTCCCACATAATACCTATCGAAACCCCTACTGTATAAAACGTAAACTGTATACATTCCAGTTCAAATCTTATGCGCCCCGCCCGAACGCCCATTGCCTTAAACACCATTTACGCTCTAGTCCCGTCCGGGGCGGGCGGGTATTCAGTTGCGCCACGCGGCCTTCTTAAGATAATTTACTTTTTACAATATTGGAGATGGTCTTACCATCCGCTTTTCCTGCAAGTTCTTTGGAAACCATGCCCATAACTTTTCCCATGTCTTTCATTCCTTCTGCCCCGGTTTTTGCAATGGCAGCAACTACTACTTTCTCAATGTCTGCTTCGCCCAATTGAGAAGGTAAAAATTGCTCCAGCACTTTTATTTGGGCCAACTCAGGTTCGGCAAGGTCATTTCGTCCTTGTTCTAAAAATATGGAGGCACTTTCTTTGCGCTGTTTGACCAATTTCTGCACCAACTTTACCTCATCTGCTTCAGTAAGTCCACTGCCAGCTCCAACCTCAGTCTGTGCCATTAACAGCGCGGATTTGATGGCACGGAGCGATTCCAAGGCCACTTTGTCCTTGGCTTTCATCGCCGTTTTCATCTGATCCATTACTTGATCTTGTAAGCCCATTGCATTTTCTAATTGGAATGCGAAGATAAAAAAATAAACCCGAAAATCAATTGGATTCCCGGGTTCAAAATTATAGTAGAAATCTCATTTAATCTACATTATCGTGCAGGAATGAATTGTTCGAACGCAATTGTATCTCGTCATTGCTATCCTCCCCTAAGGTGGTTCGGGAAACCTTGTTCACTTTAGGATTCTCGGACAAATCTACCCCATGGCGTTTGTAGGCAGGTTCCTTTTCGATCTCATCGATACTGTTGATGTTATTTTGGAACTTATAATTGAAATCTTTCAACTTCTTCCTGCGTTCATCGGCCCTCTCGCGCAACATGGTCTCAATCGGGCTGTTCATTGGATCAACATCATCCGCTGCAATGGATTCTTCATTTTTAGGTGCCAAGGTCTTTTTTTCAAACACCAACTCGTCCTCAACAAGTTTGGGCTCATATTTCTCCGCCTTTGATTTCGCACCGGTGAGTTTGTTTTCCAGTTCCATATAATCGTCAAGACTATATCTGGTCTCACCATGCTTGTTGTATTCAAGTACCGGAATCACCTCAATATGGTCTTTTACACCGATATCTTTGATCTCATCATCCAAAGCAAACGTGATGACATGTTCGCTTTCCTCCTCAGCATCTTCCTCCTTTGACAATGGCAAATCAAAACTAATGGCGAATTGATCTTCCCGCCCCATAGCAGGAGAAACTACTTCAGGCTCCACCACCTCAATAATGTTTAAGACCTCTTGGGAATCGATAATAATAAATTCATCTTCGCTAAGGGCAATCTTGCCTACCTGTTCGATCACCTCTTCATAAAAAACATTAAAGTTTTTGATATAATTTGTAGTGGGGATTAAATCCATCCCGATTTCGTCAATTTCGTCCACCAATTCATATTTGATGGTCGGCATTTCAACTTCTTCAAGTTCTTCTACCAAATGATGCACATTATGGTTGGATGTCAAATTTTGTTCCGCACGTTGTTCATCCTCCAAGGTGTGGATAATTTTTTTTGACTCAGTGTTAACAATTTCGTCCTGTTGGTCAATATTAAAGCCTGTAGCGATTACGGTAACTCCAATGGCTTCTCCTAAATCTTCGTCCTCACCTACCCCCATAATGATATTAGCTCCGTGCCCGGCTTCAATCTGGATATGATCGTTGATCTCTCCAATCTCGTCGATGGTAATCTCCTTGGAACCCGATACGATCAGCAATAATACGTTTTTGGCACCTGCGATTTTATTGTCATTCAACAGCGGTGAATCCAGCGCCTTCATAATGGCCTCGTTCGCCCTTGAAGTACCAGTTGCGATGGAAGATCCCATAATGGCAGTGCCACTATTGGAGAGCACGGTTTTAGCATCCCTTAAGTCGATGTTCTGCGTATAGTGGTGGGTGATGACCTCCGCGATACCCCTAGCGGCCGTGGACAACACTTCATCTGCTTTTGAAAATCCGGCTTTAAAACCTAGGTTTCCGTACACTTCACGAAGCTTGTTATTGTTGATAACGATTAATGAATCTACATTGTTACGCAATTTTTCTATTCCCAATTGGGCTTGTTGACAACGCATCTTGCCTTCGAAAAGGAAGGGCATTGTGACAATGCCCACAGTAAGGATATCCATTTCCTTCGCAAGTTTGGCAATAACAGGGGCAGCACCAGTACCTGTTCCCCCTCCCATTCCTGCAGTAATGAATACCATTTTGGTGGTAGTGTCCAACATATTTTTAATCTCCTCCATACTTTCCAAGGCGGCCTGTTGCCCAACCTCTGGATTCGCCCCGGCCCCCAATCCTTCGGTTAGGGAAACCCCCAGTTGTATCTTATTGGGAACAGGACTATTATCCAACGCTTGTTGGTCTGTGTTCAAAATGACAAAATCGACCCCGTTGATCCCAGATTGGAACATATGGTTTATGGCATTGCTTCCTCCACCACCTACTCCGATAACTTTAATTACGTTGCTTTGATTTTTGGGCAAATCAAAAGCTATTCCCTCAAATTCAGTGTTGTTGCTCATATGACTGTTTTACTGGTTTATCTTTTTTTGGATGCACTATTCTGCATTGTCTAGAAAATCTTTCAATTTTTCTGACCATTTGTCAAAAACAGATTTTCTTTCTTTCTTATGTTTTGTATGGGCCAATGATTCGCCTTCTTCCCCTGCCATCACAAATTCCGCTGCCTTGGGCTCATTTTTTAGCTTTACATCAATCTTGCCCCTTGGACCGTTCTTAACCGCATTCATCAACAGACCCACCGCGGTCGCATATAAAGGACTTGCAATTTCCGAATCTGAATCACCTGCCAAATGTTCATTGGGAAAACCAATACGAGTGTCCATACCTGTAATATATTCCACCAATTGTTTCAGATGTTTTAATTGACTGCCCCCACCTGTCAACACAATTCCCGCGATTAGTTTCTTCTTCTGCTCCTCATGCCCATAATGTTTGATCTCTACGTACACTTGTTCTATAATTTCGACCACCCTGGCATGAATGATTTTAGAGAGATTTTTTAAGGTAATTTCTTTGGGCTCCCTGCCCCTTAAGCCAGGAATGGATACAATTTCATTGTCTTTGTTCTCCCCTGGCCAAGCTGATCCAAATTTAATCTTAAGCAATTCTGCTTGCTTTTCGATTATAGAGCACCCCTCTTTAATATCTTCCGTAATTACACCACCCCCAAATGGGATCACTGCCGTATGCCTGATAATTCCATCCTTAAAAATGGCAAGGTCGGTCGTGCCACCGCCAATATCAATCAAGGCCACCCCTGCCTCCTTTTCCTCCTTGCTCAATACTGCATCTGAAGAGGCCAGTGGCTCCAGCGTTATATTACCAAGGTCCAATCCAGCACTTTTGATACACCTGCCTACATTTTTTATGGAAGAAACCTGGCCTACGACCACATGAAAGTTCGCCTCTAATCTACCTCCGTACATGCCTATGGGTTCTTTGATCTCGGCTTGCCCGTCTACTTTGTATTCCTGTGGAAGCACGTGGATGATTTCCTCACCGGGCAACATTACCAATTTGTACACCTGGTTGCATAGTTTGTCAAGATCATCTTCATTGATCACTTCTTCTGAATCTGCCCGTGTGATATAATCGCTATGCTGAAGACTTCTTATGTGCTGTCCAGCGATGCCTACGACTACAGAGCCAATTTTTAGACCTGAATTCAGTTCCGCCTCTTCAACGGCCTGCTGAATAGATTTAATGGTTTGGGTGATGTTGTTCACAACACCGCGATGAACACCTAGGCTTTTAGATTTTCCGATGCCGAGCACCTCTATCTTTCCATATTCGTTCTTTTTTCCGATGATGGCGACGATCTTGGTCGTACCAATATCCAAGCCTACTGAATAATTACCTACTTCCATAATTTAAATTTTGGTGCACACTACTTGATTATTAAATTCTAAACTTACTATGGTGAATTTTTCCAAAGTTGCATCTTTGCTGGCCTTGGCATAAAAGGCCTTGAAATTATTAAACTTTTCATCCAAGTTTTCGACGCTGCCCAAATTCACGACGAAATTATCCATGCGAAATTTTAATTGGTAGTTATCGAAATCCACGATGTGTATCCCGATAACATTTTTCCTAAGAAAATCATCGCCATTGATGTATTTGAGGATTACAAAGGCATCTTCGAGACTTGCTCCCGTTATTTTACCAGTAATAATGGGTACCCTGGCAGAATGGTACGGTGATAACGGCATGCGTTTCCCCTCATTGTCCATATAGAACTTTGAGTCCCCTTCTACCCGTCCGATTGGTTTTCGCTGAACAATTTTAGACGTAAGCTCACTATTTACAGTAAGATATACTTGGGCACTTTTCACCATTTTGTTGGCCTCAATGGCTTTCTCCATAGCATTCAAAACTAATTTTTCTTTAGGTAAGTTTTCGAGACCCCCGAATTTTTGTATTAACAATTTATTAACCATGTCTTGTGTCATGTACAAATTCTGGTCTCCCACAAATTCTACATGCACCCCATGAACTTTCCGCAGCTGGCTCCTATGCGACGAAAATGCATATAGCCCTGTAACGATCGCGAGCAGTGCCGCAAGCTTTAAATAGTTTAAATTAATCCGCATATTCAAATTCATTTTTAATTCTTGAAATTTCCAATCCGATATCTCCTGCACCAAGTGTGACGAGGATGTCCGGATTTTGCGCCTTTATCTCATTGACCAAATTTGCTTTGGAAACTAATTTTTTATTCGGATTTTTAATTTTTCCCAACAACCATTCGGAACTGATCCCTTCCAAAGGCTTTTCCCTGGCCGGATATATTTCCAACAATAAAATGCCATCAAATTTTGATAGACTTGCTGCGAATTCGTCAGCGAAATCTTTAGTCCTCGAAAAAAGGTGCGGTTGGAACACCACCAATACCTTTTTATTAGGGTGCATTTCAGCAATGGCATCATAGACCGCATTGATTTCGGTAGGGTGATGTGCATAATCATCTATAAAAGTAAATGCATCGGTCTTGATCTTATAAGAAAACCTCCGCTGTACGCCTTTAAAGGTTGCCAGTGCCTCCGCAAGGCGGTACGTCGGAGAGCCCGTCTGTACCGCCATTGCAAAAGCCACTAAACCGTTGAGCAGGTTATGCCTTCCCGGTTTGTTAAATTTGACCCCCTTTATGGTTGCATCGGGGGTCCCCAAATCGAATATGTAGGTGCCATGTTCTATTTTTAGGTTTCGGATGCAATAATCCGAATCGTCATCGATGCCATAGGTAATACCTTTCATAGGAAGACCTTTGCGCACAAAAAGTTTTCCACCCGGTTTCAACTTATTGGCAAACTCATGGAATGATTTTACCAATTCTCCAACATCCCCATAAATATCCAAATGATCGGCATCCATTGAAGTGATACAGGCCACATTAGGTGATAAACGCAGAAAAGAACGGTCGTATTCATCGGCCTCTACGACCGAATATTCGTTTCCTCCAAAGAAAAAATTACTGTTAAAATCTTCCGAGATACCCCCTAAAAATGCGGTAAGGGGCGTTCCTGTTTCTTTGAGCAAATGTGCTAGAATACAGGAGGTGGTCGTTTTTCCATGGGTTCCCGCAACGGCAAGACAAAAAGTGTTCTCAGTAATAAATCCCAATACTTCCGAGCGTTTTTTAACCTCGAACCCATTGTTTATAAAATATTGAAATTCTTGATGATCGGATGGTACAGCGGGAGTATAGACCACCAAAGTCGTGGCCGATTCCATAAATATTGGGGAAATCAATTCCAGCTTGTCTTCGTAATGTATCTGGATCCCTATATGGGCCAATTCTTGGGTCAATGGCGTTTCAGTCTTGTCATAGCCAGCCACATTTTTATGGATAAACTTAAAATAACGTGCCAAGGCAGACATGCCGATGCCTCCTATGCCGATGAAGTAAACGTTATTTAATTTTTTTAGATCCATAATTTTTGAGGTCCAAGTTTTTAGGGGCCGCGTTATTTTAATAACTTTTCTATTTCGTCAACGATATGTTTTGTTGCATTGGGCAAGGCCAATTTTTTTATATTATTGGATAATTCCCGCTGCTTTTCTTTGGACTGAATGAGTTTCGTAAAAGTCATTTCAAAAGATGTTTCCAACTGTGACTCCGACAACATCAATGCCGCCTCCTGCACCACCAAGGCCTTTGCATTTTTCGTTTGATGATCTTCAGCGACATTTGGGGAGGGTATGAACAGCACGGGCTTACCAACGATACAAAGCTCGGATACCGAACCTGCCCCAGCCCTAGAAATAATGAAATCGGCTGCCATATACGAGAAATCCATCCTGTTCAAAAAATCATAAACTTTAACCTGCCGTGATGTGTATTTCTTATATTCTTCGAAATACAATTTCCCACATTGCCATATCAGTTGTAGGTCCAATCCTTCAAAATATTGAAGCTTGCTTTCCACCAACTGATTGATCCGCCTAGCTCCCAAACTCCCCCCTAAAATCAACAGTGTTGCTTTTTTCGGATCTAAGTCAAAAAAACCCATGGCCTCTTTTCTATTATTTTTGATGTCGACCAAATCGCCCCTAACAGGATTGCCCGTTTTTACAATTTTCTGGGAGGGGAAAAATTGTTCCATCCCATCGTAAGCCACACATATTTTCGAAACCCGGTTTTTTAATAACTTATTGGTAATGCCCGCAAACGAATTCTGTTCTTGCAATACACAAGGAATGCCCCTCCCGGAAGCCACCCGCAATAGGGGTCCACTGGCAAAACCGCCAGTACCTACTACGGCATCTGGTTTAAACTGGGACACTATGCTTCTTGCTTTTATCAAACTACTGAACAATTTTATGGGAAACATCAAATTTTTAAGGGTCAGTTTCCTTTGAAACCCTGAAATCCACAATCCTTCAATGCTATAACCTGCCTGTGGCACTTTTTCCATTTCCATCCGATCCTTGGCCCCTACAAATAGAAACTCGGCTTTCGGATATCGACGTTTTAATTCGTTCGCTATGGCAATGGCCGGATAAATATGTCCGCCTGTGCCGCCGCCAGAAAGTATGAACTTATAATTATGCACTCAATACTTCTAAAGGGTGATTGTCGTTTACTTTTGTCTTATCTTTTTTCTTTCTCTTTTCCTTTATACTTGCACTTAGAATGATTCCAATCGCCAAACAGGTCATCCAACTCGAAGTACCCCCACTACTGATCAGGGGCAAGGTCTGGCCTGTTACCGGAAATAGTTCCACCGCCACGGCCATATTGATCAGGGCCTGGAAAACAATGGGCAGTCCTACCCCCAATATGAGCAACTTGCCAAATGTGGTAGGATTGGCATTTGCTACCACCACGATGCGGAACAGCAAAAGCAAATAAAAAAACATTAGGGCGAACCCGCCTACCAATCCATATTCCTCGACAATGATGGCATAAATAAAATCTGAAGAGCTTTGGGGCAAAAAGTTTTTTTGGATGCTCTTACCTGCTCCTTTGCCGATCATACCACCCGAGGCTATTGCAATCTTGGCCTTTTCAATTTGATAATCGGCCTCCGAATCTTCGCCGTTCGTGAAACTTGCAATTCGTTTTTCCCAAGTGTCCACCCGATTTTGGAACAGATCCGGGACAGCTTTTGCCACGAGTATGAAAAGAACAAGGCCAAGGACCCCAGCCCCAACGATGCCGAATAAATATTTTAGCGGATAGCCCCCCAAGAAGCACAATAACAATACCATGGAGAAAATAATGGCCGCGGTCGAAAAATTAGCCGGCAAAATAAGGATGAGGATCAGAAATACAGGTATCCAAAGTGGAAGTATGCTTTCCTTGAAGGTGATTGTTTTGTCCTTGATCTTGGTGAGGTACCTGGCCACATAGATCATCAAAACCAACGATGCCAAATTCGAGGTCTGGAATCCTAAGCCAACAAGGGGAAGTTGGATCCATCTACTGGCATTTGCGCCATCTATGGTAGTGCCTTGCGCTAGCGTAAAGACCAAGAGCACTATAACAATTGGCAACGCAATCAGGGAGAGACCCTTAAAAAAATGGGTCGGAATCCGATGCACACCGTAAATGATGCCAAATCCCATGAAAAGTAACAGACCGTGTTTCATTAAATATCCGAAGGTTGTGCCTGTTCCTACAACATAAACCAAATTACTACTGGCGCTATAGACCGGCAAAAAAGAAAACAAGGCCAACAGTGCCACAACGGCCCAAATGGCTTTATCCCCTTTAATATTTTTTACTATTTCCACGGTCTATAAAATTTTAATGGCTTCCTTAAATTGATTTCCCCTGTCCTCATAATTTTTAAAAAGATCGAAACTGGCGCATGCGGGAGATAATAAAACGGTATCCCCCCTTTCTGCTATTTTGTAAGCTACCTTAACCGCTTCTTCCATGGCAAAGGTCTCCACTATAAGATCGACCACGTTTCCGAAAGTTTCCTTAATTTTTGTATTGTCCAATCCCAAACAAATGATCGCCTTTACTTTTTCCCTAACCAAGGGCATTAGTTCCCTGTAATCATTCCCCTTATCGACCCCACCCACGATCCATACCGTTGGGGAAGACATGCTGTCCAATGCATAATAAGTAGCATTCACATTGGTGGCCTTGGAGTCATTTATATATTGTACATGATGTATTTTGAGCACCTTTTCCAATCGATGGGCGGCACCTTGAAAATTCATCACACTCTCGCGAATGCTCTCCTTGCGTATGCCAACCAATTTGGCTACGGTTGCCGCAGCCATGGTATTCTTCAAATTATGTTTTCCTTCTAGTGCCAGGGTATCGGTCATGATCGTTATGGTATTGTTATTTGTTGTTATAATAATTTCCTTATTTTTCAAATAGGCTCCTTCATCAATTTCCCGTTGAATGGAAAATGGTAATAATTTGGATTTGACTGGGTGTGCCTTCAACCATTTGACCAGTACCTCATCATCGGCATCATAGATCAAATAATCGTTGCTGGTCTGATTTTTAGCGATCATAAATTTTGAAGCGATATAGTTTTCAAAATTGTAACCATATCGATCCAAATGATCTGGCGTAATATTGGTAAGGATGGCAATGTGCGGCTTAAAATTTATGATTCCGTCGAGCTGAAAACTGCTTATTTCCAGCGCATAGGTGTTAAAATCTTTTTCCGCTACCATTTTGGCGAAACTATCGCCAATGTTCCCGGCCATTCCCACATTCACTCCCCCTTCTTTTAGAAGATGGTTTACCAACATGGTGGTGGTGGTCTTACCATTGCTTCCGGTTATTCCAATAAGCGTCGCATCTGTGTATTTTGAGGCGAACTCAATTTCCGATATCACTGGAATTCCCTTTTCCATGAGTTGTACGACCAATGGCGCCGCATCTGGTATACCTGGACTTTTCATCACAAGATCGGCCGCCATGATCTTGGCGACGGTATGCTGTCCCTCTTCCCAATCAATCCCAAAATGTTCAAGAACGTCTTTGTATTTATCCTGTATGGTTCCCTTGTCCGATACAAATACATCATATCCTTTCAGGTTACCTAGTATTGCGGTTCCTACGCCGCTTTCCCCTCCCCCTAAAATCACCAAGTATTGCTTTTCACCCCCTTTGGGAATGTTTTTCTCCAACTTGCTTTTTTTCTCCTTCATATCTTATCCCCCATGTTTTGGGAAGGGCCGGGGATGCAACACTACCGCACCTTCAATGTTACGATCGAAAGGATTGCCAAAATGATTCCGATAATCCAAAACCGTGTCACTATCTTACTTTCATGGTAACCTTTTTTCTGATAATGGTGGTGGATCGGTGACATCAGAAAAATGCGTCTCCCCTCACCGAATTTATTCTTGGTGTATTTAAAATAGCCGACCTGTATCATGACCGACAACGACTCGGCAAAAAAGATTCCACACATAACTGGTATCAGCAATTCCTTTCTGATAATAATGGCAATCACTGCAATGACACCACCAATGGTCAAACTACCTGTATCGCCCATAAAGACTTGGGCAGGAAAGGCGTTGTACCATAAAAATCCAACCAGTGCCCCAAGAAATGCCGCGATAAAAATGATCAGTTCAGCAACCCGTGGTATAAACATGATATCCAGATAATTGGAAAAGGTATAATTACCCGAAACCAGGGTAAAAACACCTAGCGTAAAAACAATTATCGCGGAAGTCCCCGCAGCCAGTCCATCTACACCGTCTGTAAGATTGGCCCCGTTAGAAACTGCGGTGACGATCAATATAACTATGGGAATAAACACCAACCAAGCGTATTTTTCTGCCCCTTCGCCTGCCCATGCTATAAAATCACCGTAGTCGAGCTCATTGTTCTTAAGAAAAGGAATGGTAGTCATGGTCGACTTAATCGATTGCCCCTCGACTACTTCCACGGTCAATTGTTCTGTAATGACCGACGTGTTCCTATCCCTCATGGTAACTTCCGGATGAAAATATAGGGTAGCACCA
The DNA here is from genome assembly GCA_037969055.1 of Flavobacteriaceae bacterium. Taxonomy (GTDB): domain Bacteria; phylum Bacteroidota; class Bacteroidia; order Flavobacteriales; family Flavobacteriaceae; genus Pelagihabitans. The sequence continues at coordinate 23,534 of JBBKWR010000258.1, read as the reverse complement.
ACACCTAAACCGAGCACTACTTGGCCGAGGACCTTGAACCGTCCTTTTAGCCCGTTTTTGTCTTTCTTGAATATTTTTATATAATCGTCCACAAAACCTATAAGCCCCATCCACAGGATTGTGATAATCAACAATAACACGTAAACGTTGTCCAGTCTGGCGAATAGCAAAACGGGGATCAGGGTTGATATTATAATGATCAACCCACCCATGGTTGGGGTTCCTGCCTTTTTTTGTTGTCCTTCCAATCCTAAATCGCGGATGGATTCCCCAATCTGTTTTTTTTGCAGAAAAAGAATGATTCGCTTACCATAAGTAGTCGCTATTATCAAGGAAAACAACACCGCCATTGCAGCTCGGAAGGTGGTAAAGCCGAAAAGGCTTGCTCCGGGCAATTGGTATTGTTTTTCTAAATATTCAAATAGATAATAGAGCATTTTTTTTGGTTCTAATATGGTTATCCGTCCTTTTCTTTTTAACCTGTACCGACTACAATTATCACTTATGCAATTCTTCCAAAAGTTCCTTTACAATTTTAAAATCATCAAACGCGGCTCTTTTGCCATTCGTTTCTTGATAGGTTTCGTGCCCTTTGCCCGCAACGAGAATAATGTCGTTGGCAACGGCTAATTGGCACGCAGTCTTTATGGCCTGCTTTCGATTTTCGATGATCAAAATCTTTTTGGTATTCTGGGGCTCCACCCCTGCTTCCATTTCTTCAATGATCGTATTGGGTGGCTCTGACCTGGGGTTATCGGAAGTAAATATTGCCTTATTGCTCAATGCTGAGGCGATATGACCCATAACCGGACGCTTAGACCTGTCTCTATCGCCACCACACCCCACAACGGTGATGACGTTTTCATTTCCAGTTCTCAATGTGTTGATTGTCTCAAGCACATTTTTTAGTGCATCCGGTGTATGGGCATAATCGACAATAGCAGTAATTTTCTCCTTCGATATAAAGTATTGGAACCGACCATCCACATTATCCAATTCGCTCAGCAACCTTAAGGTCTCGAGTTTTTCCAAACCCAATAGGTCTGCCGCGGCATAGATGGCCAACATATTATAAGCATTAAAATTTCCGATCAATTTCGACCATACTTCATTATCATTGATCTTCAACAGCTGGCCATCGAATTGATTCTCGAGTACCTGGCAGCGATAGTCTGCATAACTTTTTAAGGCGTAGGTATATTTTCTTGCCTTGGTGTTCTGCAGCATCACCAAACCATTTTTGTCATCGATGTTCGTGAGTGCGAATGCCTTTTTATCGAGTTCGTCGAAGAGGATTTTTTTTGTATCCCTGTATTCTGCAAACGTCTTGTGGTAATCTAAATGATCTAGGGAAAGGTTCGTGAAAATCGCCCCTTCGAACGAGAGGCCCTTAGTTCTTTTTTGATGGATGCCGTGCGAGCTTACTTCCATAAAACAGTACTCGACCCCGGCCTTGTTCATAAGATCAAGATGTTGATTGATAACCAGTGCATCCGGGGTGGTATGGGTGGTCGTGTAAGCCTTGTCGTCGACCATGATCTTAATGGTGGAGATGAGGCCTACTTTGAATCCTGCTTTTTTAAACAATTGGTACAACAGACTACAGATGGTCGTCTTGCCATTCGTTCCGGTCACCGCAACCAATTTTAGATTTTTTGACGGATTGTCATAGTAATTGGAGGCCATAATGGCCAAGGCGGTATTCGTGTCATCCACTTCAACATAGGTAATATCATCTGCCAATTTCTGTGGCATCTTCTGGCAAACTATCGCCTTGGCGCCACTGGCTATCGCTTTTTCAATATATTGATGCCCATCTGTCAAAGTGCCTTTAATAGCTATAAAAACATCGTTGGTGCCCACCCTTCTAGAATCGAAGTGTAGCACGTTCACCTTCCTATTGGTAGAACCGCTTACCGCCGTAAGTCCCACGCCATATAATATGTCCCTTAGCAGTTTCATGAAAGTTCCAATATGATTATATTACCTTTTTTGATGTTGGTGCCATGGGAGACTGACTGTTTTTTAACCTTGCCGTTGCCTTTGACTTCTACCTTTAATCCTAAATTTTCTAGGATCGAAATAGCATCCATTCCGCTCATCCCTTCAACATTGGGCACCTTGTGATACTCTTTTCGGGATTCAGCATAGTATTTTTGATAATCGGTGTTCAAATCTTTATCGGTCAGATTTGGAATTTCAACCTCGTCTATCAAAGGGGAATTGGCGTAAATTTTTTGTGCCACCGATTTGAACACTGGCCCTGAAACATCGGCTCCATAGTAGCCAACACTTTTGTCCGGTTCATGGATGACCACGATGCAGGAATATTTTGGATCTTCGGCAGGAAAATAACCTGCAAAAGTTGAAATGTACTTCAAAACATCTGGGTCTTTCGAGACATAGTTCTTTTGGGCGGTGCCCGTTTTACCGGCCATGGAAAAATTTGGGGAATACAATTTGTGTCCGGTTCCGTACTTTTTTTCCACAACATTTTTTAGAAGATTCTTCACTATAGCGGCGGTTTCTTTGGAGCACATCGATGGGTCAATTATTTCTTTTTCGAATTTTTTAATGGTCCTGTCCCACTCCTTTACTTCCTTGATCAATCGTGGTTTTACCATTTCACCATCGTTGGCTATCGCGTTATAAAATGTCAATACTTGTAAGGGTGTCATAGATACTTCGTATCCATGGGACATCCATGCCAACGAAATTCCTGACCATCCTTTGTCACCGGGGTAACGAATTACAGGTTTACCTTCCCCTTTGATGGGCAATCCCAATTCCCTATTCAGGTTCATGGCCACAAGGCGGTTCACATATTTCTCTGGTGCGTCTTTGTAACTGTTGTGGATCATTTTGGCAAAGGCCGTGTTCGAAGACACTTCGAAGGCCCTAGCCATCGAAATTTTCCCATACCCCCCATTTTTTGAATCGCGGACGGTCCTATCGTATATGCGCCAAGTGCCTTTCTCGGTATCGATAACCGTACTCGTATCGATAACCTTATCTTCCAAAGCGGCCACTAGGCTCATTAGTTTAAAAGTAGATCCAGGTTCGTGCGATTCGCCGATGGCATAATTGAGTCGTTCATAGTATTTGCCCTCAGGGGTTCTGCCCAAATTTGAAATCGCCTTCACTTCCCCAGTTTTGGTTTCCATGACGATCACACAACCATGTTCGGCTTTATAATGTTCCAATTGTGCCAATAAGGCATGGTGGGCGATATCCTGTATGTTTATGTCAATCGTTGAAACCAAATCATAGCCATCTTTTGGCTCTATGATGTTGTCATTCCCTATCGGTTTCCATTGGCCCTTTGCTATTTTTTGTTTAAGCCGTTTGCCCTGGACCCCCCGTAGGTATTCGCCAAAGGCTCGTTCGAGACCTACGCCCGAATAGTATCCCTCTTGGTCTACATTTTCATATCCCACGCTGCGTTCCGCAATTTTTCCCAAGGGATGTTCCCGCACCGTTTTTTGCTCGATAATAAGGCCTCCTTTATTCGGGCCTTTTATAAATAATGGAAATCGCTTGACCGCCATATATGCGTCATAATCGAGATTCCGGGCCACAAGGGTATATCGGTTCTTATTTTCTTTTGCTTTTCGAAGCAGTTGTTGATAGTGGGTAGGGGATTTTCCCAACAACTTTGACAAGGAGTTGGACAATGGCACTATATTCGTTCTAAAATCGTCGTCAGCAACGGTCACGGCGTCAAATCGAATGGTATATCTTGCAACGGAAGTAGCCAACAAGCTGCCATCTTCCGAGTACAGATTACCACGATTAGGGGCTATGGTGAACATTCTTTCAGTTCTTTCCATGGCTATTTCCCTGTACTTCTCACCATCGACCAATTGAATCATGGTAAGTTTCACCAATACGGCAACCCCGAACAAGAACAAACCTGCCGTAACAAAATATAATCGGTTCAATATGTTCCTGTCTTTTGTTGCCACTTTAGTCTTTAATTGATTTAACCCTTATTTTGCTCGGTGGTACTTCGGAAGGGTATAATTCTTCCTTTTCGACAGTTTGGGTAATGGTAGATTCTAATTTTAATTGTTGTACCCTTTTATGAATATCCACGAACTGGCTCCTCAACTCTTTAACTTCTTCATTTAAGGCAGCGATTTGATGTACTTTTCTATCGGCACCGTGGCTGCTCCCGATCATGATAGTGGCCAAAAAAGAAACATATATGATAAACAACCAATTCTTAGGAGCGTCACCGCTAACCAAGAATTTTCCTTTTAAAATGTCCAAGATTCCGTTTTTCATGACACGATGGTTTAATTATTACATTTGATATCCATTGGATCTGCACCAGCAAATGCTCATATTCGTTCGGCAATTCGTAGTTTGGCGCTTCTGGCCCTATTGTTCCCTAAAATTTCCTGTTTGGAAGGAACCACCAACGCACCTACTTTTTTAAAAGGGACGTTGATATTTCCAAAAAAATCTTTTTCCGGTTCTCCCTCAAACTTTCCAGCCCTGATATATCGTTTTACCAATCGATCCTCTAGCGAGTGGTAACTTATTATGCTCAAACGCCCGCCCGGTTTTAGCAAGCCTTCCGATTGAAGCAGGAATTCTTTGATCGATTCTATTTCCTGGTTAACCTCAATACGGATAGCCTGATATACCTGAGCCAATATTTTATGTGCCTTTGCATTGGGAAGAAACTTCGCCAGGACCTCTTTTAAACCCAAAGTGGTCTTGATCGGCGACACTTTTCTTGCCTCCTCAATTGCCTGTGCCATCGCGTTTGCATTTCTTAGCTCTCCATATTCGAAGAGTACCCTCCTAAGTTCGTCATGGCCATACTTGTTTACCACGTTATAGGCTGAAAACTGGTTTCGACGGCTCATTCGCATATCCAAATCAGCATCGGTCCTAGTGGAGAAACCCCTATCTGCTGTATCGAATTGATGCGATGAAACGCCAAAGTCTGCCAAAATTCCATCTACTTTCCGAATGCCATAGAACTTCAAAAACTGTTGGATGTACCTATAATTCTCATTGATCAAAAGAAATCTGTCATCATCAATGCTGTTTTCCAATGCATCTTCGTCCTGATCAAATGCGAACAACTTTCCAGCACTACCTAATCTTTTTAATATTTCTTTGGAATGTCCGCCCCCTCCAAAGGTCACATCCACATATACTCCATTGGTCTTTATCCCAAGGCCATCTACTGATTCTTTCAACAATACGGGGTTATGATACATCATCCCCATCATCTCGGTCATCCCCCATTACTTCCTCTGCCAATTCGGCAAAGTTGCCTGCAGTCTCCTCGAGCACTTTTTCATAACTGTCCTTGTCCCAGATCTCAATGATGTTGATGGCAGAGCTCAAGACCACATCTTTATCTATTGCGGCAATGTCTACCAGGTTTTTAGGAATCAGTAACCGACCCGTCGCATCAATTTCGACTACTTTAACCCCTGCCGAAAACCTGCGTATAAAATCATTGTTCTTTTTTTTGAAGCGGTTTTTCCGGTTCATCTTCATCATCAATAAATTCCACTCCTCCATAGGATAAAGTTCCAAACAAGGTTGAAAGACCGATCTTTTTAGTACAAAACCACTGTTCAACACGGGAGCCATCTGATTTTTTAGGGCAACCGGTAGCATTATCCTACCTTTACTATCTGCTTTGCAGTCGTATGTTCCTATGAAATTGATCACCGAATTGGTTGGTTTTTGCTTTAATAACTCAAAACTACAAATTTTATTACCACATTTTACCACAATTTACCACTTTGTTCTGAATTTTCATACTTTTTACCTGTTTTGGGATGTCCCAACTGAGACCAGAAGCAAAGAAACCATCGTCTTTCTATATTTTCGGGAACGCTGCTATTCTGTGGAAATACCTATATTTGCCAACTGAGCCAACAAGTTTCCCTGAATGGAAGAAAAAATAATTACCGAGGGCCAATACAGGTACATTGAGATAGGAGAAGGCATCCCTATTATTATTTTGCACGGCCTAATGGGTGGGTTGAGCAACTTTCACGGGGTAACAGAACATTTTCCTAGGAAAGGATATAAAGTTCTTATTCCTGAACTACCGATATATGCCATGCCCCTTCTAAAGACCAATGTGAAACAGTTCGCCAAATTTCTGGAACGTTTCATAGAATTCAAGGGACTCGAAAATGTAATTCTACTGGGCAATTCCCTTGGAGGTCATATAGGACTTTTACACACCAAGCTGTATCCCAATATGGTTAAGGCACTTGTTATAACAGGTAGTTCTGGACTATATGAAAGTGCCATGGGGGATGGATATCCAAGAAGGGGTGATTATGATTTTATCAAAAAAAAGGCGGAAGGCGTTTTCTTCGATCCTGCCATAGCAACCAAGGAAATAGTTGATGAGGTATTTGCCACAGTCAACGATAGGAATAAAGTCATCAGGACCCTGGCCATCGCCAAAAGTGCCATCCGACACAATATGGCCAAAGATCTTCCCAAGATGCATACCCCTACCTGCATTATTTGGGGAGAAAACGATACTGTGACGCCACCAGATGTGGCTGAACTTTTTCATGAATTGCTGCCCGATTCCGATCTTTTTTGGGTGAAGGAATGTGGGCATGCGCCAATGATGGAACATCCAATCGAATTTAACAAGATACTGGATAGCTGGCTGGAGAAGAGGGGATTTTAAAAATAACATTTGAATTGGTGTAACACTAAAGCGCAACCTATTTGTTTAAGTTCCCAAACCAACTATTAATACCACATACCCCACATTTCTACAAGGGCCAATAATCCATTACTCCAATAATGATCATAAAATCGGCGGATTTCGTAATGAGCAATTCAGAAGTGGAAAAGTGCCCCCAAGAGCCTTTACCTGAATATGCATTTATTGGTAGATCGAATGTTGGGAAGTCATCCTTGATCAACATGCTCACCGATCGAAAGGGCTTGGCCAAAATTTCGGGACAACCAGGGAAGACCCAGCTGATCAACCATTTTAAAATCAATGGTAATTGGTTCTTGGTCGACTTACCTGGTTACGGTTACGCCCGGGTCTCTAAAAAAGCCAAACGAACTTTTCAAAAATACATTACCAATTATTTTGAACGGCGTACCCAATTGGTTTGCTCCTTCGTTTTGGTTGACATACGTCACGAACCGCAAAAAATAGATGTCGAATTCATGGAATGGATGGGGGAAAGTGGTATCCCGTTCTGCATTGTTTTTACCAAGGCCGATAAATTAAAACCAAAAGATATTGACAAGAACATATCAATTTATCTCCAGCGACTATTAGAGGGCGCCTGGCAGGAAACACCGCTCCATTTTGTGACTTCCTCCGCAAAGGGCACGGGCCGAGATGATTTACTGAAATATATTGATGAAATCAATCAAGATTTTTTTAAGGTCAATGCCAAGTGAAAGGCCAAATGCCCATTTCCAAATGTATTCGCCGCATTAGCATTTGAGTAGGAGGGCCAAGCACTAAATTCTAGGTCCTATGTACTATACGTGCACCAAAGGAATCCCAAATTAGGATAGTTTTCTTTTTTCAATCTGGGCGATCAACTCTCCAGCACTTTGCAACTGATCCAGCTCTTGTGTGCCAATAAATACCTCAAACCCATTAACGCCAGTAGTGAGGACAATCGGGTAACTGAATTTATGTCCGAACTTGGAAGCATATTGCTTTTCGAATTCATCTTTATGTAAAAACTCCATTTCCAAAGCGGTCGTTTGCCTAAATTTTTTCCAAACGGTGGCTTCGGTAAATGCACCAAAGGTAATATCGCATAGATTGCAGGCATAGGTCTTGGGACTGAATAATTTATGCGCCGTGTCGAGGACAAGATTTCCTAGTCCGGAATCGGCATTATAAATAAAAACAAGCTTTTCAAGTGTAGTGTTCTCCATGATAAAAAAGTTAAAATGTCTATATTTAGACCAAGACATTTGTCCGCAAAAAAGAATATAACTTACGCCGCCCCTTTAAGAACAAATAATGATATGAAAAATACCGCACTCTCTTTTTGTATAGCGCTTATTGCATTTTCTTGTGCACAAAAAACTGATAAAACCATTCCGCCTGTAATAGCACCATTTTCAGAGGTTGATACGCTGGCCATAAATGATTGGTGGAACAGGGGCGATAGCCCGATTATCAATTTAAAAGTAGGCCGTGACAGTGTTGTTGCGTTTGGATTATATACTGTTTCGAACAATACTTTAAAACTAAGCGCCCAACTGTACCCCCTATATCCAGAAGAAACCCGGGAGGTGCGATTGGAAGTTATGAAGAATGGACAGTGGGCCGAGGTACAAAAACAAAGCATCAACGATCTAGGGTGGTCCGCCCTTTTCCGTATCGATAACTGGGATTCCTCAAAAGATGTTGCCTATCGGATCCGACATGGGGCGGCGGCATTTTTTGAAGGATCGATCCGAAAAGATCCCAAAGATAAAGACCAAATCGTTCTGGCGGCACTTTCATGCAATTCGAACAAAGATCGGGGCATGCGGGAGCATTATGTACACAACATCAATTACCAGAACCCTGACCTTATCTTTTTTGCGGGGGACCAATCCTATGACCACACCGAACATACCGCAGCATGGTTGAAGTTCGGACTTCAATTCAGGGAGACCTTTAGAAACCGACCCTGCATTACCATCCCGGATGACCACGATATAGGGCAGGGTAACCTATGGGGTGAAAATGGAAAACGATCCACTTCGGAAGGGAGTCCTGATGGTGGTTACCGTTACCATCCTGAATACGTAAAGATGGTCGAGCGTTGCCAAACTGCGCACCTTCCCGACCCTTATGATGCCACTCCTGTAGAAAGGGGCATAGGTGTATACTATACCAGTCTTTTTCTAGGGGGAATCGATTTTGCCATTTTGGAGGATCGGAAATTTAAATCAGGACCCGAAGGCAAGATCCCCCAACAAGGTCCCCGGCCCGATCATATCCGGAACCCGGACTATGACCCCGCCTCTATAGATCTTCCCGGTCTGACCCTACTGGGCGAACGCCAACATAAATTTTTGGAAGACTGGGGGCGTAAATATCCTGAGGCCCTTAAAGTGGTCTTGTCACAAACTGGATTTTGCGGGGGTGCCCATATACATGGTACGTTAGACAATAGACTTCATGCAGACCTCGATAGCAACGGTTGGCCACAAACAAGTCGCAACCAAGCGCTGGAACTCATACAAAAAGCCAAGGCCATTCACATTGCTGGAGACCAACATCTGGCTACCGTGATCAAGCACGGCATCAACGAATTTGGCGACGGGCCATGGGCCTTTATCGTGCCCGCGATCGTAAACGATTATTACAGCCGTTGGTGGTGGCCCGAAGATGAAAAGGCAGGGGCCCATCCCAATACACAAACCGAATTACCTTGGACAGGCGATTATTTGGATGGGTTTAACAACAAGATCACCATGATGGCCTACGTGAACCCTGAAAGTCCATCAAAAGGAGGTGGGTATGGACTGATTCGTTTTGATAAAAAACAAAAGACCGCCACATTTGAATGTTGGCCTAGGTATGTTGATGTTACCCAAACGGATGCAGCACAGTTTGAAGGTTGGCCAATTACGGTACCATTGGATTAGGCTATCCAAGGATATTCTCAAACTCATCAGTTAATTGTGTGGGCATAATGTAAGGTATGACCAAAATAGACAACTAGTATAATGGGAGCCCATCGTATGGGCACTACGACCTATATTTAAAAATAATAACAATGGCTTTAAATTTTTTTAGAACAATCCTTATGGTAGTTACTTTTTTACTGGTTTCTTGTAATACCAACCAAAAGCGCAAGCCAGCCCCTAACCCAGTGGAAAAACAAGTGGTGGCTGCTGACGAGGAGACAGATAGGGCAGAAATCATTTTGAACGAATCCTTTTTAGTCCATGGTGGGGACCGCTTTGATAATGCGCACTATGTGTTCGATTTCAGAAATAAACACTATGCTTTCAAGTATTCAAATGGCAGTTACCATTATACGGTCAAAAGCGTAATAGCAGGAAAGCAAATTGAAGACCAATTGGAAAACGGCCAACTCACGCGAAAGATAAATGGCGAGGTGGTCGCCCTAACGGAGAAAGACGTGGCCAAATATACAGAAGCCCTAAACTCGGTGATCTATTTCGCAAGCATACCTTATAAATTGAAGGACAAAGCAGTCAACAAATCGTATGAAGGCACTTCAAACATCAATGGAAAATCGTATGAGGTTTTAGGAATTACATTTGACCAGAAAAATGGTGGCAAAGATTTTGAAGACCAATTTTATTACTGGATCAACAGCGAAACCAAAACCATTGACTTCTTGGCGTATAATTATAAGACCGATGGAGGAGGGGTTCGATTTAGGAGTGCCTACAACCCTAGAATTGTTTCTGGGATAAGGTTTCAGGATTATATCAACTATGAGGCGCCTTTAGGAACTCCTTTAATGGAACTACCCGTACTTTACGAAAAAGGAAGATTGAAAAAATTATCTGAGATTAGGACGGAAAACATAGCACCCTTAAATAATTGATATTTGTTTTATCAAACCCTACCCACACAACACCTGCTTTCTTTAAAGGAAATTGATTTTCTATAAACAAGATTTGCTTTACCTTCTGAATGTGTTGGGGATCAAAAGAATAACTTACGATTGGAAAATAATAAAGTAACCGCTGTATTATTTGCATAACTGAATGGTTATATTTATATTTATAACCGATTGGTTATATTGTATGAAAAAATGAGAAGAGATGTCTTTCAAGCTATTGCGGATCCTACCAGAAGAGAAATATTGGTACTTGTTGCCGCAAACCGGATGAACTTGACCAGCATTAACGAAAAGTTTGACATCAGCCAGCCCGCTATCTCCAAACATATCAAAATATTGATGGAGTGCGAACTCATAACCATTGAGAAACAGGGCCGCCAACGATATTGCGAAGCGAATGTGGAAAAACTGCACGAGGTCGAGGAATGGCTGGTTCCTTTTCGAGAAATGTGGGAACAACGTTTTGATGAGCTCGACAAATTATTGGCCGGAATGAAATCGAAATCCAACAACCAATTAAAATAAATCATAGTTCCTAGAAAGGCAAACAAGCAAAAAGTTCAAATTTAAATATCATCGCCCATGAAAACAAATGTAACCGATATCCAAAAAGACGTAGCACAAAAAAAGCTTGAGATCACGCGAGCGTTCAATGCGCCTGTACAAATGGTTTGGTCTGCATGGACGGACCCCAAGCTACTCGACCAATGGTGGGCGCCAAAGCCCTATCAGGCCAAAACCAAATCAATGGATTTTAAGGAGGGCGGGGCTTGGCACTACTGCATGGTGGGTCCTGAAGGAGATGTCCACTGGTGCCGTGCAGATTACCTGAGAATAGACTTTCAGAATTATTATACCCTAAAAGATGCCTTTTGTGATGAGAACGGCATCAAAAATACCGCACACCCAAGTATGCACTGGAAAAATACCTTCCACAAGGTAAAAGATAGTACAAAAGTGCACATAGAAATTACTTTCGCAAAAGTCGAGGATATGGAGAAAATTATTGAAATGGGCTTTAAGGAAGGTTTTACTGCGGCGCATACCAATCTTGACGAACTACTGGCAAAAACCAATTTGATCCACAACGCATGAACAGTAAGAACATAGCTATAGAAAGGTTGTTCGACGCCCCTATAGAAATTGTTTGGCAAGCACTTACCGAAAAGGATTTGATGCAGAAATGGTATTTTAATATTGCTGCATTTAAACCCGAGGAAGGATTTAAATTTCAATTTACGGGAGGCCCTAGCCCCGAAAAGCAATATTTGCATCTTTGCGAGGTCAAAGAAGCCGTTGTTCAAAAAAAACTGAGTTACAGTTGGCGCTATGACAAATATGATGGTATTTCATTGGTCACTTTTGAGCTGTTTGGGCAAGGCAGTAAAACCCTCTTGAAACTGACCCATTCTGGAATCGATAGTTTTCCACACGAAAACAAGGATTTCGCAATCGGTAATTTCGTTGAGGGCTGGAACTATTTAATACATACTTCCCTTCAAGCGTTTTTAGCGGGTGTCCAAAACGAAAAGAAATAGCTTTATAGAGAGGTAACTGGTTTATACTTTAGCAATCACAACAACCTATATGTATTTTGAAAAGGATGGTAAATTGAACATGATCCTTAGCCTTTCAAATCCATATTTTCTTCAAAATAAGCACAGAAATCTTTCATGGTGGCTGTCATTTTTTCATCTTGGGTTGCCTTCATAAAGGTATCGGATAACGATACCAGCGTTTGATGAAAGAATAATTTCATTTCATCAACGGGCATGTCTTTTGTCCAAAGATCGATCTTTAAGGATTCTCTCTTCTTACTGTCCCACACCGACAAAAGCATGGCTTTGGCCTCCTCGTTATCGATGCCTCCGTCTTGTGCAGACCAAGTGAGCCTTTCCGGGACCCGGTTTTCATCGAGTCTTACCTTTAGCGTTATTTCAGAAGTGTGCAGAATTGCCATTTTACTATCGATTGGGTTTATAGTTGCTTTTTTTAAAGATTTCATCTGCCGGTAGGGCCAACATTTGTTGTGGTGTAACATTGTTCCTGTCCATAAACGCCCTAACGATTTGCCAACCAATGAACCTGCCGATCCTCCCGGGGGATTCGTTGTCCAATTCCAATCCAAATTTTGAAAAGGGAGCTGGATCTAGAAACCTGGGCCCTAGTTTGTTGTCTGTACTATACAAAAGTTCATTTTCGATAAAATTGCGCCAAATCGGTTCTTCGTTCGCAACGGCCCAGTCGATTTGATCTTGTAGGTACCCCATTTTTTGGGCATCACTTGCGAAAGGCATAATAAGGTCTTTGATATAGAGTCCCTTGCCAAAATAGACCATCTGAGCTAAGAAATCCCGGCTATTGGGACCAGGTACAAATATTCTGACAATCCCATCCGCCACATCCGATACCAGATATTCGGGATCGAGGCCATCGGAAATGTAGTTTGAAAAACCTCTATAAAATTTATGATCGGCACCCAAATAGTTGTCCAAGCTGATAAAAAGAATGGAATCTGCAAGGATTATCCTGTTTTGATGGTCAACGTCGTTGGTCAGGGTAATGATGTTAGGCACCTTGTAATTCGGAAAATAATAGACTGCATGTTTGAACAATTGTTCCAAACCTTCACGTTCCTTTTCAAAATTAGGAAATGCCTTATGAACCTCAGAGCGCAGTTCTATTTGAAGGGTATCCTTCAGTTTGGCGATCCACACGCTATCCGGATATTGTGCGGGGAATAGGTAGGGATATTCATTTTTTAAATCGGGGAGAGCCTCTGGGCCAGCCGCGTCAAAAGTTGAATCGAACCTTGAAATATTTAGGTCCATATGTATTTTAGCAATATCCTGGGACACTTTTTTATCCTTGCCACATTGCCATAACAACACCAACACTAAGAAAATCCAGAAAAAAGGCTTTATCCTGCCAAGAAATACCATTATCATTTTATTATTAAGCCCCAACACTTTATTTTTACGGGCCAAAGTTAATCGTTTTAAATTATTCGTTGCCATATGCAAACTGAAAAAGTCGTGGATCATATTGTTGGCTGGTTAAAGGACTATGCCTCCAATGCCAAAATGAAAGGTTTCGTCATAGGTATTTCCGGGGGAATCGATTCGGCAGTCACCTCTACCCTCTGTGCTATGACAGGAATGGAACTCTTGTGTTTGGAAATGCCCATTCACCAATCACCCAATCAAGTGGGCCGTGCTTCCAAACATATTGATTGGCTACAAAAAAAATTTAAGCAGGTAGACCGACAACCGGTTTTGCTTACCCCTGTGTTTGATAGTTTGGTTGATTCCTTACCGGATGTTGATGACGAAGAGGAGCGGTTTATGTCATTGGCCAATACCCGTGCCAGACTTCGGATGACAACCCTGTACTACTTTGCGGCCATAAAAGGATATTTGGTGGCGGGCACTGGGAACAAAGTAGAGGACTTTGGCGTTGGCTTTTATACAAAATACGGTGATGGTGGGGTCGACCTAAGTCCGATTGCCGATCTTATGAAGACCGAAGTATATGAAATTGCCAAGTTTTTGGGCATCAATGAAGAGATCATCAAAGCCGCCCCGACGGATGGGCTATGGGGAGATGATCGTACGGATGAAGACCAGATCGGGGCTTCTTACCCAGAGTTGGAATGGGCCATGAAAATGAAAGAGCAGGGTAAAATAGCGGCAGATTTTAAAGGCCGGGAACAGGAAGTTTTCCTTATATACATGAAATTCAATACCGCGAATCAACATAAGATGCTTCCTATACCGGTTTGTGGGATACCGGACAATTTAATGTAACTAATTGACCCTTAATATTGTTATATTATCGAAAAAAATCATAAAAATCCTAAAAAATTGCTAAAAAAGTGCGAGTTTTGAAATATAATTTAACTATTTAGCCTTACATTGTATGTCAGTTATTTGCGACGTGCTTCCCAATCGATTTAGTACCACTTTTCTGTATAATATATATAAGTGCTTATTATGATCAAAGTTTTAATAGCCGACAACCACCCAATCGTCAGAATGGGCGTGAAACATGTTTTGGAATCTGCGAACGGCATACAAGTCATAGCTGATGTAGCAACCACTTCTGAATTATTTGAAAAACTCCAAAAATCCAACCCTGATGTGGTCATGTTGGAAATGGACATTCCAGAAATCAACGGTATTGCTACCCTTAGAAAAATAAAAAAAGATTTTCCGGATATTAGGGTCTTGATGTACAGTGGACAATCTGAAGATGTATACGCGCTCAGCACCATCAGGGCCGGTGCTTTTGGTTACCTTTCGAAAGCATCCGATATTGATTATTTAATCTCAGCCGTTCGCAAAGTGGCAGAAGGAAATATGTTCATTACCAATGAGCTTGCCCAACGTCTCGCATTCGACGAGGGCACACAACGTCCTAGACGATTTTTCAGAAAATTATCTTCAAGGGAGGTCGAAGTGCTTAAGTTATTGGCAAGTGGAAAAAGAAATAAAGATGTGGCCCATGGTCTAAACTTAAATGAAAAGACTGTAAGCACTTACAAGGCTCGTTTGATGAAAAAATTAAATGTTGATAACATGGTGGATCTTTTGCAACAAGCCAAAGCCCTTGAACTCTATTAAATTAACTTAAATTACTACGTAAAGAGCCCTGTAAACAGGGCTCTTTTTATTGTATTTAGTGAAAGATTTAATTTTCCCAATGGTCCTTTAGGAAAGCACCCTGTTTAATTTTTGATTGAGCAGTTTGTTCAGGTTGAGATAGTTTATGATTTCCTCAAGGGTCTCGGTATTATCAGCTTCTTGACCTTCTGTGTTTTTTTGAAGCGTTTCCATCCTTTTTTTGATCAAAAAACACCTTAGCGTCAGAATGGTCTCACTCACCAATTGAGCTACCCCTGTTTTTTTATCCTTCGGATAGATATCCTTTCGTTCCCAGTCATGCAGCCGATATTTTTCTTCTTCCATCAAAATTGAAGAAATTTGGGAGACCATTTCCTGATCTAGCCCTACCATAAAGTTATTGATTGAAAATTGCTCATTGCCATTGAGTTCCTCTATCAATTTATAATATATTTCCCTAAACCTATTATTGGTGAGCTCTATTTCGTCTTCCTGGAGATCCAAATAAACTTTTTCATATACTTTTGCAACTACGGATTCGGGCGCCAAAGCCAAATCCCCCTCCTCATTTTCTTTAAGTACCAGATCTTCAAAAGCTTCTTCCTCATTACCATACAACAGTAGCATTTCGATAATTTTTCGCTCCAATTCATATTGAACATCGACCTTTTCGGGTAACTCGTTTCTGACAACCTCAAAGGCCTTTTGCTCGGTATGTGCCTTTTTCGATGCATCCGAAAGTTCTTTTTTACCGATTTGTGCCAAAGTACTAAAAAGTACTTCCTCAGAGATATTCATGATCTGGGCACACTCTTGGATGTAAATCTCTTTTTGGATTCGATCTGGAATCTTGGATATACTGCTGACAATA
Source organism: Flavobacteriaceae bacterium (assembly GCA_037969055.1). Classification (GTDB taxonomy): domain Bacteria; phylum Bacteroidota; class Bacteroidia; order Flavobacteriales; family Flavobacteriaceae; genus Pelagihabitans. The sequence goes on along the minus strand of JBBKWR010000258.1, from coordinate 7,461 downwards.
TCCCTGATCGTATCGGCCCTTTTAATGGGGTCATTGGCCGCCTCCTTAACCAATAGCGACGCTTTGAATTGTATAAAATCCTTTGAATTTTGCTCCAAATAAAGCACTACTTCGCCAAACGCGTTGTTCTTGGCAAAACTATCTGGATCCTCACCTTCCGGAAAAGAGCAAACCTTAACGTTCATGCCCTGTTCCAAAATAAGATCAATACCCCTAAGGGATGCCCTCAGGCCAGCTGCATCCCCGTCGAAAAGCACTGTGATATTCTTCGTGAGCCTATTGATCAATCTGATCTGTTCAGGGGTCAAGGCGGTTCCACTAGAGGAGACCACATTGTGGATGCCCCTTTGGTAAAGTTGAATCACGTCTGTATACCCTTCCACCAAGTAGCAATTGTCCTCTTTTGCGATGGCCTGTTTGGCAAAAAAGATACCATATAGGACCTTGCTCTTATGATAGATATCACTTTCAGGAGAATTCAGATATTTGGCCGCCTTTTTATCACTGGTCAAAATACGGCCGCCAAAACCGAGAACGCGCCCGCTCATAGAATGGATCGGGAACATGACCCTACCTTTGAACCTGTCGAATTTCTTGGGATTATTAGGGTTGTTGGCATCTTCCTTTACAATCGTAAGGCCAGTCTTTTCTAGGTAATCCAAACGATATGCCTTGTCAAGTGCCGCTGTTGTAAAGCCATCCCATTGGTCCAAACAATAGCCCAGACCAAATTTTTTGATAATTTCATCCGTAAAGCCGCGCTCTTTAAAATAGCTCAGTCCTATGGCTTTCCCCAACTCGGATTCCCAAAGGATATCCGCAAAATATCCCTGTGCATATTCCGATACCAAATACATGCTTTCGCGTTCATCGGCCTCCAGTTTCTGTTCATCCGTGCGTTCGGTTTCCGCTATCTCGATGTTGTACTTCTTCGCCAAATATTTGATGGCCTCAGGATAGGTAAAATGTTCGTGCTCCATTAAGAAAGCCACCACATTTCCTCCTTTACCACTACTAAAATCTTTCCAGATCTGTTTTACGGGAGATACCATAAAACTTGGGGTGCGTTCGTCGCTGAACGGACTAAGTCCCTTAAAGTTGGAACCCGATTTTTTCAGTTGTACAAAATCCCCGATAACCTCCTCTAATCGGGCGGTCTCGTACACTTGGTCTATGGTGGATTTTGAAATCAAAACGGTTTGAAATATAATTAATGGAAAGTTGGTCCGGTAATATCGTAAAGATATAAGATATTTTAAAATTGAGGCTTTAAATCGACATGCAGTCTATGAAGGTGACTTACACAAACCGAACAAATTTATTCCAACCGATGGTTAAAGAATTCAATATTTTGTCTTTTCCGGTTTGACCTCAAACCATAACCAGCAATATAAAACATAATCGCTATTGTTTATCTTTAACCAATCTTATCGATGAGCCATGATCTTATTTTTCGGGACCCGACCAGGCAAAACTCAAATCAAGCAATTAAACGGCCTCACCTGTCCATATTGTTCGCAAAGAAATACCTTGACCGCTGCATTGACGAGCAACTGGTTTCATTTCTTTTGGCTCAAGCTTTTTAAGCTATCGGCCCATACGGTTATAGATTGTTCCCATTGCAAAAGAGCCTATTTCAAAGAAGAGTTTACCCCAGAAATGGTACAGGCACTGAACGAAGCAAAAAACTAGATTGTACCTAGCTATTAGGAATCTTATCCGTTTAGCCGGCCTGTTTCGATAGGGCGATTATGAAAATGGCATCTTACTTTTTTCTGTCTACGACATAGTTGACCATCAATTCAAGGGAACTTTTATAGGCCGAATCTGGATAGGTGTCCAATATTTCCATAGCCTTCTGTTTATAGAACAGCATCTTTTCCACTGCATAATCCAGTCCGCCTAGTTGTTTCACAAATGCGATGACCTCATTAACACGCTTTCTATCTTTGTTATGGTTTTTGATGGAGTTGATCATCCATTTTCTTTCTTCCTTGGAACAGTTATTGAGCACGTATATGAAGGGCAGCGTCATTTTTTGCTCCTTGATATCAATACCCGTTGGCTTGCCGATCTGTTCGCTTCCATAATCGAAAAGGTCGTCCTTGATCTGAAATGCCATGCCACAAAGCTCTCCAAATTTTCGAAAGATTTCAACGTCATCCGAATCGGGCTTTACTGAGGCCGCCCCTAAGGCACAGCATGCTGATATCAAGGTGGCGGTCTTCTGACGGATAATTTCGTAGTAAATATCCTCCGTAATATCCAAACGCCTGGCTTTCTCTATTTGTAAAAGTTCGCCCTCGCTCATTTCACGTACCGCGACAGAAATGATTTTAAGCAGATCAAAATCGCCGTTGTCTATAGACAATAGTAGTCCTTTTGATAATAGATAATCTCCCACCAAAACGGCAATTTTGTTTTTCCACAATGCATTGATAGAAAAAAATCCGCGGCGCTTGGTACTTTCGTCCACAACATCATCATGTACCAGCGTGGCCGTATGGATCAGTTCGATCACCGATGCTCCTCTGTATGTGCGTTCATTTACCAATCCCCCGTTCAATAACTTGGCCGTTAAAAAAACGAACATGGGCCGCATCTGTTTTCCCTTTCGGTTGACGATGTAGTAAGTAATCCTATTTAATAGAGCGACTTGTGAAGACATGGAATCGCGAAACTTTGATTCAAAAAGTTCCATTTCCTTTTCGATGGGCTCCCTTATTTGCGATACAATTTTCAAATGGTATGGTTTTCTAGCCGGTAGTTGGATAAGAAGATTAAAAATAAACAAAATAAAGGGGTTAATCAGTATTCAATAGGCAGTATTCGGTATACACTGTGCAGTGTATAGTCGGCAATTGGCAGTCTTCTAAATCAAAGCTTTCGAGCATCAAGTAAAGTTGACGAAAGTTAGAAATAGATGCTTCTTGGTAGCCAGGGTGCTAGATGCAGCGAGAATTGGACGGTGCAGGTATTGCGAAGAAATGCCCTATTGATTCTAACGGCCTATTGTTTGTTCGCCAATTGCCCACATGCGGCATCGATATCCTTGCCCCGGGATCGACGCACGGTCACGATAATGTTATGGCTTTCCAAAGTGTCGACATACATTTTGATCGCCTTATTATCTGCCTGTTGGAAAGCGCCGTCATCAATGGGGTTGTATTCGATCAGATTTACCTTGGAAGGTGCAAATTTGCAAAAATTGACCAGCGCATCTACGTCATTTTGAGTATCATTGATCCCTTTCCACACTACATATTCATAAGTAATCCTACTTTTGGTTTTTCCATACCAATATTCTAAGGCGTCCCGCAGGTCGGCTAGCGAAAAGGTGGCATTGAAGGGCATGATGGAGGTACGGATCTCATCAATGGCAGAATGAAGTGATACCGCCAGTTTGAACCTTACCGAATCATCGGCCATTTTTCTGATCATTTTAGGCACCCCAGAAGTAGATACCGTGATTCTTTTGGGGGACATCCCCAAACCTTCAGGAGAGGTAATTTTATCGATGGCCTTTAGCACGTTATTGTAATTCATTAGCGGTTCCCCCATTCCCATAAACACTATATTGCTCAATGGCCTATCAAAATAGACACGACTTTCTTTATCGATGGCTACCACCTGGTCATAGATTTCATCTGGATTTAGGTTCCGCATTCTTTTTAAACGTGAAGTGGCGCAGAATTTGCAATCCAAACTACAACCCACCTGACTGGAAACACATGCCGTGGTGCGGGTACTGGTAGGAATTAGAACCGACTCCACGACCAGTCCGTCGTGCAAACGGACCGCGTTCTTAATGGTGCCGTCTTTACTGCGTTGCATTTGGTCGACATTGATGTGGTTGATGACAAAGTTTGCTTCCAACTGCGCACGGGTTTCCTTCGATAAGTTGGTCATGGCATCGAAGGAATGGGCCGCTTTCTGCCACAACCATTCATAGACCTGGTTTCCCCTAAAGGACTTATCTCCTTGAGAAACAAAAAAATCGCGTAATTGATCTTTTGTCAATGCCCGTATGTCTTTCTTCTTTTCCGTTTCCATTGTATACCACCATAAAAAATCCTGCCAACCCCAATATATTGGAATTTTAGCAGGATTCCCCTATATCATCTTCCCTTTAAATTATAAGCATGGCATCGCCATAAGAGTAAAACTTATATTGCTCCAAGATGGCTTCTTTATATGCTCTTTTCAAAAGATCGTGTCCAACGAAAGCCGACACCATCATCAACAAAGTCGATTTCGGCAAATGAAAATTGGTCACCATGGCATTTGCGATGCTAAATTCATAAGGAGGAAAAATAAACTTGTTAGTCCATCCATCAAATGTATTCAAAGTGCTGTCAGAAGAAACGGCACTTTCCAGACCGCGCATCGCCGTCGTTCCCACCGCACATATTCGTTTTCTTTTACGTTTTGCGCTGTTAACGATTTCCGTGGCTTTTTCATCAATAATTAACTCTTCGCTATCCATTTTATGCTTGGAAAGGTCTTCTACCTCCACCGGATTAAAGGTGCCCAAACCAACGTGCAAGGTAAGCTCGGCATATTGTATGCCCTTAATTTCCAATCGTTTTAAAAGATGTTTTGAAAAATGCAAACCTGCCGTTGGTGCGGCCACCGCACCCTCATGTTTCGCATAGATGGTCTGGTACCTTTGTTCGTCTTCCGGTTCTACTTTCCTTTTAATATATTTAGGTAAGGGAGTCTCTCCCAATTCCCGTAATTTTCTTCTAAAATCAATATAAGAACCGTCATATAAGAATCGAAGCGTTCGGCCCCTAGAAGTGGTATTGTCAATGACCTCGGCCACTAAACTTTCATCTTCGCCAAAATACAATTTGTTGCCAATTCGTATTTTACGGGCAGGGTCGACCAACACATCCCAAAGACGCTGTTCCTCATTGAGTTCCCTCAATAAAAATACCTCGATCCTAGCCCCTGTTTTTTCCTTGTTTCCATACAAACGGGCTGGAAAAACTTTTGTGTTGTTCAAAACCATCACATCGCCCTCATCAAAATAGTCTATGAGGTCTTTGAACATTTTGTGTTCAATTTTACCCGTATCCCTATGGATGACCATCAATTTGGATTCGTCCCTGTTTTCAGCGGGGTACTCGGCCATTAAATTGTGTGGAAGTTCAAAACCGAAGTGCGATAGTTTCATTTAAGAAATTTAAGTTATGCTTTTGCGGCTGCAAATATACGACCGCGGGATAGGGGATGTCAAGTAAATGACCATTTAATTGAAAATTATAAAGTACTGGCGCCGAACCCCAAGTTTTTTAGGTCTTCCCAAAAGTCGGGATAAGACTTGGAGACTACTTCCGCATCGTTGATACAAAGGGAAGTTTTGAGCGCTAAAGGTGCAAACGCCATGGCCATTCGATGATCATTATAGGTATCAATGGCAACCCCATCAATAATTTTATTGGAGGGCAGTAAGGTCAAGCTGTTTTCGGTTATTGATAAACTTGCGCCTAATTTGGTAAGCTCGGTATATAATGCCGCCAATCGATCGGTTTCTTTTATTTTAAGGGTATGAAGACCCGTCAAATGGCAACCAATGCCCAAACCAAAACAGGTCACAGCAATGGTCTGTGCTATGTCGGGGGCGTCGCTTAAATTATAGTTTGCAGTTGGCAATTGGCAGTTGGCAGTTTTCGTTAATACGATACTATTTTGTAGATACGTCGTCTCCACCCCAAAATCGGTATAGATTTTGGCAAGCACACTATCGCCCTGCAGGCTGCTTTTTTTATACGCCGATAAGGTAATCTTGGAGCCTACTTCGCACAGGGCGGCAATGCTATAAAAGTAGGAGGCGGAACTCCAATCCGACTCCACCAACAACAACACATCGTCGACCAATTTTTTTGGTTGAACGGAGATGCGGTTACCTTCAAAGGAAGTTGCCACACCGATCTCAGCCAATAAACCTAAAGTCATTTTTATATAGGGTACCGAGGTAATCTTTCCCACTAAATTTAAAACTATCCCGTTGGGGAGACTGGGCCCGATCAACAGTAACGCTGAGATGTATTGACTGCTGATATCTGCGGGAAGGCTTACCACGTTTTTGGTTAATAGCTTTCCATTGATTCGGATGGGCGGATACCCCTCGTCTTTCCCATAGGAGATGTCTGCCCCCAGACTTTTTAAGGCATCGGCCAAAATCTTGATGGGCCGCTCAGTCATTCGTTTTGAACCGGTCAAAAGCACTTCTTTACCTTCTTGTGAGGCAAAGAAAGCCGTAAGAAAACGCATCGCAGTGCCAGCATGGTGGATATCGACAAGCCCGTTCTTAATTTTTAATCCCTTCTGCATCACCTCCGCATCATCAGAATTGGAAAGGTTATGAATCGTGATATTCGGAAATAATGCTTGGAGCAGCAGGCAACGGTTGGTCTCACTCTTTGAGCCAGTGACCTGGATTTGGGAAATTAATACTTTGCTTTTCGGAGCGGTCAGCTGTAGTTTCAAGTCTAAAGATTTTGGCGCGTAAAACGAAGCACAAATATAGGACTATTTGAGCTTTTTGTTGTTCTGGTGCCTATCGTGGTCACGTTTGGCCTTGAGCTTTAATTTTTTGTCAAAGGCCTGCTGAAGATCAACGCCGGTTTGGTTGGCAAGACAGAGCACCACGAAAAGAACATCGGCCAGTTCCTCGCCCAGATCCTTATCCTTATCCGATTCTTTTTCACTTTGCTCCCCATACCTGCGTGCAATAATGCGTGCTACTTCGCCCACCTCTTCAGTAAGCTGGGCCATATTGGTAAGCTCGTTAAAATAGCGTACCCCATGTTGTTCTATCCAATTGTCGACCTCCTGCTGTGCCTGCTTAATTCCCATTTGAAGTAATTTTTTGATAAAACTACTTTTTCTGTTCCTTTTTTGGCCATTTTTATGAAGAATAAAATCTATCGGGGCCAATTTATGAACAAATATTCTGTTCATCTCAACAAGGGATCGCCCCCATTCGTGCCAAAAGGGTCTTTACGGATTGATTTTCACAAGAACGATATGGGCATTATCGGCATTTGCAATTTGTTTTCTAAAATCCCTATACAGGTTATACTTTTCACTTGAATAAGCTCCTTCTTTGATAAGCAGCTTCCTTTTATATAACACCGTATCGGAACCGACATCATGGGTCAAGTACATTTTATAAGAGCCAAACTCTGTTTCCGTTTCTTTTGCCTCTGGAAGGGACTCGACTGAATACCCTAGCGGAAGAATCACCATGTATTCATCTTCATCTAAATAGCCCCTAAGTATTTCAAACGGTTGTTTTCGCTCCCTATATCGATCGGGAATAAAGGTGCTCTTGTTAAGAGCGTTTACAGGAAACAAAAGACGGGATCCACTTACCGAAGCATAATTGGCCGCCCTAAAATCAATGGTTTCTGAGAAGATCACATTGTTCTTATCATTCTTAAAAGCGTATTT
>JBBKWR010000257.1:0-4876 GCA_037969055.1 Flavobacteriaceae bacterium | reverse complement strand
TCAATTTTTAAATTTACATATTCAAATTATACCTAGAAGGTAGGCTTGTAAACGATCAATGGTCATGATAGAAGCAGTTATGAGCCCGGCTTTTTCTATCTTATTCATCCGACCGGTACGGTGAAACCCTATCCACACCTGAACAACTTCCCCTCCCGAATAGCGCAGGTAATTGCCTGCCCGACTGCGCCGTTCGGGCGGGTGGGTAAGCAAGTGTTGCCTAATTTTTCGGAACAAGTGGATCATGGTTCTATAAATTGCCCCTGCACTCCCACTACCCTAAAGGTGTGTTAGCGCGGAATCGGTTTTAAATTAGTTGGATGCGCAAACTATAACAGTTGCGTATCAAAAATCCTAAAAATAGTGGGGGGAAACCATATTGCCGTTCGGAATCAACTTGGACTAAGACAGCAAATAGCTATGATGCATGAATTTACAATTTATCTTGCAATGTTTGGCACATGACCTTCATTTCCTTATTGAGGGTCCTAAATTTAGAGAAAGGAACAGTATATTTTTAGTATAAATGTTATCGAAATCCTAGTGACTTCATGAATTATGGTTTGTTCCTTTGCTGAAAATCAGTCGATCCACGCTCCATGCGCCGGGCCCGTTGAAAAGGAAAACCATCCCCAATAACACAAAAAGGAAGGGGTGTTGGTCTTGGTACCAGAATTTACCAGCGCCTACCAAAAAGGTTATGTACAAAAAAGTAATGATAATGAGTACCGCGGCAATGCGTGTTAATAAACCCAATAACATTAAAATTCCCGAGATGAGTTCCAATAATTTACCCGTATATACCATCATTTTGCCGTAAGGCCCGCTGAACATCTCCCATGACAGATACTCCTGCATCAACTTTTCATCAAATACTTCTTGGCCATGGTAAATTAAAAGCATCCCCAGCACCATCCTTATGAGTGCCATTCCCTTGCGCTGCCAATAAGGTGATCCACTTAAAAATGACTTCATAATAATTTTTGATGTCCACAAAAACACTACTAATTTAATAGCTATAGTTGCAGTTACCCTACATTCGTTGGACCGATTTTATTGGGGTCCTGCGGGCAGCATGTTCCGTATCGCGGTAATCTTCCACTTTCCAGCTTCGAACACCACCAAAAATGTACTCCACATGTTACGGATGCTGCCGTCCGAATTTAATATCTGGTATTTGGCATCGACAATCGCGCTACCTGTAGCCATAAAACGAATTTTATCAACATGCAGGGTCCTTTCACCAGGATTGCTGGCCGAACTCTGTAGCATGCCCTGCATGGCCTCGTCCTTACCCTTTCTCCAAACGCCCGAGGACACCAATTGGTCAACGTCATTAGTTAAAATGCCGTCCAACAATGCGGTGTCTTTCGTTTCCCGCGCTTTCGCATATTGGTCGATGAGCCCATAAATGGCCTGCTCGTTTTTGTCGGACTTTGTTGCCACTTGGGAAAAAAGGCAGGTCGTAAAAAATATATGGCATAAAATAAAAGCGATAATTTTTTTCATGGTCGATCTTTTGGTGGTATAAATTATTCAAAGCTATCCGGTCAGTGCTAATGTTTAATTAAGGGCTATCTATCCCCCAACCCAGACATAAGGTACAAGGTAAATATTTTTGGGATGTCAATATGCCATTGTTATTTGTGATTGTATATTTTCAATCCATATTTCCGGGTGTATGTCATAAATCCTATGATGATAATCAGCCCCAACACCAATGGGAAATATTGGCTTTCGGGCTGAAAATCTTCAAAAACGGTTCCTGCAAATGCCGACAACAGTGCGCTAAAGGCACTTGTCATTTTATAGATATGCTCATAAAGCTAAATCTGGTTCTTTTGATATGTCTTTCTCGGAACCAAGTACCTTAAAAAATCATAACCTACAATGAAAACCAAGGCTCCGACGGTACTATAGATAACAATTGGAGACCAGATCATGCCAATCGTTTTAAAATAATATAAAACATACGCCAACACAAAAAGCGTTAAAACTGCAATAGCAATATCGCATACGAAAGGGATGTTCGATTTTAATTTTAATGATCTATAACCTGAAAAAGCAACGTACCCACTCAATACGGTAATCACCAGTAAGAAGGTATTTCGGCCGAATACAAACACGCCGATCAGGCCGGTAAAAATCACGATCGATATGAAATAGAGGAATAATCTTCCGTCCTTCTTATGGATTTAACCGCCTTTTAGGGTCAATAAAGCCCAAACCCAGCAACAACGCAATGGAGCCGGTCAATATATGGATAACGATATTTGCTTTACGGACGATTTCCATTCTTTCTTTTAAAGACGCTGGTTATTCTTTCAGTCAAATGTCTAAATTCCGTTGTATTGCCATTCCCAAACTTCTCCATCCTCAGCATCCATAACAGTACCTATCATATTGAAACTATTCTTTTCAAGAATCCTAGTAGAGAAATTTTGCTCGGGCAAAGTCCTTGCTGTAATAATTATTTTAGGGTCGGTTTTGAGGGCCAAGGTTACCAACATTTTGCAGGCTTCGGTACCAATACCTTTTCTGCGGTATCTTTCAAAAGTGGCATAGGCTATTTCCACACGGTAGTTGATCGGTTGCCCCTTAAATCCGGCCGAAGCAACCAATTGTTCCCCATCGGTCACATAGTAACATAGCCAAGGTGGGTTGAACCCTACCTTTTTATAGAACCCAATACATGGCGCCAGGCTTTCTTTACAGTCTGGGTTATTCATAAACAGCAAGTTTTCAAGCATGGTCTCCCTAATCGGTTTCAGTTCCATATTGTCGTTTTATAAACAGCATTTTTAAATATTGTTCACCTCCGCGTCATTGAGTGGATATAAAGGCCTTATCTAATTCATAACTTATTAGTAGGCCTACAGGGTAGATCATTCTGCGAATACTATTTCCGATTTTTTAGAAATACCGTTTGCATTAAAGGCCTCAATTCTAAAATAATAGGGATCGGCCCTATCCATTCCAGTAAAAAAATAATCGTTCTTTCCATAAACCATAATGCTCCCATACATTTTTTCGGGCGATTTCCCAAAGTAAATGACATAGCCATCGGCAAGGTCGTTCTGCTGCCATTTTAGCCAGGCGCTGCGCCGCTCCCCATATTTTTTGGGGTCGGCCCTTAAGGCGATAAAATCCTTTACCGGACTTGGGGCCTCCCCACTTCCGGTACCAAATACCCTGAACCCGCTCATGGCAAATTTTCCTGTGGGCATGTGAAGGTTCTCCAATTTTAGGAATCGTGCTTTGCTGGGCTTGTCCAGTTCAATATAATCATGGGGCACGTCGGTGACATTCTGACTCTTATCTACCATTACGCGCCACTTTTCGCCATCATTGGAGCCATATATTTTGTATTGGTGCGACACTCCTTCACTCTTGCCCAAAAACTCAGCATCCTGATCGGCATAGTTGATCTGAATGGCTTGTACCGTCGCCACTTCCCCCAAGTCAGTGCGAAACCACTCCCCTTTGTCCCCCGTTCTCGCCGACCAATAGGTCTTCATATCTTCATCCACCGCAAAATTGGGTTGATAACCGCCCAAAGTTGAGGACACCTGTACGGGTTTGTTGTAGTTCAGCAACATCCAACCGGTAAATAGTCCATTTACATGGTCAGCGCCCTGTCGTGGTAAAAAGGTCGGGTAATCTCCATAGGCCGTATTGCAATAGAGTACGTCGTCTTGGTCAAACCCTGCGGGCCAGATACCGATTCTGCGTTCAAAATTGTTCTTTTGGCCCAACATCACGGTCGAAACATGCCACCAGTTCCCAAAATTATCCTGATAGGTTGCCCCGTGACCCGCTCCCCGAGCAAACCCCCCAGGTTTATAAGAAAATGGATTGTGCGACTGATAGGCGAATGAACCCAAGGGATCGTTACTCACGTAGACCCCATCGGCATAGCCACTGAATTCTGTCGCCGGGGCGCCGTATTGCAAATAATATTTGTTGTGATACTTGGTCATCCAAGCCCCTTCCAAAAAGGGTTGCAAAAAAGTATTGTCATTATATTCCCCAAAACGCTCCCAGCCATGGTCATCTGGATGTAAAGAGATCATTGGTTTTACATAACCTTCGGATTGTAATGTTTTGGTATCCAATTCTGTCCCCAAAATAGGAAACTCGTTGCTGGAGCCCCAATACAGGAACAATTTGTCCTTTTCTTCATCGTATAAAATTGCGGGATCCCAGGCCCCTACTTTGAGGGAGTCTACCGCTATTTCCCAGTCATCATTGGTCGGATTGCTGCTCTTCCAAATGGGAAAAGTCGGTCCGTGCGTAGAACCGATGACATACAGGGTGTCTTTCATCACAAATGCCGCAGGGGCACATAGCTCATCGTAAACATCATGAAAAGGCAACAGAAATTTTCGTGCGACAAAATTCCAATGCAGCATATCGGCGCTCCACCAATACCCCCATTGGTTGGTGGAAAACAAAAAATATTTTCCTTTAAAATTAACGATCACGGGATCGGCTGTGGCCCTGTGCTTACCCTGGGAAGCAAAATTGGGGATGGGCGTATAGCCATAATCGATGTTGATGGGGTTGCAATAGGTCTGTTGATCCGATTGCGCGCCAAGTGCGACCGCCCAGAACATAAGGCAGTGTAGAATAACTTTAGGTCCTAAAAAGTTCATTATGAGTTTTTGTGTAGGGTGCCTGTAATGAATCCGATTAAAAAATACTCTCCTGGATCTATATATCTTTAATAGATACATTTGGCATTGTCTGGTTTAAGGTAATAGGATTTATAGTTTTTAGCTTTTTTGTCCATGCAGCCACACAGGTTCAACAATTGGATCGATTTAAAATCGATGGGCGCTGTCTCTGCTTGGATGGAAATATAACCCTCCTTTAA
>JBBKWR010000256.1:0-29533 GCA_037969055.1 Flavobacteriaceae bacterium | reverse complement strand
ACGGAAGTAATGAAGAAGACTTGTTTTCATTCGCTCCTGAGCTGCCTCCCGAGTATACCATAATCTCGGTACGGGCGCCCCAGCGTATGGAACCCTTCGGCTATGCTTGGTATGCCATTAATTTTGATGCGCTACAGGGGAAATGGAGCGATGACAAACAGGCCATAAACGCACGGGAAAAAATTGTAAGTTTTATTGATGAGGCATGCGATGCTTACTATTTGGACCGCGATAATATCACCCTTCTTGGGTTCAGCCAAGGTACAATATTGGGCTATGCGATAGCCCTGTCCTATCCCGAAAAAATTAAACGGGTGATTGCCCTTAGCGGTTATATAAATGAAGAAATATTGATTGTGGGTTACAAGGACAAGGACCATAAAAAACTCAAGGTTTATGCATCCCATGGACAAGTTGATGAAGTAATACCGCCGGAGTGGGCACAACGAATCCCTAAATTTTTAGAGGGATTGGGCATTAAATACGTCTATGAGGAATTTCCCGTTGGTCATGGCGTTTCCCCACAAAATTTTTATGCCTTTAAGAAGTGGCTGGAAGGGAATGCCTAATTACTGCGGGTGTATAATAAATGATCTATCAGGGTAAAGTCTACTCCCATATCATCCTTGAGTTCATATTTGATCAAAACTTCCCCCCAATATTTGCCGTCCGAAAAATCAGCAATAATCCATTTATGGTTCAATAGTTTAATCTTATTGATCTTAAAATCGCTTTCCATTCCTTCATAAGGTATCAATGGATTGTCGCCTTTGCTCTCATTGGTTTCCAACAATTTGTCCGCTACGTACCGGGAAGGGTCTTTAAGTCCCAAATGGTCATAGTAGGCAAGGGCATCGTCGTTGTTCTCCAAGGAAAAATACTGATTGTAAAGGGCGTCGACCTGTGACTTTTGTAATGAATCTTTTAATTGTTCCACCTCTGCCTCAAGTTTTCCTATGGTACCATCTTTTACTTTTACCATTTTTCCACTGCTTACAAACAGGTAAAGTCCGATCAAGGCGGCGAATATAAACAGGTACAGGAATATTTTATTTTTCAATTTTTACGATTTTAATTATTGGATTAAATTTTTCCATTTTCTGGTCTCAATTTTTTTATCCCATTTCAACGACCAGGTTGTCGTATGCCAAATGTATGCCTTCTGGTAGTTTTTTTTCTACCTCGTCATGAAAACCTAACAAATGGCTAATGTGCGTAAAATAAGCGGTTTTTGGCTTTACTCTAGCAACAAAGTCCAATGCCTCCTCAAGATTAAAATGCGAATGGTGCGGTTCTTTTCTCAAGGCATTGACCACTAAGACCTCCGTCCCTTTTATCTTTTCCACCTCCTCATCTTTGATGGTCTTTACATCGGTTAAATAAGTGAACCCCTTGATGCGAAATCCAAAAACCTTTAATCTATTGTGATTGGCCTCTATGGGATGCACTTCGGTGTCACCGATTAAAAAGGACTCTCCTTTGTGTATACGATGAATTTCGACAGAAGGCGCCCCGGGATACCTATTCTCATGCACAAATATATAATCAAAGCGTTTTTTTAAGGATCGGAGTACACGGTCATGGGCATATATCGGTATATCGCCCTGTCGGAAGAAAAACGGTCGTATATCATCCATTCCAGCAGTATGGTCCGAATGTTCATGGGTGAACAATATACCATCCAAGCGGGATACCTTGTGCGTTAACATCTGTTGTCGAAAGTCGGGCCCACAATCAATCACGAAAGTATATTTGCCCCAAGAGACCATGATGGAGACCCTGAGCCTTTTGTCCTTTGGATTTGAACTAAGACATACGGGGTGATCACTCGCTATAACGGGAATCCCTTGTGAAGTACCGGTCCCTAAAAAAGTAATTTTTAACCCTGGTTCCATCTTTGTCAAATTTATAACATAATTCGCTAAAAGATGCCCTGAACTTCTTAACTTTGTCATTCCTATTTGAGCATAAAATAACACTAAGGAAACGAATGTATATTATTTGTTTTGTGCTTCGACAAATGATTTGGTTTACAGAAGTTAAAAAAATCATTTACAGGTAATTAAGATGAAGAATGGGCAAGTCGACAAATGTTCCTTGCAATTCAAATTGGTACTAATTGCAAAATACATAAAATGGCTTCAGTTCTAGACGGGGACTCCACATTTGAAAATATTCCATCCCTCAAGGCGAAAACCCTGCGGATTAATTTAAACCCCGTTATCTACGGAACCTTTTCGGAAATTGGTGCCGGTCAGGAAACCGCCCGATATTTTTTTAGATCGGGAGGAGCTTCAGGGACCATTGCAAAAGCCATGAGTGCTTATGACAAAGATTTTAGCGATGCCATTTATGGCGTCGAGGAAGATGGCAGGTACGTTACCGAATCACGGTTAAAGCGAATGCTCGAGCATGAGATGCAGCTCATGGAAGATCGGATCAGTAGAAAGAAACATCCGGATAGGCTCTTTTTCTCTTATGCCAATACCGTTGCGACCATCGATTTTTCGAAACGATACAAAGGTCATGGATGGTTGGGTATCCGATACCAGTTAGACCCGAACCAAAAAGAATATGATGAAATCGTCTTGCACATCAGATTTAAGCAAAACGAGACCCGATTGCAGCAGGAAACGCTCGGCATTGTTGGCGTAAACCTAATTTATGGAGCCTTTTACAAGTACGACAGGCCCAGAAAGTTATTAAAATATCTTTATGACCATATAGACAAGGACACGATCGAGATCGATATGGTCAATTTTTCCGGTCCCAATTTTAAGGATGTCGACAACAGATTGATGAGCCTTCAGCTCATTCGGAACGATATGACCGATGCGGTCATGTTCGGCCCGGATGGAAATAACCTATTACCAGCCGCGGAACTGTATAAGAAGAACATTTTGGCCATGCGGGGAAGTTTTCGACCGGTGACCAAAGTGAATAGCGATATGTTCCAAAAATCGTACGACATTTTTGTTCGGGATCCATCGGTAGACCAGGAGCATACAATTGTCATTTTCGAGATAACCCTTAGCAATCTAAGGGCATCCGGCGAAATTGACGAGCAAGATTTTATTGATCGTGCCGAATTACTTTGTGCTTTGGGACAAACGGTCATGATTTCGAAATTTCAGGAATATTACAAACTGGTCGAGTATTTCAACAACTACACCAAAGCCAAAATAGGCCTGACCATGGGGGTGAACAATCTGGTGGATATATTTGATGAAAAATATTATAGACACCTGAGTGGTGGTATTTTGGAAGCTTTTGGAAAATTGTTTTTTAAAGACTTACAGGTGTACCTCTACCCGATGAAAAATACGGAGACCGGACAGATAATGACGAGTAATAATATAAAGGTCCACCCAAGGATGAAAGAGCTCTATAAGTTCTTCAAATACAATGGGAAAGTAATGGACATAATAGATTATGACCCAGAGATCATGCATATTTTTTCACGTGACGTCCTCAAAAAGATAACCCACGGGGAAGATGGTTGGGAAGATATGTTGCCCGAGGGCATCGCCGATATAATCAAGGATAAAAAGCTTTTTATCAAAAAGTTAATTCCTGAAAACAAGGAGGAGGAGGAGGTTTAATTTTTTTCTGCAATGCAACGTTTTTATCAGCCCTCCCCCATCCGAAAGCTGATGAAATATCAATCGATCAACTGAGCGGCATGATCCTTGGTGGTCACCTTATCGACTACCTTACTCACCTTTCCCTCACCATCGATTACAAAAGAGATGCGATGGATACCATCATATTTTCGCCCCATGAATTTTTTTGGCCCCCAAACGCCGAATGCATTGATCACAACATGGTCGACATCAGCCAATAATGGAAATGGCAACTTGAATTTCTTTTTAAAGTTGGCTTGCTTTTTTTGGGTATCAGCACTTACCCCCAGCAGTTGGTACCCCTGGGATTGAAGCATTACGTAGTTATCCCGTAAATTGCAGGCTTCTACAGTACAACCTGGCGTATTTGCCGCAGGATAAAAGAAAACAATCAAATTCTTTCCCCGGTAGTCCGACAAATTGATGGTGTTCCCATCTTGGTCATGTGCAGAGAAATCCGGTACTTTATCCCCTTGTTTTAAAGTTTTCATAAATTACAAAGATATTTTAATGTTTATTATTTTTTTGATAAAGTTAAACAAAAATGACCAAAGCTGAAAGGGTTGAATTCACCATTAAGACTTTGCAGGAGATTTATCCAGTTATACCGGTACCCTTAGTGCATAAAGATCCCTATACCCTGTTGATCGCAGTACTGTTATCGGCTCAAAGTACTGATGTGAGGGTCAACCAAATAACACCATTGTTGTTCAAGAGGGCCGATAATCCTTTCGACATGGTAAAATTATCTGTGGAAGAAATCCGGGAAATCATAAAACCGGTCGGATTGTCCCCTATGAAATCGAAAGGTATCTACGGTCTGTCCAAAATATTGATCGAAAAATATGATGGCCAAGTTCCAAAAGATATCGCTATGTTGGAGGAACTTCCCAGTGTAGGACATAAGACAGCCAGTGTGGTGGTTTCCCAAGCTTTTGGGATTCCCGCTTTTCCCGTCGACACGCATATCCACAGGTTAATGTACCGTTGGGGTTTCTCAAACGGAAAAAATGTGGTACAGACCGAAAAAGATGCCAAAAGGTTGTTTCCTAAAGAATTGTGGAACGACTTGCACTTGCAAATAATATGGTACGGCCGTGAATATAGCCCTGCCAGGGGATGGAATCTTTATAACGATGTGATTACAAGTAAGATAGGAAGAAAAAAAGTGTTGGTTGAATATTATAAAACAAAAAAAAAGGTCCACTAAAGTGGACCTTCATAACTTGTTGAACGTGTTCAGTTCAAATTGTTCTCAAACTTAATGTCGCCGTACTCCAATATTCGGAGTGATCTGGAAAAATCCATAAGAAACCGGATAGTTTCAGGGCAAGCTTTCTTAAGTTGACATGCTTTTTGATTTTTAACGTAGATTTTTTCCATATTGATGATCGTATAGTTATACATAGATAACGACACCAATATATAATTATTGTTTTAAATGAATGAAGTTGTTTTAATTTGTTAGGACAATGTTGTGCTTTTCTATGATTTTCCTAAGATTGATCAGCGCATAACGCATCCTTCCCAAAGCGGTGTTGATGCTCACACCTGTGTTTTCTGAAATTTCCTTGAAGCTCATATCCTTATAGATACGCATCAAAAGCACCTCTTTTTGATCATCTGGAAGTTCTTCTATCAAAGATCTCAAATCGGTATCGATCTGCTCTTTTATGATTTGTTTTTCCGCATTGAGTTGATTATCGCCTATCACCGAGAATATATTGAAATCTTCATTGCCTTCAAACATTGGCATTCGCTTATTTCTTCTAAAATGATCAATGATCAAGTTATGCGCTATTCGCATTACCCAGGGTAAAAATTTACCTTCCTCACTATAGTTGCCTTTTTTCAAAGTTTTGATCACTTTTATAAAAGTATCTTGAAAAATGTCTTCTGTGACGTCCCTATCAAGTACCTTGGAATAAATAAAACTTGAAATTCTCTGATTATGCCTGTTTATTAGTACTTCCAATGCTTTTTCGTCACCACTGATGTAGCTGTTCACTAGTACTGCGTCTTCAATTTGCAATTCCATACAAATAAGGTTTAGGTTAAGTTAGGTGCCTCCCAAAATTGGTTGGCTTTTTTAATTATGTTAGGTTATGATAGGTGAAACATGTTGTACTAAAAAGATGCTTCATTTCTTAATTATGACCTAAAACTAGCCAATAGCCCTAGAGTGTAAAAAACATTGTTGTAAAACACTCGGAAATTGATGTGAAACGCCCTTTTCCAATTAATAATGAAATTTTTATACAATTTATTGAGGTCATTGTCGTTGGCGCAGAATGTCAATATGCCGACTGTAAGATGCTATTTACAAATGGCCCAAAGTAATTGCCTGGGACCAATTGCTTTAAATTAGAACGGTCGAAGGAAAGGAAGTTTGCGGAAAATCTGTGGCAACCTTAAGTTAATGATCAGGCGTCCTGAATATTTAAAGTACCCGCAGCGTGATCGATAATAATCTTATGTGAAATAATGGTACAAAAAAACCCCATGAGCGTCATGGGGTTGAATCTTTTGGTTTAGAATGCTTAGTTCAGATTGCTTTCGAACTTTATCCCATCTATTTCATTTATTTTCAAAGATTGGGAATAATCCATTAGAAATTTGATGGTTTCCGGTTTCGATTTTACAATCTTACATTCATTAAGTTCTTTAACGTAAAGGTTTTTCATAATATTTCAGTATTGTTTCATAATGATAACGCAACTAAAATAAATATACTGAAACCAATCGACCTTCGGCCGATTAATTCGTTAAAACAATATTATGCTTCTCAATGATCTTTCTTAGGTTTATCAATGCGTAACGCATCCTTCCCAACGCGGTGTTGATACTAACCCCGGTAATTTCAGAGATTTCCTTAAAACTCATGTCCCGATAGATGCGCATATGCAAGACTTCCCGTTGGTCTTGGGGCAGCTCCTCGATCAAAATGTTCAAATCTGAATCGATCTGGTCTTTGATGATCTGGCTCTCTGCATCCAATTTGTCATCACTGACGATCGAAAATATATTGAAATGATCGTTTCCCTCAAATAAGGGCATTCTACTGGTTTTCCTATAATGATCGATAATAAGGTTGTGGGCAATGCGCATCACCCAAGGTAAAAACTTGCCTTCCTCGCTATAAGCACCTCTTTTTAAGGTCCTGATCACTTTAATAAAGGTATCTTGGAAAATGTCTTCGGTGATTTCACGATCATTTACCTTGGAATAGATAAAACCGCTAATACGTTGGTTGTGTTTGTTGATGAGAGTCTCGAGAGCGCGTTCGTCTCCGTTGATATAGTTCTTGATAAGTAGGGAATCGTCTATAAGTACTTCCATAACAATTACTTTTTTTGGTTAAAACTATCAGGCCTTCTTGGGGTAGAAGGTCTTTATTGTTAATCCTATAATTCAAAAAAGTAATTGTCTATCGATAGGCCTTTAACGTTTATTTAGCACCAAATATAGAAAAAATTAAATGTAACAAACAAATTTGCGGCGTAAGAAGCGTAAAATTTAATGGGATGACCTTGATAGCTAGCAAAAAATTGGTGCTTATCGTATCTTTGCGGATCTAAACAAGAGCATGTCCGTATTATTAGACGTAAATCCAAAAGAAAACATCATAATCAAAGGTGCAAGACTGCATAATTTAAAGAATATTGATGTTGTCATTCCCCGTAATAAGCTGGTGGTCATTACGGGCCTATCCGGTTCGGGTAAATCAAGTTTGGCCTTCGACACCTTATATGCGGAGGGCCAAAGGCGTTATGTAGAAAGTCTTTCCTCGTATGCACGGCAGTTTTTGGGCAAACTCGACAAACCAAAGGTCGATTATATAAAGGGAATCGCTCCTGCGATCGCTATCGAGCAAAAGGTAAATTCTACCAATCCGCGATCCACGGTGGGTACCACTACAGAAATTTATGATTATTTAAAATTACTATATGCCAGAATTGGAAAGACCATTTCCCCCAAATCTGGCAAAGAAGTAAAAAAGCACACCGTTTCTGATGTCATCAAACATGTTAAAAGCCACACAGAAGGTTCAAAACTACTTCTTTTGGCCCCGATTCGTATAGACGAAAAAAAGGATGCGCTAAAATCATTACAATTATTGTCCAAACAAGGATACGCACGAATCAAATATAAGGGTGAGGTTTTGCGTATCGATGCCGCACCCAAAGATATTGAAAGGGCTTTTTATCTGGTTATCGATCGTATTATTGTGCAAAATGATGAAGATTTTTACAATCGCTTGGCCAATGCCGTGGACTCAGCCTTTTTTGAGGGAAAAGGGGAATGCATTATCGAAGTTTTGGAAACTGGGCAACAACAGCTTTTCAGCAATAAGTTCGAACTTGATGGCATGTCGTTTTTAGAGCCCAACGTGCACCTGTTCAGTTTCAATAACCCATACGGCGCCTGCGCTAAGTGTGAGGGCTATGGCGATGTGATCGGTATCGATGAAGAGTTGGTTATTCCCAATACAGCCCTTTCTGTATATGAAAATGCGATTTTCCCCTGGAGGGGCGAGAGTATGGGATGGTATCGCGACCAATTGGTGAACTCGGCCTATAAATTCGATTTCCCGATCCACAAACCTTGGTACCAACTCACGGAGGATCAAAAATCATTGGTCTGGGAGGGCAATGCCCACTTTACCGGATTGTATGCCTTCTTTGGGATGCTCGAGGAAAAAAGTTATAAAATTCAAAATAGGGTAATGCTTTCCAGATATAGGGGCAAAACCAAATGTAATGTCTGTAACGGCAAAAGATTGCGCCTAGAAACCGGTTATATTAAGGTAGATGGAAAATCGATTTCAGATTTGGTTGGATTATCAATAGAAAAATTGATCCTCTTTTTCAAAGGATTGGCGTTAGGGGACCAAGATGCAAAAATCGCCTCGCGCCTGCTAAAGGAAATCAATACTAGATTAGGATTCATGGATAAGGTAGGATTGGGATATCTTACACTTAATAGGAAATCAAATACCCTCTCCGGGGGGGAAAGCCAACGCATCAATTTGGCCACCTCCTTGGGTAGCAGCTTGGTTGGTAGCATGTACATATTGGATGAACCCAGCATCGGACTCCATCCTAAAGACACTGAAAATCTTATAGCGGTATTAAAGTCCCTCAGGGATCTCGGCAATACTGTCATTGTAGTGGAACATGACGAAGATATCATGAGAGCTGCTGACCAGATCATTGATATCGGACCAGAAGCAGGTACCCATGGAGGAGAAGTCGTCGCACACGGTACCTTTGACGAAATTTTACTATCGTCTTCCCTCACCGCAAATTATCTGAACGGAACCGACGAAATAGCCGTTCCGAAAGAACGGCGTACTTCAAACAATTATATCGAAATCAAAGGGGCACGGGAAAATAATCTGAAAGACATTGATGTATCATTTCCCCTTAACATGCTTACCGTTATTACCGGGGTCTCGGGCAGTGGTAAGAGTACTTTGGTAAAAAAGCTGCTCTATCCGATCATACAAAAAGAGATTGGCGGGTATGGGGAAAAGGCAGGACAGTATACCGCCATTGAGGGCAATTATCAATCGATCAAACATATTGAATTTGTAGATCAAAATCCGATCGGGCGATCCAGCCGTTCCAATCCCGTTACCTATATCAAGGCGTATGATGATATTAGAGCCCTTTATGCCTCGCAAAAGTTAAGTAAGATAAGGGGGTACCAAGCAAAGCACTTTTCTTTTAACGTTGATGGGGGAAGATGTGAGAAATGCAAAGGCGAGGGTGAAATCACGGTGGAAATGCAATTTATGGCAGATGTGCGCTTGGAATGTGACACCTGCGCCGGAAAAAGATTTAAGAAAGAGGTCCTCGAAGTCAGGTTTGAAGGGGTGTCAATAGACGATCTGCTGAACATGACCATTGACGATGCCATTAATTTCTTTACAGCGCACAAACAGTCAAAGATTATGGCCAAGCTTAAGCCATTGCAGGATGTAGGTCTGGGATATGTTACTTTGGGACAGTCATCCTCTACCCTATCTGGTGGCGAGGCCCAGCGAATTAAATTGGCATCCTTCCTTGTAAAAGGTAATTCCAAGGAAAAAGCGCTATTTATCTTTGATGAGCCGACTACCGGGCTGCATTTTCACGATATCAAAAAATTACTTAAATCCTTTGACGCACTCATCGAAGTAGGGCATTCAGTAATCGTGATCGAGCACAATATCGAATTGATCAAATGCGCAGACCATATCATAGATCTTGGACTGGAAGGCGGTGAGAACGGAGGGCAACTTCTGGCATTTGGTACTCCCGAAGTCATTATCACAAATACTATTTCCCATACAGCAAGGTATTTAAGGGAAAAACTGCTTTAATAAAAAATATACAAGTTCCCAGGAGTGTCTCATTACCCATCTGTTTCAAAATATTTTAGCACCCTTTCCATAGTCGGTAAAAAACTAAGTTTGGTCAAAACGGCGATAACTTAGTAAACGGTACGCTTCCCTATTCGGCATT
Organism: Flavobacteriaceae bacterium; assembly: GCA_037969055.1. Classification (GTDB taxonomy): domain Bacteria; phylum Bacteroidota; class Bacteroidia; order Flavobacteriales; family Flavobacteriaceae; genus Pelagihabitans. The sequence goes on along the minus strand of JBBKWR010000256.1, from coordinate 19,401 downwards.
TCCAGGCAAAGATCCGCATCTAAAAATAGGAACGAGAATCTCTAATTAATAATATTAAAAAAATTTATCTTCCTGTAAATCAATTACTTAAATCAATTTTAAAATTTATGGCACGCTGTTTGGTATATACCTAATCGAATGTAAATAATTGCATTCGGAAATTTAAACCTTATATCATGAGAAACTTAGTACTCCTTTTTTCGGCCCTCATTTTAGGTACCACTGGTATCACGGCCTCAGGTATTAAAGATGATAAGGTTGCTGAACGCAATGCTTATCGATATAACGACTCCTTTATTTTCGTCGAGAGCGGCATTACGTTTTCTGTTTACCCCGATGGCGAATTTGACTTTTACATTGAAGACCAAGTACGTGGTCGTAGAAATGGTATCACTTTTAACTCAGGTTATGATTATAGCCCTTATGCCCAATATGATGATTATGGAGCTGTGATCCAAGTAGAAAATGTGCCTATTTATTATGATTATAATGGACGGGTAACCCAAATTGGGGAAGTAGATATTAGCTATGCACGAAATAGGGTGCATAGGGTCGGTGGCATGTACGTTTACTATAACAACCGTGGTTTCTATGACTATCATACCGGATATATAAATGGATATAACAGGTATTATGCTTTTAGCCCATTCCATGCCTTTTTTGCCAGACCAGCACTTGGATTTTGCCTAGTGTTCAATAGTCCTTACAGAAGATACTATACCCCATATCGGTATACTTATTACAGGCCTTACCAATACAATCACCGCAGGGCCTATGCCACAATTGGAAAAGAATACCGATATAACAAGGTTCGAAATGAACGGGCTTCTGTATACAGAAATGATAAAAGGGTAGCCATGCGCGATGATGTTCGAAGGACTGAAAGCTCGCGAAGTAACAGAACGGTTTCAAACCGTGATGGAAAGCAGTACAGGAGTTCCAATACTGCGAGAAGGGAATCTGCCGTTCGAAGTAATAATGTTGACAGAAGTAATTCGGCAGTTCGTTCGGGTCGTGATGGAAAGCAGTACAGGAGTTCCAATACTGATAGAAGGGAATCTGGTGTAAGAAGTAATAATGTTGATAGAAGCAATTCGGCTGTACGTTCGAGCCGTTCCAATACTAAAGTGGCCGGTAGGACTGCCGTAGATCGGAGCCCAAGGGTTGAAAATCGAAGTGTTTCTCGGGGCGAATCTCGTCCTACGGTAAATAGATCAGCGTCAAAAAGGTCAACTAGCGTTCAAGCCCCACGACAAAGTGTGACCAAAAGATCGGTGACCCAAACGCCCAATAGAACGGTGAAAAGGAGCACAACGATCAATAGGTCGCCAGAGCGCAGCAAGTCACAACGATCGGTCAGTACTGCCCCTTCGAGGAAACAAAGTTCTGCTGTTAGAAGTGGTTCCACCAGAGGGTCCGTTGGGAAATCGGTCCAAAGAAGTAGTTCAAGAAGCAAGGGTTCGACTACTGTAAGAAGTAGACGTTCCGGACAGCAATAAAAATAGTTTTTAGGTTGGTTAGTTGTTGACCCCGCAGTGGATTCGTTCGCTGCGGGGTTTTTCTGTAGTAGTTTTGGTCTTCCTTAATCAATTGCCATTATTCAAATGGCCTTATTAATAGTTACTTTTATAGATTTACTGATTGGGGTCTTACTTACATCCGCATAATGGTTGTATGGAACCAAGATGTTGGTCTCAGGATAATAAGCTGCCAAATTTCCTAGAGGGATCTTATAGGGTACGACCAAGAAGTTCTTTGCCATGCGTGGTGTATTGTCATAATTGCTGCTGATGTTGACCACCTCGCATTTTATTAATTTATGTGCCTCCATGTCTTTAGGATTCATAAATAGGACCCTTCGCTCATTGTAGATTCCCCTGTAACGATCGTCCATACCATAAATCGTGGTGTTGAATTGATCATGCGAACGAATGGTCATCAATAGAAATTCATTTGCTTCAAGCTGGTGGTCCGCAAGGTTATTGATCGTAAGTTGGGCCTTCGCAAAAGGAAGCATACTAAAGTCCAACTCGCGGACATTATTGGGAAGATAATAGCCCACCCCTTGTGAACGCTCCATTGTATTTTTAAATCCTTTGGCCACTTGATCGATACTATCACGAATAAGATCATAATCTTGGCCCATCGCCTTCCAGTCAACTGTATGCTTTCCTTTAAAATAGGTATCCGCTAATGCTGCGATGAGCTCTGGTTCGCTTTTGATATGCTCGGAAGCTGGTTTAAGCAGACCTCTGGATCTTCGAACCCTGCCCATACTGTCCTCCATGGTGAGATAGCGTAGGTTACCATCTTTGATATCTTTTTCAGAACGACCAAAAGTAGGAAGGATCAAGGCAGTATTCCCCGTAACCAAATGTGTACGGTTCAATTTGGTGCTTATTTGAACGGTCATTTCACATCTTTGCAGGGCTTTAGCTGTATATTCCGTATCGGAGGCAGCCATCAAAAAATTACCGCCTAACGCTATAAATACTTTCGCATGGCCCTCATACATGGCCTGCATGGCACCCACCGTATCAAGTCCTTCTTGATCTGGTGGCACAAAGCCCAAATGGCTTTCAATTCTTTGGTTCAATTCCTTGTCCACAAAATGCATGATGCCAACACTTCGATCACCTTGTACATTGCTATGCCCCCGAACCGGGCAAGTTCCAGCAAAAGGCTTGCCGATCGCCCCTTTCAGCAATAATAAGTTCACATATTCCCTAATATTCGCGACACCGTTCTTATGCTGTGTCAAACCCATGGCCCAACAAACTACTATCTTGGACTTATGGGCCAAAATCTTAACCGTTTCGTCAATCAAGGCACTGGATACACCACAACGATCCAGCAGGTCGCCCTCTTCATATTTCGACAGATCATCGAGTAGGTTTCCATATCCATGGGCATATTTGGAGAGGAACCCATGGTCGAAAACGTTTCCATAGGATTTGTCCAAATCAACCAATTTTTTGAGGACTAGTTTTACAAGGGCGATGTCCTGATTGATCTTCACGGGAAGATGAATATCAGCAATGTCCGTGCCTTGCCCTAACCATCCCATTATTTTCTGTGGATTCTTGAAGTTGACCAAGCCTGTTTCCTCCAACGGGTTGATGCTAATGACTTTTCCTCCATTTTTTTTACATTTTTCTAAGGCGGCCAACATACGAGGATGGTTGGTGCCAGGATTTTGACCAGCAACAATCACCACTTCGGCCCCATAGAGATCTTCCAATTTTACCGATCCTTTGCCAATACCCAAGGTTTCCCCAAGTGCGGCCCCGCTCGATTCATGGCACATATTAGAACAATCGGGCATATTGTTCGTGCCAAATGCCCTGGCGAAAATGCCATATAAATAGGCCGCCTCATTGCTCGAACGGCCCGATGTATAAAATATGGCTTCGTTGGGATCTTGTAAGTGGTGCAATTGATCGGTGATCAAAACATAGGCATCATCCCAACTGATGGGCTCGTAGTGGACACTTCCCGGACGAAGCACCAAAGGTTCTGTGATCCTCCCAAATTTATTGAGCTGGTAATCGGTAAGATGCGACAATTGCTCCACAGAAAACTTCTTGAAAAATTCCGCCCCGATATGTTGGGTCGTAGCCTCATCCGCCAAGGCTTTAGCCCCATTTTCACAATACTCCCCAATTTTGGAAGGTTTTTCCGGATTGGGCCAAGCACATGAAGGACAATCAAAACCATCTTCTTGGTTCATCTTCGACAGGGCCGTCATGGATCTTACAATTCCCATTTCCTTAAACCCGTGCCTAAGGGCTTCCTTTACCCCTATTACCCCCGCAGCATGTTCCATAGGCTCTTGTATTCGGAGTTCCGTATAATCCAGTGATCCCAAATAAGAAACATTCCTTTTAAAATCCTTTTTTGTTGGCCGCATCTATGTAGTTTTTATCATGAGGTCGCCTGTTTTGAGCAGTTGTGCCATCTCGCTGCCAGCTGGAAAAACAACAGGGTTTTTATTCATTAGGTATGTTTAGTCGACAATGTGGTTTATGCTAGTTTTATAGCTTTTTAAGCTCCTTCCTGATTTCCTTACCTGTTGCTTTGACTTTCTTGCCCACACTTTTCACTACAGGTTTTAATTCTTTCCCCATATTCTTGAATTCAGATTTTAATGCCCGGACCCACTCCTCGAATTTAAGGTCTGATTTTACTTGTCGTATACCCTGCTCCCCTTGTTTATAAATTGCCTTGACCCCTTTCTTTATTTTACTGTTCGCGTATTCCGTTTTTAGCTCCACAAGTCCGCTTTTCACATCCACTTCAATTTCATCGCTCCTAGCTTTGACATTGAACTCGGTTCCCAAAACGGTAATATCTCCTTGATCGGTGGATACTAAAAACTCGGTTTCCGCTGTAACGACATCAAAAAAAGCTTCTCCATAAAGTGCGACCGAACGGGACTCAAATTCTTTATCAAACCGTATGGTTGTGCCGTGATTTAGATAAACCAACGACCCATCCGGTAAAATCATCGCCTCAAAGTTGTCGCCTGTACGAACTTCCAAGTTAGGTCCACAAGCTATAAATAGAACGATAAGGCCCACTTGCGAACATTTCAGAAGCATCCTAAGCCACACGGTTAAAGAGTATTTGTCCAATATTATTGTATTAAAATAGGTTCAAATGGTTACGGTACAATTTTGGGCAGCAGATTTATAAATGGCTTCCACCACGCGTATATCCCTAAGGCCTTCCTCACCCGGGGCAATCAGGTCTTTATTTTGAAGGATGGCTGCCGCATCCTCATCCATTTGCTTGGCCTGCTGACTTTGAATGGGAAAATTGATTTGGGTGCCATTCGACATACTGCCATTATTGCCCCCATAAGCGGAATGGGGTTCCATTTTTAGCCATCCGTTTTCATAGTTGACCTGTAAATGGTTCATTTGGATCCCAAAACTGGTATGGCAGGCAGCTAGGGCGCCACTGGGAAATTCCAATTGGAACATCATGGTTTCTTCCACTTCATGGTAGACTTTGGGTCGGGTTGTGGAAGCTTGGGCACTTACCGAAATAGGTTCCTCCCCCGTTGCCAAACGTGCACCTTGTAGGGCATAAACACCCATATCGCCCATCACGCCGCCCCCTAGGCTTTTCTTTTGCTTCCAATGATCTGTACGACCATCGAAATAACCGGCGGCAGAAGTGATCATTTTTACCTTTCCAAATGGTTTTTCCCTGGCCACTTGCATATAGGCTTGAATATTTGGATCGTGTTGGCATCGATAACCAATAGCTAATTTTACTTTATTTTCCTTGCAGGTCTTGATCATCGCCTCACATTCCGAAACAGAAGGTGCCATGGGCTTTTCACACCATACCTGCTTGCCCGCTTTTGCGGCCCTAATGGAATATTCGGCATGCATGGATGGCGGAAGGACCACATAAATTATGTCAATGTCTGGATTATTGGCTATAGTATCAAAATTACCATAGTTATAAACATTTTTATCCTTGATACCATATTGCTGCTGCCACTTCGGAATCTTTTCCGGACTTCCGGTAACAATCCCCCGAAGTTCACAATTCTTGGTAAGCTGCAGGGCCGGAGCAAGAAGGTCGGTGCTATAATAGCCAAGACCTACCAAAGCCACTCCCAATTTCCTTGTTTGCGGACGATGGGCAGGAAGTAAAATATTCGGGACAAAGGCTGTTGCCGCTACCAGCATCCCCGTTTTCTGCATAAAATACCTTCGTTGATTTTCCATGGCTTTAAATTATGGATATAAATTACAATAAGTAAGGCAATTAATCAACGGTATCCGGTAAATCGGCCAATATAAATACCAATGGCAAAGTCAATTAATATGTATTTGATTTTAGTCTTAGACAAAAATTAACTTTTCAAAACTATTTCCTAGGTACCTATTTTTTTTCGTACTTCGCAAATATTTATAACTATGGTATTATTTGTTGACATGGATGAAGTAATCGCCGATGCCTATTTGGAACAGCTCGTGCGATACAATAAAGAATTTAATGAGAAATTACAACTGGAACATTGTATGGGTAAGGAAATATGGCAAAGTGTGCCTGAATCTCGCCAAGCCAATATTAGAAAGTATGCCCATACCGTAGGATTTTTTAAAGCGCTTGCGCCTATAAAAGACAGTCAGGAGATATTGGAAGCCTTGACAAAAAAATATGAAGTCTATATTGCCTCTGCAGCTATGGAATTTCCTAATTCCCTTTATGAGAAATCCAACTGGCTGGATGAGCACTTCCCTTTTGTCCATTGGAAAAATCGCATACTTTGCGGTGCCAAACACATTCTCAAAGGAGATATTCTGATTGATGATCGAAGTTATAATCTAGATGCCTTTCAGGGAAGGACCTTACTGTTTACCTCGCCCCATAATATCCATGAAAACGGACATGAACGTGCGGACAATTGGCAAGAAGTTGCGAAAAAATTGCTTTAGTAGAACCCTACAAACTAAAGTACAACCCCCTACGCGAGCTTTCCTTCGGCATATAGCCTTCTCAATTCTTTTTTATCAAATTTGCCAACACTTGTTTTTGGGACTTGATCGATCATTAAATAATCCTTTGGCACTTGATAATTGGCGAAATCCCTTGATAAAAATTCAATCAGTTCTGCATTGCTCACTGTATCAACTTCTTCCATAAGTACCAAAGTGGCCAACGGTCTTTCAACCCATTTGGGGTCGGGGATAGCGATCACTGCTGCCTCCTTAATTTTAGGATGTGACATTAATGCCGATTCCAAGGCGACGCTTGATATCCATTCCCCACCGCTTTTGATGAGATCTTTTGTTCTATCGGTAATTTCCATGAACCCATCCTCATCTATGGTGCTTACATCACCGGTCTTGAACCAACCATCTTCGGTAAAGCTATCGTGGTTATTTGTTTTAAAGTAGGAGCGAATGACCCATGCTCCCTTGATTTGCAGCTCTCCCATTGTTTTGCCGTCGTTTGGCGCGATTTTTCCATCTTCCCCAACAATCCTTAATACTATCCCCGGAAAAGTGATGCCCTGCTTGGCCCTTATTTTAACCGCTTCATTCGGTGAAAGCTGCTTATGTTTTGGCTGCAGGCGGCTTACGGTGCCCAAAGGAGAGGTTTCGGTCATGCCCCAGGCATGTACCCCTTTTATACCAAAATCGTCTTCGAATCCTTTTATGAGGCTGGCCGGTAAAGCGGAACCCCCAACCAGATATTCCGTTAGCATTAATTTTTCTTTGGGAGGATTCTTTTTCATGGCTTGATAGACCCCAAACCAAATCGTGGGTACCCCATTGGCCTTGGTGACTTTTTCTTCCGATAACATTCGGATAATGGCTTCGGGCTGTAAATGACATGATGGCAAAACCATATCTGAGCCCGCTAAAAGGCAGAGGTATGGGAAACCCCAAGCCATTACATGAAATTGGGGCACGATCAACAACACCGTATCACTGCTACAAAAATTACCCGCGTTTGGCGAAACGATGACGGAGGCATGCAAATAGGTGGATCTATGGGAATATAGCACTCCTTTGGGCAACCCCGTAGTGCCACTCGTATAACACATGGCACAAGCCATATTCTCATCCAACACTGGCCATTCGAAATCTTCAGACTGGTCTTTCAATAAATCCTCATAATGCATGATATGAGGCAGGGTGGTCGTGAAATTGGCAGGGGCATTGATAATTACATAGTGTTCTACCGTTTCTAATTTAGGGGCAATTTTTTCCAGAAGGGATACCAAGGTGGCATCAATAAAGATTACTTTGTCCTCGGAATGGTTGATGATAAATTCGGTCTGTTGTTGGGATAAGCGAATATTAATGGTATGACAAATGGCGCCAATACCTGGAATTCCGTAATAGAGTTCAACGTGCTGGTAATGGTTCCATGCAAAGGTACCGACCATGTCGCCTTGGGAAATTCCCAACCTATTTGTCAGGGCATTGGCCAACTTTTTACAGCGTTTATGGAGGTCACCAAAAGTATATTCATGTCGGGTTCCATCGGGTAAATGGCTGATGATTCTTTTGTGCTTAAAGGTGCTGTTACCGAATTCGAGAATAGTGTTGGTGGTGAGTGGATAATCCATCATTAATCCTTCCATGGGTCTTGGTTTAGCTTGTCCCATAAATATACTTGATTATTGCCTTAAATATTATTTTAATTAGACAATGTTGAATCAAATGAAAAAGCTATGCTCAAGATTTGTTATCTCGAAAAAAATTGGAAATCATACCAAAAACATCCTCTGAAATCTTAAATCGATATAACATCCCTACATAAAAAGAAGCCATCAATAGGCTTTTTAGAAGGATATTAACAATTGCATGGAATGGAAACTGCAGATAATAAAATAGGGCAATAGTCAATAGCAACAACGCGCACACCTTTACTGTTTCTGCCGTAAAAGGGTAAATTTTATATTTTATGCCAACGTATACCAACTTGATGGTGTTATAAATAAAAAAGGCGCAAAAACTGGCAATTGCGGCACCATTTAGCCCGTATTTTGGAATTAGCCAGAGGTTGAGTAGCACTGTCAGGATGGCCAGCAGCACCCCCATCAGCAATACAGCACGATAATAATCAGAGTTGTAAAGGATGGCATTGTTGTTGCCCAAAAGGGCATCATAAACCTTGGCCGATCCGATCCAAAAGACAATCATCATACCATTGCGATAGTTTTCCGGTAGCAGCCGATAAATGTCATTTAAATTTAATAACAAGAGCACAAACAAAATACCAGTGATGATGAAAAGGGTCAATGAACTTTTACGATATAGGTTTTTTAGCCCTATTCCATCCTTTTCATTCAAAATCTGTGCGGTCAATGGGTAGGTAATTTGGTGCATGGACCGGTTGGGTACGGCTATGGCGATTGCCATAAAACTCGCAACACTGTAGTAAGCCACGTTCTCAATTTTGATAAATTGATTGATCATCACCTTATCGACCTCCAATAGCACAATGGCCGCCGAACCACCCATAATGATCATTGCACTATATTTTATGATATCAATGGTGTTGTTCGGGAATCGAAAAGACAGTTTAGGCATTCTTAGACTGTAGGCATATACTTTCATGATTACCGTTCGCAAGAGGTAGAACCCAACCAATGCCTGCAAAAAGAATTCCACAGAGATCACATCAAAATAAAGCAGCACTAGCAATAAGGTTTGCGCGGCCCTACAAAAGACCTCTTTCATGAAATTGCCGAAAACAGATTTCATCTTAATCCGTGCCCATGCATAAAACACTTCAAAATAGGCCATGGCCATACCAATCAAAAATATGTACCAAACATAACTTTTCACAATCGGATTCTCGTGCGAAAGAAAATTACCAATGGCTTCATTGGCCGCGAAAGTGACTATGGCTATTGGCACCATTAAGGCCAATGGAAGTAATAGCATTAATGTCAGAAAGCCATCCTTGGTCCCCTCATCCTCAAAGGCACTAAAATACTTAACAAGTGCATTGGGGACCCCAAATGCCAAAAGAGGCATCAATACGGCTGCGGCCGATAAAATTACATTGATCAACCCGTAATATTGATCCGACATAAAGTTGGTATATAGGAACAATGCGTTCAGGGCACCGATTCCAAAACCAAAGTAGGTGAATATGGTATTGCTGAGAGATTGTTTAAGTACGATTCCCATTACAGTAGTTTGGCGAGTTGTTCGGTCAATGCCCTTCGGCTATAGCTATCAATGCCTTGCGGTGCTATATTCAAGCTTCCCTTTTTAAACGCACCGTACCATTCTAAAATTATATTTTTAAGTTCCGATCGATTTTTGTAATCGAAAGTAGCACCGGTGTTCGTGTCACTTATGATGTTCCCGGCTTCCCAAATTTTTGGTCCCAATGCCAAAATGGGCCTCCTAGCGGCCATATATTCGAATAATTTTCCTGGGATAATACCACGGGTCTCTTCAGAATCGATCTCGACCAATAGCAATATCTGTGATTGCTGTTGTCTGCGCACTGCTTCGGCGTGTGATACATATCCCTTTAATTTTAGATAGGGTGCCAGTTCATATCGATAAATACTGTCTATAATATCCTGACTTACCACCCCTATAAATTCCAGTTGTAGATCGGCCCTAAATCCTTCATTCACTGCAGCCAGTTCGGAGAGCACCCTCCAAAGATTTTTCGGATTCCTCCCGGTAAGGAGTGACCCTACATGTGTAATGGTAAATCTTTCGTCCAAATGGGCACCGCCCGGATAGTTAGAATCGTACCCATTGGTAATTACGGTTATGGGCACTTTGGTAATACCTTCAAACTCTTTTTTAGTAAGATGGCTCGTAACAATAAGCTTGTCGGCGTTATTAAGCACCAAAGCCTCCAATTGTTTATGCTTCTTTTGGGAAGATTCGGTCAGTTTTAGTTTTTTGTGATATCCAATGGATGTCCATGGGTCCCGAAAATCGGCCAACCATTTGATGCTATGTTTCTGTTTCAATTGTAATCCGATCAAATGCACACTGTGCGGCGGTCCAGTAGTGATCAATGTATCTATCTGCTCATTTTTAATTATTTCGGAAAGAAATTTAACCGAGGGCCCCACCCAATATTTTCTTGCGTCGGGAATGAACATATTGCCTCGAATGAAGAGCATCATTTTCTCTATTACCGATTGGTTCTTGTCTTGTATGATCCCAGAACTGATGCGTTGCGTCTTTTTTGGGGAGAACAGGCTGGCCGCCCTATAGGGCTCGAAAATGGGCTGTTTATAAATGACGATATCTGTGGGAATTTCTTCCATAAATGTCGCGTCTCGAATGGGGTAATGCGGATTTTCTGGAATATATAAGATGGGCTCTACCCCAAATTCCCTTAAATATTTAACGAACATTAGCCATCGCTGTACCCCCGGACCTCCTGCGGGTGGCCAATAATAGGTAATGATCAAGACCTTTTTCATCAGGCGGCAGTTTTAACCTCTTTCCTAGATCGCCAAAAGGTGAATCCAATGCCGCCCAATACCATTATGCCCAAAAGAATACTGCTTCCCAAAGCTATGTTACTCCCCTTTGCAATTACGGTAGGTTCAAATTTAAACTCGATGCTGTGTTGCCCTTCAGGAACTTTTAGCGCCCGGAGCACATAATTTACTTTAAAATGATCAGTCAATTTTCCATCGATGTACGCATTCCAGCCCTTGGGATAGTACATCTCAGAGAACACTGCAATCCCTGCATTTCGGTTGTTGGAAGTATAAGATAAGTGATTAGGTTTGTAATCGTCCAATGAAATATTGGCTGTAGAATCGACCTGAAAATTAAAGCGATTGATTCCTTCTACCTTATTTGTGTTTACGACAGCTTCATTTTTGATATCTAACTTTTCCAACGCCAAGATCTCGGCATCGGCACTGCTTACCTCCACTAGTTTGCTGACAAACCATGCGTTACCGTTTGCTCCTGGATTTACGGCGGGATAAGTCCTGCCTTCTTTATCTTCTTGTATTACATACTTGACATTGAGCATATTCAATACGCCGATATTGCCCTTAAAAATATGGAAAAAGAAAAGGTCCTGCATCCCCGCAGGTTTCGCAGCGTGATATCCGGTAATCGATTGGTGAAAATAAGAAGTGCTTGCAGAATCAAATCCTTCTCCAGGATTGTAAACGCGAAACACGCCTTCATCTGAAAGAATTTGTTGATGTACCCCGGTATCTTGAAAAGGTTGCGCCATTTGCCGTTTAGATACAAAATTTTCTTTGTTAACATAACGCATATCGACCCCTACCAAATCAATGACTATCAAAATACCCATAACAATGATGGCCCAATGCTGTTTAATTTTACCTTTCAAATAAAACCAAAGGGAAGCTGCAGACAAAACGACAAATATCAAAGATCTTACTAGGTCTAGGTTGTATACTTCCTTTCGATCGGACACGAACATGTCGGGCAGTTCCTCCATGCCCGTAATCCTCATACCCGCATCCGAAGGGGATACAAAATCGAATAGGCCCTTGAGCAAAAAAAGTGAAATACCCAATCCAAAGACCCCCAAAAAAGTAAATTTCAGGGCTTTATGTTTTTTTGCGTTTTCAATGGATGGATCAAAAATTGCGCTCAATGCCAATATTCCTAAAACCGGGGCACAAAGCTCTAAGATTACCTGAATGGAGGATACGGCCCTAAATTTGTCATAAAGGGGGAAATAATCGATCATAAAGTCGGTCAAAATACCAAAATTCTTTCCCCATGATAACAAAAGGGACATGATCACCCCTCCCAAAAGCCACCATTTATATTTGCCTTTTACCAGAAGAAGACCCAGTATGAACAAAAAGAAAACAACGGCACCTATATAGGCGGGCCCTGACACACCAGGTTGATCGCCCCAATACAGAGGTAGGTTCTTCGCAAAATCCAAAGCCCGATCCCTCGGCAATCCTTTGTCCAATAAATATTTATATGTTTTTGAATCACTGCCCAGGTTCTCCCTGCTGGCACCACCAAATAGTCGGGGTACAAATAGGTTTAACGATTCGGTAATACCATAACTCCAATGGGTGATATAGTCCCGATCTAAACCGCCCACTTTTTCTTTAGGAGTACCGTCTGGGTTAATGGTGAGTTCCGATTTTCCGCGCGTACTCCAATCTGCAAATTCTTTGGTGGCCATCAGACTGGTTGCATTTGCGGCAACTCCAACGGTAACGGAAAAAAAGAGGATTAGGACCGAAATAAAAAAATGTTTGATTTGCTTGGTTCGAATGGCGTCCACAAGATAGGCGGCCCCCACGATCAGAACCAACAGTAGAAAATAATAGGTCATTTGAAAGTGGTTCGCTCCAACCTCCAAAGCCATAGCAAGAGCTGCAAGTACCGCCCCCCAAAGGTATTTTTTTCGAAATACAAGTACTATGCCACCCAAAAGCATTGGCAAATAGCCTAAAGCATGGGCCTTGGCATTGTGTCCTGCGCCAAAAATTATGATTAAATAAGTAGAAAATCCAAAGGCCAGGGCCCCTATGATTGCCAGCCGGTAATCTACCTTGAGGCAGCATAATAAAATATAAAATCCAATAAAATAAACAAAAAGATAATCCGCAGGCCGTGGAAGGAAACGGATTAACCCATCCAATTTTTTTACGTAGTTATGTGGATAATAAGCGCCTAATTGATAGGTCGGCATTCCGCCAAAGGCACTGTTGGTCCAATAGGGTTCCTCGCCGGTTTTTTTGCGAAACTCGGTTTGCTCCTTGGCCATACCGGTGTACTGTACGATATCGCTTTGATAGATTACTTTACCCGATAAAACAGGATTAAAATAAGCCAAAGCTACGATTGCAAAAAAGACGGAAACAAAGAAATGAACGAAAAAAGCTTTTAATCCAGATTTCATGAATTAGGAGGTGGTTGGTTAAGAAGGGTTAGCTATTATGATCATTCTATTTCTTCGAAATCGATATAATCCCCTACATTTTGGACACTATCATTTCTGGGGCTGCTTTTCTTTTCAATGATAACTTCTCCTGAGGGTGTTTGCTGGGTTTTGTGGCGATCCGCAAGATCTCCAAATTGATCCCGAAAATGCTGCTCTGTCTTTTTCGCGGCATACCCTAAAATCTTGGGTGCGAACATCCTTACCAAAACCTTGAAAAGATAGTAAACCAAAAGGATGATCAGTATTGTCTTTAAAAAACCCATAATATTTATGCTTTAATATATCAAAAGTACAATTCTAACGTTTTAAACATATGTCAAAAGTCTTAAAATAATAATAAAACGGACAAAAGTGGGCGGTTGGTGAAAGCATTCTACAATTTTTAAAGACCAATTTATGTCCTTGCCAAAAAACATTAGCATGAAGTATGCATTGCCAAGTGTGGTTTGCCGTTCGCTTAGTTTCGACTCAAAAGTGCATAAAAATATCCCATTCAGCATGAAAATTAATATTTATTGCCTCTTTTTAATAGCACCGATAATTGGTGCTGCCCAATATACCGATGTGATCAACTCAAACAGGCCAGGCTTATCGGTAAGTGCTTATGCCGTTGGTCATAATGTCATTCAATTGGAGGCAGGTATTTTTTTCGAACAGAGCGACCATTCCATTCTGAACACCCAGAGCAATATTTGGGGCAGTGAGATTTCCTTGCGATATGGTTTACTGTTTGAACAATTGGAGCTCAACTGGGAAGGCACCTATCAAAGTCAAAATATCACTTATAGCAACTTCGGGACTTCTGCTACTTTTACGGACTTTTCGAGAAACAGGCTCGGCCTCAAATATTTGATTTATGACCGCTTTAAAAACCCAGATCGCAACAAGCCCAACTTGTATAGTTGGAAGGCCAACAACGGTTTTAAACTTAAAAATTTAATTCCGTCTGTTGCAGTTTATGGAGGCGCTACTTTTAACCTGGGGGACAACCCTTTTTATATGGGCGACCCCACTGTTTCTTATCGGGGGATGGTAGCTACCCAAAGCAGGCTGACTCCCAGAAATGTGCTTATTACAAACCTCTCCTATGACCGTATCAGCAGCGATTTTCCAGAAATGGGTTATTTGGTCTCGCTCTCCCATGCCTTTAGAGATCCCAAATGGAGCGTTTTTGTAGAAAACCAAGGGATCAAGAGCGATCGCTATTCTGATATTCTCATCAGGGGCGGTGTCGCTCATTTATTTACAGATGATTTCCAGGCCGACCTTAATATGGGCGCCAGTTTCAAGAACACCCCTTCCCGAATATTCATCACGGCTGGTGCCTCCTACAGATTGGATCTGCATCAAGACAAAGTTAAGGCTATCGAAGATCAAAATGCAGGGGAAAATGGAGGGCCCGTAAAGAAAAATAGCATGAAAAAGCAGAAAAAAGAAGCCAAGAAAAAGCAAAAAAGTGGCCGGGGCGCAGAGGATATCGACTTGGGGCCGACCAAAAAACAGCTCCGGAAACTGAAAAAGGAAGAAAAGAAAAAAGGTGCTGGAAATGGCGAAATCGATTTTTAGAAATTTGATCAACGCGTGATTTAAAGCAGTGTTAAAATTGACTGGTTGAATTTCTTCCTCTTGCCAATTATGCCTAATATTGACTAGCGAAACTCTAAGCAATGGTCAACCTTAAAGAAGCCGTTACCAAGGCGGAATTAAAAGAATTTGTAAAATTTCCCTTTTCACTTTATAACAACTCGCCGTACTGGGTCCCTCCTATAATATCCGATGAAGTGGCGAGTTTTGACAAATCCAAAAACCCAGCATTTCAAAATGCGGAAGCATGGTTCTATTTGGCATATAAAGACAATAACCTTGTTGGGCGCATTGTCGCTATTATCAACTGGGTAGAAGTGAATCGACAACAGGTTAAAAAAATGCGCTTTGGTTGGTTCGATTTCATTGATGATGCGACTGTTTCAGACGCACTTATCGCTAAGGTTGCTGACTTGGGCCGGCAAAATGGACTCGAATTTATGGAAGGTCCCGTAGGCTTTTCCAACTTGGACAAGGTTGGGGTATTGACGGAAGGATTTGATCATATTGGAAGTATGGTTACCTGGTACAACCACCCTTATTATGTTACGCACTATGAACGTATGGGCTTTATCAAGGAAAAGGCCTATGTGGAGAATAAATTTCCCGCTGGCAATGCCGACCCCGCCCTTTTCACCAAACTCAACGATTTGATCAAAAGGCGTTACAAGTTAAAGGAAATCAACTTTACCAAAACCAGCGAGGTGTTGCCGATGGCTGACCAAATGTTCGATCTATTCAATGAGACTTATGATAAACTTTCTTCCTTCGTCCCAATTACTGAGGTGCAAAAGGAATATTTCAAGAAAAAGTATATCAGCTTTATTAACCCTGAATATATCAAATTCATTGTAGATTCCGAGGATAAATTAATCGCATTCGCTATTGTTATGCCTTCTTTTTCAGAAGCGCTTCAAAAGGCAAATGGCAAACTGTTCCCATTTGGATTTTACCATCTGCTAAGGGCCAAAAAACATAACAAAGATGTATACTTCTACTTGATAGGAATACATCCCGAGTATCAGAATAAGGGGGTAACTGCTATTATTTTCAATGAATATTATAAAACATTTTCAGCGAAGAGTATCGAAATGTGCTTCCGAACCCCGGAATTGGAGGAAAACACCGCAATAAGGCAAATGTGGAAGCATTTTGACCCTGTCATCTATAAAAGAAGGGCTACTTTTCGAAAAGATCTTGGGTAAATTCCTATTGCCAAATCCCAGGGAAAATCACATAAATTATAGTGATCGGTAATTTTCAGTTCCCTAATAAGAACCATATCTTAAATTCGCCAGCTTTAATTACTGGGATTTGGATTTTATACTTTGGTATTTATAACTACGATGATGTTGTTATTCCCCCATGGCAGCGGCAACAGCAGCTGACAATCGTTTGTAAGTTCCATTTTCAAGACGTTCCCTAATGGCGGAAAAAGCGTCTAATGTCTCATCAATATCCGTTAAGGTATGGGTAGCGGTTGGAATCATTCTTAGTAGAATTAATCCTTTAGGTATAACTGGATAAACAACTATAGAACAGAAGATTCCATAATTTTCACGAAGATCTTTAACCAAGGCCATCGCTTCTGGAATACTACCGTTTAAATAAACAGGGGTCACACAAGTATTAGTGTTTCCAATATTGAACCCACGATTTTTAAGTCCGTTTTGCAGAGCATCCACATTTTCCCAAAGTTTGGCCTTCAGTTCAGGTTGGGTACGCAGCATGTCCAATCGTTTTAAAGCGCCTTTCACATAAATCATCGGGAGTGATTTGGCGAACATTTGGGACCGGAGATTGTATTTCAAATAGTTTATAACTTCTGTATCGGCCGCCAAAAATGCTCCAATACTGGCCATAGATTTTGCAAAGGTCGCAAAATATACGTCTATACCCTCTTGTACGCCCTGCTCCTCACCTGCCCCAGCGCCAGTTTTGCCAAGTGTTCCAAAACCATGGGCATCGTCAACCAACAATCGAAAATTATACTTCTTCTTTAGCGCAACAATTTCCTTCAATTTGCCCTGTTCCCCACGCATACCAAAACGCCTTCGGTTATGACTAGGATACCGCCACCCGTTTGTTCGGCCATTTTAACGGCACGCTCAAGGTTCTTCTCCAAACTCTCAATGTCATTATGCTTAAAGGTAAATCGTTTGCCCATGTGTAAGCGCACACCATCAATGATACAGGCATGGGAATCAACATCGTATACGATTATATCGTCTTTTGAAACCAAGGCATCAATCGCGGACATGATGCCCTGATAGCCGAAATTCAATAAATAGGAAGATTCTTTTTGAACAAAATCCGCTAATTCCTTCTCGAGTTGCTCATGATAATTGGTATGTCCACTCATCATCCTCGCCCCCATTGGGTACGCAGCACCATATTCCAACGCGGCCTCACCATCAATCTTTTTTATTTCTGGAAGGTTTGCCAAACCCAAATAGTCGTTGATGCTCCAAGTAATCACTTCTTTGCCTTGAAATTTCATCCTGTTGGAGATCGGACCCTCTAATTTAGGAAAAACAAAATATCCTTCTGCCTGTGATGCCCATTTTCCCAAAGGGCCTTTATTTTCTATAATCCTGTCAAATAAATCTCTCATTTGGGCCTAGTTGTTTGTGTAAAAATATAGATTTTTGCAATGTATTATAATAAAAAATCGGAAAGAAAAAAGCAACGTAGGTTGATTCCGTTGCTTTTATTTATTCACTTTCCTATAAATTTTTATCGTATTACCTGTATCTGTGGGGTTTCCTCTACCACATTTGTGTTTAAAAAGCCTTGTGCTTCCATCCACTGATCACTGTAAATTTTACTCATATACCGCGATCCATGATCAGGAAAAATAACGACAACAATGCTATCTTTGGAAAATTTACCTTCGGCGGCCAATTGTTTAATAGCCTGCATGGCGGCCCCACAAGTGTACCCCGCAAAAATGCCTTCGGTTTTGGATATTTCCCTTGCGGTATGGGCACTTTCCTCGTCTGTAACTTTTATGAATTCATCGATAATTTGAAAATCGGTAGCACCGGGAATCAAATTTTTTCCCAATCCTTCGATCCGATAAGGATAAATTTCATCAATATCAAATTCACCGGTCTCGTGATATTTTTTTAAAACGCTCCCAAAGGCATCTACTCCAATAACGCGAACATCCGGATTTTGCTCTTTCAAATAACGAGCCGTACCGGAAATGGTGCCGCCAGTTCCACTACAAGCTACCAAATGGGTAATTTGTCCGTTGGTCTGTTCCCAAATTTCAGGGCCGGTCGAATTGTAGTGCGACTCCATATTCAACTCATTGAAATACTGATTGATATAGATACTTCCCTTGGTTTCTTCATGAAGCCTTTTTGCAACCTGATAATAAGATCTTGGATCGTCTGCACTCACATGGGCAGGACATACATATACCTTGGCGCCCATGGCACGCAACATATCTATTTTATCAGGACTTGACTTTGAACTGACCGCAAGTATGCAATCATAACCTTTAATAATGCTCACCATAGCAATACTAAACCCAGTATTTCCAGAAGTAGTTTCTATGATGGTATCGCCTGGCGATAGGATACCCTTGCGTTCAGCCTCTTCAATAATGTGCAATGCTATACGATCTTTGGAGGAATGGCCGGGATTAAAAGCCTCTAGTTTAGCGTAGAAGTTTCCAGTGAGTCCCGCGACAATCCTGTTCAACTTTACCATTGGCGTATTACCAACGAGCTCCAGGATATTGTCATTTGCCTGTACTTTATGCTGCATATAGGTTGTTTGCGTTAATTTTAAAAATTAACAAAATTTACCCGCAAAATTACCATTTTTTTTTGATTATTGGGTTTTTCCTTCCAAATCCAGTAAAAATGCATATTCTTTCGCTACCTCCTTTATGGCCTCAAAGCGCCCTGAGGCCCCGCCATGACCTGCCCCCATGTTAATGTCGAACAAGATCAGATTATCGTTGGTTTTAAGCTCCCGTAGCTTGGCGACCCACTTCGCTGGCTCAAAATATTGGACCTGTGAATCATGAAATCCAGAAATGACCAATATATTGGGATATGCCCTAGCCGCAACGTTGTCATAGGGGGAGTAAGACTTAATATAGTCATAAAAGACCTTTTCATTGGGATTGCCCCATTCATCATACTCCCCGGTAGTCAAGGGTATGGAATTGTCCAACATCGTCGTGAGAACATCCACGAACGGTACGGCAGCTACCACTCCTTTATACAGTTCAGGCGCCATGTTCACTATTGCACCCATCACTAAACCGCCAGCGGAACCGCCCATTGCATATAAGTGTTGGGGACTGGTAAGTCTCTTTTTTATCAAATAAGCAGAACAATCAATAAAATCATGGAAGGTATTCTCCTTTTT
>JBBKWR010000255.1:0-13381 GCA_037969055.1 Flavobacteriaceae bacterium | reverse complement strand
GAACACATCCTTTTGGGCCGTCAGGTAGGTATACCAAGAATGGTCGTGTTCATGAACAAAGTAGACATGGTCGACGATGAGGAGCTTTTGGAACTGGTTGAAATGGAAATCAGGGAATTGCTTTCTTTCTATGAGTACGATGGTGATAATGGCCCTGTAATCGCTGGTTCAGCCCTTGGAGCCCTTAACGGAGAACAAAAATGGGTCGATACCGTAATGCAGTTGATGGAAGCGGTTGATACATGGATCGAAATGCCAGTAAGGGACGTTGAAAAACCTTTCTTAATGCCAGTTGAGGATGTATTTACCATCACGGGACGTGGAACAGTTGCCACAGGACGTATTGAAA
Source organism: Flavobacteriaceae bacterium (assembly GCA_037969055.1). Classification (GTDB taxonomy): domain Bacteria; phylum Bacteroidota; class Bacteroidia; order Flavobacteriales; family Flavobacteriaceae; genus Pelagihabitans. Next base: position 13,032 of record JBBKWR010000255.1, on the reverse strand, counting down.
CTGGTGTTGCCAACACTGGCGACAGCGTTGATATTATCGGTATGGGTGCTGAAAAATTAACTTCGACCATCACAGGTGTTGAAATGTTCCGTAAGATATTGGACAGGGGAGAAGCTGGAGATAACGTAGGTATCCTTTTGAGAGGTATTGAGAAAGCCCAGATCAAAAGAGGAATGGTAATCTGCAAGCCAGGTTCCGTTAAGCCTCACGCCAAGTTTGAAGCCGAGGTGTATATCCTTAAAAAAGAAGAAGGTGGTCGTCACACACCATTCCATAACAATTATCGTCCACAGTTTTATGTAAGGACCACAGACGTAACAGGAACAATCAATCTACCAAGCGGAGTGGAAATGGTAATGCCTGGGGATAACCTAACGATTATCGTTGACCTACTTTCTCCAATTGCATTGAGCGTTGGACTTCGATTCGCCATCCGAGAAGGTGGTAGGACCGTCGGAGCTGGTCAGGTTACCAAAATTTTGGATTAACCGTAAAATAATTCACATTACATCTTCAAGGTGTCACGCGAAAGGCGTGATACCTTTCGATGTAAATATAAACGGGTGTAGCTCAGTTGGTAGAGCACTGGTCTCCAAAACCAGGTGTCGGGAGTTCGAGTCTCTCCTCCCGTGCGAAGGTAAAAGGAGGATTGATGCAGTTTGTTTCGCAATAAAATCCTTGAGGATTTGTCCAAGTAATTCCTGAGAAGCACAAATTGACGCAACTTATCAAGGGTCTTACATGACTGTCCAAAAGTTGAGTATAAGAATAAAAATATAGAAAGTAATGTTGACCTATATTAAAGAATCGATTGACGAACTAAGGCATAATGTTTCTTTGCCCCCAAGGGCAGAGTCCTCAAATCTTATGGTCGTTGTGGCTGTATTCTCCATCATTTTCGCATTGGCGACCTGGGGGGTAGATACCGTCTTAAGCAAATTGATTCGACTTTATTTTACCAACGTATTAAACTAACCAGAGCCCTATGTCAGAAGTATTGGAAAAGAAATGGTATGTGGTAAGGGCTGTAAGCGGTCAAGAGAACAAGATTAAAGGCTACATAGAGAGTGAAGTAGAAAGACACGGTTTTGCAGATTATCTAGAGGAGGTCTTGGTACCCACCGAAAAAGTAGTGCAGATCCGTAATGGAAAGAAGATCAATAAGGAAAGGGTATATTTTCCGGGTTATATTATGATTAAGGCAAATTTGGCAGGAGAAATGATTCATATTATCCGGTCAATTACCAATGTCATAGGCTTTTTGGGTGAGACCAAGGGAGGTGATCCTGTGCCTTTGAGAAAAGCAGAGGTAAACAGAATGTTGGGCAAGGTAGATGAGTTGGCCGTAAATACGGATAGTGTTGCGATTCCATTCGTATTTGGTGAGACCGTAAAGGTAATCGATGGACCTTTCAATGGTTTTAATGGCACGGTCGAAAAGATTAATGAAGAAAAGCGCAAACTTGAGGTTATGGTGAAGATTTTCGGAAGAAAAACTCCCTTGGAACTCAGTTACATGCAAGTAGAAAAAGTATAAATCAAGTGTTACATATAAAGTTGTGTTGCTTCCAATCAAACACTTCTTCAATTTAAATTTAAACAATGGCAAAAGAAATAGGTAAAGTAGTTAAACTACAAGTTAGGGGAGGTGCTGCGAATCCGTCGCCACCGGTTGGACCCGCCTTAGGTGCTGCCGGCGTTAACATCATGGAGTTCTGTAAACAGTTTAATGCTAGGACACAGGACAAACAGGGCAAAATATTGCCCGTTGTTATCACCGTATATAAAGACAAGTCTTTCGACTTTGTCGTAAAAACACCCCCGGCGGCAATTCAGCTTTTGGAAGCAGCTAAGATTAAAAAAGGATCTGGCGAACCTAATCGAGTAAAAAATGGGAACGTTTCATGGGACCAAGTCAAGGCGATCGCCGAAGACAAAATGGTAGATCTAAATGCTTTTACAGTCGAATCTGCAATGAGCATGGTGGCTGGAACAGCAAGATCTATGGGTCTTAAAGTAGCAGGAAAAAGACCTTTTTAAAATCTTAAAAGCAATTTAAATGGCAAAATTAAGCAAAAAGCAAAAAGAGGCCCGTGCTAAAATAGAGAAAGACAAACTCTACACTGTGCAGGAGGCGTCCGCTTTGGTAAAGGAGATAACCAATACAAAATTCGATGCATCCGTTGATCTAGCAATTCGTTTGGGCGTTGACCCAAGAAAGGCAAATCAGATGGTACGTGGGGTGGTCACACTTCCACACGGAACAGGAAAGGATGTAAAAGTTTTGGCTTTGGTTACCCCAGATAAAGAAGCTGAGGCCAAAGAGGCCGGAGCCGATTTTGTGGGACTGGATGAATATTTGGATAAAATAAAAAATGGTTGGACAGATGTTGATGTGATCATCACGATGCCGAGCGTAATGGGTAAATTGGGCCCATTGGGTCGTGTTTTAGGCCCCAGGGGGTTAATGCCCAATCCAAAGACGGGAACCGTGACCATGGATGTGGGCAAGGCGGTATCCGAGGTGAAAGCAGGTAAAATCGATTTCAAAGTAGACAAAACAGGTATCGTTCATGCAGCCATTGGTAAAGTTTCCTTTTCGGAAGACAAAATAGCCGATAACGCAAATGAACTACTCGACACGTTGATGAAATTAAAGCCTGCTGCAGCTAAAGGTGTTTATATGAAATCTATTTTCATGTCCAGCACCATGAGCCCAAGCCTTCAACTAGACCCAAAAACAGTTTAATCGACGGGTAGTTTAAAATTGATAATATGACAAGAGAAGAAAAAGCAACCGTTATAAAAGATTTAACTGCTCAGTTGACCGATAACCCCATTATATATTTGGCGGATATATCGGGATTGAACGCAAGTACGACTTCTGATTTAAGAAGGGCGTGCTATAAGTCGAACATAAAACTTTCTGTAGTTAAGAATACCTTGCTCGCAAAAGCAATGGAAGCCTCTGATAAAGAATTCGGTGAACTTCCTTCAGTTCTGAAAGGCAATACCTCATTGATGTTCTCAGAAATTGGGAACGGACCGGCAAAGCTGATCAAGACTTTTAGGAGGAAATCGGATAAACCCCTATTGAAGGGCGCTTTTGTTGAAGAAGCGATTTACATCGGCGATGAAAACCTTGATGCCCTAGTAAACATCAAGTCCAAAGAGGAGATGATCGGAGATATCATTGGATTGTTGCAATCCCCAGTCAAAAATGTTATTTCTGGATTGAAGTCCGGGGGTGGCAAATTAGCGGGTATCCTTAAAACGTTGTCCGAAAGATAATTACGTACGCACTAAAAACAATTATATTTTAAAATTATTAAACGATAGTAAAATGGCAGATTTGAAAGATTTCGCAGAACAGTTGGTTAACTTGACCGTAAAAGAGGTAAACGAGTTGGCCGATATATTAAAAGATGAATATGGCATCGAGCCAGCGGCTGCTGCAGTAGCAGTTGCTGCCGGAGGTGGTTCCGCTGAGGCTGGAGAGGCCGCTGAGGAAAAAACGGAATTCGATGTGGTTTTAACAGCTGCCGGTCAATCTAAATTGGCGGTGGTAAAATTGGTAAAGGAATTGACAGGTCTTGGCTTGAAAGAAGCTAAAGATATCGTTGATAGCGCACCAAAAGCAGTGAAGGAAGGCGTTTCCAAAGACGAAGCAGAAGGCATCAAAAAATCATTGGAAGAAGCAGGAGCGGAAGTTGAGCTTAAATAAAGGCAACAGCTATAGCTAAGTTGGTTTAGGTCTTTCCGCTTTTGGTGGCTAGACCTAAACCGTTTTATACACATCGTATATAAAGAGGTATACGACCCATTAATATTCACGATCAAAATTTTGTCCATAGATGTTCACACAACAGACTGAAAGAATAAATTTTGCATCCGCTAAGAACACACCGGATTATCCGGATTTCTTGGACATTCAGATAAAATCTTTTCAAGACTTTTTCCAGCTTGAAACAAAATCTGACGAAAGGGGCAATGAAGGATTGTACAACACCTTCATGGAAAACTTCCCGATAACGGACACTAGGAATCAGTTCGTACTGGAGTTTCTAGATTACTTTATCGATCCACCGAGATATTCCATTCAGGAATGCATCGAACGTGGACTTACCTATAGCGTTCCGCTAAAAGCAAGGCTTAAACTTTATTGTACCGATGTGGAACATGAAGATTTTGAGACCATTGTTCAGGACGTCTACTTGGGAACGATTCCTTACATGACCCCTAGTGGCACCTTTGTGATCAACGGGGCCGAAAGGGTAGTAGTGTCACAATTGCACAGGTCTCCCGGGGTATTCTTCGGACAATCTTTCCACGCAAATGGCACGAAATTGTATTCCGCAAGGGTTATTCCATTTAAAGGTTCGTGGATCGAATTCGCCACCGACATTAATGGGGTGATGTATGCCTATATCGATCGAAAGAAAAAATTACCGGTTACCACCTTGTTCCGAGCCATAGGTTTTGAGCGCGATAAGGATATTTTGGAAATTTTTGACCTTTCTGAAGAAATCAAAGTATCGAACGCAGGGTTGAAAAAAGTACTGGGCCGCAAATTGGCCGCACGTGTATTGAATACATGGCACGAAGATTTTGTGGATGAGGATACGGGAGAAGTTGTTTCCATTGAAAGAAACGAGATCATTTTGGATCGTGATACCGTATTGGATAAAGAACACATCAATCAGATCATCGAAGCAGATGTTAAGACCATTCTTTTGCACAAAGAGAACAATGCGCAAAGCGACTATGCCATTATTCACAATACATTGCAAAAAGACCCCACCAACTCCGAAAAAGAGGCCGTGGAGCATATTTACCGCCAGCTTCGAAACGCCGAACCCCCCGATGAGGAAACGGCGAGAGGGATTATAGATAAATTGTTCTTCTCTGACCAACGATACAATCTAGGGGAGGTTGGACGATATAGAATGAACAAAAAATTGGGATTGGATATCGGAATGGACAAGCAAGTCTTGACCAAGGAAGATATAATCACCATTATCAAATACTTGATCGAACTCATCAATTCAAAGGCAGAAATCGATGATATCGACCACCTTTCAAACCGTCGTGTAAGAACGGTTGGCGAGCAATTGTCCCAACAGTTCGGAGTTGGTTTGGCCAGGATGGCCAGAACCATTCGTGAGCGGATGAATGTAAGGGATAATGAGGTCTTTACCCCGATCGATTTGATCAATGCCAAGACATTGTCATCAGTGATCAACTCGTTCTTTGGTACGAACCAGCTGTCCCAGTTTATGGACCAGACCAACCCTTTGGCGGAGATTACCCATAAGAGAAGGTTATCGGCACTAGGGCCAGGTGGACTTTCTAGGGAGCGTGCCGGATTTGAGGTTCGTGATGTTCACTACACCCATTATGGTAGGCTCTGTCCTATAGAAACGCCTGAAGGTCCGAACATTGGATTGATCTCTTCCCTTGCGGTATTTGCCAAAGTGAATTCGATGGGCTTCTTAGAGACTCCTTATCGAAAAGTTGATAATGGTAAAGTAAACACCAAAGAGTTTACTTATCTGAGTGCCGAAGAAGAAGAAGGAATGAAAATTGCCCAGGCAAACATTCCATTGAAAGATAATGGGACGATCAATATTGACAAGGTAATCGCTCGTGAAGAAGGTGATTTTCCGGTAGTGGATCCCAAAGAAGTGAACTATACCGATGTTGCGCCCAACCAGATTGCATCCATTTCTGCTTCCTTGATACCCTTCTTGGAGCATGATGATGCGAACCGTGCTTTGATGGGATCTAACATGATGCGCCAAGCGGTTCCACTCTTAAAACCACAATCCCCGATCGTAGGAACTGGATTGGAACGCCAAGTGGCCTCCGATTCCAGGGTATTGATCAATGCTGAGGGTAATGGTGTGATCGAATATGTAGACGCACAAAAAATTACCATCAAATACAGCAGGACCGACGCGGAACGAATGATCAGCTTCGAAGAAGATTCCAAGACCTATGAATTGGTAAAATTTAGAAAAACCAATCAAGGTACCAGCATTAACCTAAAACCAATCGTTCAAAAAGGCGACAAGGTGAAAAAGGGGCAGGTACTGTGTGAAGGATATGCAACTGAAAGTGGAGAATTGGCGTTGGGTAGAAACCTTACCGTAGCGTTTATGCCATGGAAGGGTTATAATTTCGAGGATGCCATCGTAATTTCAGAAAAGGTAGTACGTGAAGATATCTTTACGTCCATCCATGTTGATGAATATTCCCTTGAAGTGCGGGATACCAAACTGGGTGCGGAAGAATTGACCCATGATATTCCAAACGTATCGGAGGAAGCGACCAAAGACTTGGATGAAAATGGAATGATCCGAATCGGTGCCGAAGTAAAACCCGGCGATATCCTGATCGGTAAGATTACCCCTAAAGGGGAATCGGATCCGACTCCGGAAGAAAAACTCCTAAGGGCCATATTCGGTGATAAAGCCGGCGATGTGAAAGATGCGTCCCTAAAGGCGCCCCCATCTTTGAACGGTGTGGTCATCGAAAAGAAATTGTTCTCACGATCCATCAAGGATAAACGAAAAAGATCCGAAGATAAAGATGCGATCACCAAATTGGAACTGGACTATGAGGTCAAATTTCAAGAGCTTAAAGATGTCTTGATTGAAAAACTGTTTAATTTGGTCAATGGCAAGACCTCACAGGGTGTCTTGAACGATTTGGGTGAGGAAGTACTGCCAAAAGGGAAGAAGTACACCATGAAGATGTTGAACGCGGTTGATGATTTTGCACACTTGGTAGGTGGTAGCTGGACAACCGATAAGGATAACAACGCCATGGTGACCGATTTGCTTCACAACTACAAGATAAAGCTGAACGATCTTCAAGGTAACCTCAGAAGGGACAAATTCACCATCTCAGTGGGTGACGAATTGCCGGCTGGAATCATGAAGTTGGCCAAGGTATATATTGCCAAGAAGAGAAAGTTGAAAGTAGGGGATAAAATGGCAGGACGCCACGGAAACAAAGGAATCGTTTCCCGAATCGTCCGTCAAGAGGATATGCCTTTCTTGGAAGATGGTACGCCTGTCGATATCGTGTTGAACCCACTTGGGGTGCCTTCCCGTATGAACATCGGACAGATATACGAAACAGTTCTTGGATGGGCAGGTTTGAAATTAGGAAAAAAGTATGCCACCCCGATTTTTGACGGTGCTACTTTAGACCAGATAAATGCCTATACCGATGAAGCTGGCATCCCTAGATTTGGACATACCTATTTATTCGATGGGGGAACCGGTCAACGATTTGACCAACCAGCAACTGTTGGGGTGATCTATATGTTGAAATTGGGCCACATGGTAGATGATAAAATGCACGCAAGATCTATAGGACCTTATTCATTGATCACCCAACAACCTCTAGGCGGAAAGGCCCAATTTGGTGGACAGCGATTTGGGGAGATGGAAGTTTGGGCATTGGAAGCCTATGGCGCTTCGGCAACCCTGCGCGAAATTTTGACCGTTAAATCAGATGACGTGGTCGGTAGGGCCAAAACCTACGAGGCCATCGTTAAAGGGGAGACCATGCCAGATCCTGGTTTACCAGAATCTTTCAATGTCTTGATGCACGAGCTTAAAGGCTTGGGCTTGGACATTCGATTGGAGGAATAATATTACACACATTATAATTTAGAGCACCATATACTATGGCTAGAATAAACGATAATACACCACAAAAAAGGTTTGACAAGATTTCAATCGGCTTGGCATCTCCAGAAGCAATCCTGGCGGAGTCAAGGGGCGAGGTCCTAAAGCCTGAAACCATTAACTATAGAACACACAAACCAGAGCGCGACGGACTTTTCTGCGAGCGTATTTTTGGCCCTGTAAAGGATTATGAGTGTGCCTGTGGTAAATATAAGCGTATTCGATATCGCGGTATTGTTTGTGATCGTTGTGGCGTTGAGGTAACTGAGAAGAAAGTACGTAGAGATCGGGTAGGGCATATTAATTTGGTCGTTCCCGTGGCACATATTTGGTATTTCCGTTCGCTGCCCAACAAAATTGGATACCTATTGGGTCTTCCTTCCAAGAAATTGGACATGATCATTTATTATGAGCGTTATGTGGTTATCCAGCCAGGTGTAGCTAAGGGTATCGACGGTGAGGAAATCAATAAGCTGGATTTCCTTACAGAAGAAGAATATTTGAACATTCTGGAAACAATTCCCCCCGAGAACCAATATTTGGAGGATAACGATCCTAACAAGTTCATTGCAAAGATGGGGGCGGAATGTTTGATTGACCTTTTGGGAAGGATCGATCTTAAGGAATTATCTTATGATCTTCGAAATAAGGCCAATACCGAAACTTCTAAGCAACGGAAGACAGAAGCCTTAAAGCGGCTTCAGGTCGTCGAGGCCTTGCGTGAGTCGCAGGACAACCGCGATAACAAACCTGAATGGATGATCATGAAAGTGATTCCTGTGATCCCACCCGAACTGAGACCTTTGGTTCCTTTGGACGGTGGACGTTTTGCCACCTCCGATTTGAACGACCTTTATCGAAGGGTTATCATTCGTAACAACCGATTGAAAAGATTGGTCGAGATCAAGGCACCAGAAGTTATACTTAGAAATGAGAAACGAATGCTTCAGGAATCCGTTGATTCGCTTTTTGACAATACCCGTAAGGCATCTGCGGTAAAAACCGAATCTAACAGGCCTTTGAAATCGCTTTCTGATTCCCTTAAAGGAAAACAAGGGCGATTCCGTCAAAACCTTTTGGGTAAAAGGGTAGATTATTCAGCGCGCTCCGTAATCGTTGTGGGACCAGAGATGCAGTTATTCGAATGCGGACTTCCAAAGGACATGGCAGCTGAGCTATACAAACCTTTCGTTATCCGTAAGTTGATTGAACGTGGAATCGTAAAGACTGTTAAGTCAGCAAAAAAGATTATAGATAAAAAAGAACCTGTTGTTTGGGACATCCTGGAAAATGTATTGAAAGGCCATCCTGTATTACTGAACAGGGCCCCAACCCTACACAGATTGGGGATACAGGCGTTCCAGCCTAAACTTATAGAAGGAAAAGCAATTCGGCTTCACCCATTGGTATGTACGGCCTTCAACGCCGACTTTGATGGTGACCAAATGGCGGTTCACCTGCCATTGGGACCAGAAGCTATCTTGGAATGCCAATTACTTATGCTGGCGTCCCATAACATTTTGAACCCTGCTAACGGATCCCCTATTACGGTACCGTCCCAGGATATGGTCTTGGGCCTATACTATATGACCAAAGAGCGAAAATCCACAAAAGAAGCACCCGTAAAAGGGACAGGACTAACCTTCTATTCTTATGAAGAAGTGGTCATCGCTTTCAATGAAGGGAGGCTGGATCTGAACGCGGGCATTAAGGTGCGTGCAAAGGATTTTAATGAGAACGGCGAACTGGTTAACCAAATCATTCCTACCACAGTAGGGAGGGTACTGTTCAACCAAGTGGTACCGGAAGAGGCAGGTTATGTAAACGATGTATTGAACAAAAAGTCGTTGCGGGACATTATCGGCAATATATTGGCCGTCACAGATGTGCCTACAACTGCCGATTTCTTGGATAAGATCAAGACCATGGGCTATGATTTTGCCTTTAAAGGCGGACTATCTTTCAGTTTGGGCGATATTATCATTCCTCAGGAAAAGCATGAAATGATAGCGGATGCCAACGAACAGGTTGATGGTATTATGGCCAACTACAACATGGGTCTTATCACCAACAATGAGCGATATAATCAGGTAATCGATGTTTGGACCAGTACCAATGCAATGCTTACCGAACTTGCAATGAAACGTATCCGCGAAGACCAACAAGGGTTTAACTCGGTGTACATGATGTTGGATTCAGGAGCAAGGGGCTCTAAAGAACAGATCCGACAGTTGACCGGTATGCGGGGATTGATGGCCAAGCCTAAAAAATCGACCGCTGGTGGGGGTGAGATCATTGAAAACCCAATACTTTCCAACTTTAAGGAAGGTTTATCGATTTTGGAATATTTTATTTCTACCCACGGAGCTCGTAAAGGACTCGCCGATACTGCGTTAAAAACTGCTGATGCTGGATATTTGACCAGACGTTTGGTGGATGTTTCCCAAGACGTGATCATTAATATAGAAGATTGTGAAACGCTGCGCGGTGTACAGGTAGAAGCCTTGAAAAAGAACGAAGAAGTTGTTGAGTCTCTAGGGGAACGCATACTGGGAAGGGTATCCCTTCACGATGTATTCAACCCGATGACCGAGGAACAGATTTTAACCGCCGGTAAGGAAATCATGGAGGCCGACGTGAAGAAAATCGAAGCATCCCCCATCGAGAAGGTTGAAGTTCGTTCCGCTCTTACTTGTGAAGCGCCTAAGGGTATATGTGCTAGTTGTTATGGTAGGAACTTGGCAACCAATAAAATGGTACAAAGAGGGGAAGCTGTAGGGGTGGTAGCCGCACAGTCTATTGGAGAACCAGGAACGCAGCTGACACTTCGTACCTTCCACGTGGGCGGTATTGCAGGGAACATTTCTGAGGATAGTAAATTGAATGCCAAGTTTGCTGGAATTGCCGAAATAGAGGATTTGCGCACAGTTCGTGGAGCAGATACCGATGGCAAAGCCGCCGACATTGTAATTTCCAGAACATCAGAAATCAAGGTTATGGATGCTAAAACTGGCATTACCTTGAGCACCAATAACATTCCATATGGTTCACAACTGTTCGTCAAGAATGGTAGTAAGATTGATAAGGATCAAATTATTTGTCAATGGGATCCTTATAACGGCGTCATTGTTTCAGAATTTCCGGGTAAAATCGCCTATGAAAATATAGAGCAGGGAATTACTTATCAAGTAGAGATCGATGAACAGACGGGCTTCCAAGAAAAAGTGATTTCTGAATCAAGAAACAAAAAATTGATTCCTACCTTATTGATCATGAATAATAAAGACGAGGTCTTGCGTTCTTACAACCTTCCCGTTGGTTCACATATTATGGTGGATGATGGGGATAAGATCAAAGAAGGTAAGATACTTGTAAAGATTCCTCGAAAATCTGCCAAGACTGGCGATATTACGGGAGGACTTCCGCGGGTGACCGAGCTGTTCGAGGCACGAAACCCATCGAACCCAGCTGTTGTTTCGGAGATTGATGGGGTGGTCTCTTTTGGTAAGATCAAAAGGGGTAACCGCGAAATCATTATCGAGTCGAAACTTGGAGAAGTGAAAAAATACTTGGTCAAGCTTTCCAATCAGATATTGGTACAGGAAAATGATTATGTAAGGGCTGGGATGCCTTTATCCGACGGTTCTGTAACCCCAGAGGATATATTATCGATTAAAGGCCCATCTGCAGTTCAACAGTACTTGGTAAATGAGGTCCAGGAAGTTTATCGTCTTCAAGGGGTGAAAATCAACGACAAACATTTTGAGGTCGTGGTTCGCCAAATGATGCGAAAAGTTCGCATCGAGGATCCGGGAGATACCATTTTCTTGGAAAACCAACTGGTGCACAAAGACGATTTTATTTCTGAGAACGATGAAATTTTCGGAAAAAAAGTTGTGATGGAAGCCGGGGAGTCTGATAATTTAAAGGCAGGAATGATCATTAGCTCAAGGGAACTTAGGGATGAGAATTCTATCTTAAAACGTTCAGATAAGGCCCTCGCTACTGCTAGGGATGCGGTTTCAGCCACTGCGACGCCAATATTACAAGGTATTACAAGGGCTTCTCTACAAACCAAATCGTTTATATCTGCGGCCTCTTTCCAAGAGACCACCAAGGTATTGAACGAAGCCGCCGTAAGTGGTAAGGTAGACACCCTGGAAGGATTAAAGGAAAACGTTATTGTAGGACATAGGATTCCTGCAGGTACCGGTATGCGTGACTATGAAAGTATCATTGTTGGCTCCAAAGAGGAGTACGATGAGATAATGGCCCGCAAGGAAGCCTTAAAATTCTAAATTGAACCAAACCCCCGATAGGCACTATCGGGGGTTTTCTCTTTTAATCGGTAGCCATAACCAAAGCGTAAGGCAACCCTCATGTAAAGAAGTCTGCTATGGAAAAGAAAGATCAAAAACAGCATCAGATCAACATTGAACTGGATGAAAAAACAGCAGAAGGAATATATTCGAATCTGGCTATCATCAACCATTCGGTATCCGAATTTGTGGTCGACTTCATCAGTATGATGCCAGGTGCCCCCAAGGCTAAAGTCAAAAGTCGTATTGTGCTTACCCCGCAACATGCTAAGAAGTTTCTAAAGGCGTTGAGTGATAATGTGAACCGATTCGAAAAGGCACATGGCACGATAAAGGACTATGAACAGCCAGTAATCCCCCTTAATTTTGGTCCAACCGGAGAGGCCTGATCAATAGGATATGGTGTTTGAAGATCTATTAAGATTTGGGCAAAATTCACTTCAAGCGTGGGGAAAGATCAATCCCCAAACTATTATAATTTAGGACTTTACTTTATATTTCAATTACTCGAATTCCGAGGTAAAATGGAGTTTAACGTTTGGGTATTTTTGTTGGGTCATTTGCAATGAAAACTGTGAATCCGCCAAAAATACAAGTTGTCCACGTTTATCAATGGCGAGAAATTTTTGCTTGACCCTTTTAAACTCTTGGAATTCCGGACTCTTCTTATTTTCAACCGCTACCCAACAGGCCTTGTAGACGGGAAAGTTCTCATAAGAACATTTGGCCCCGTATTCATGTTCCAATCGATATTGGATGACTTCAAACTGCAGGGCCCCTACCGTGCCAATGACTTTCCTGCCATTCATATCAAGGGTAAAAAGCTGGGCAACACCCTCATCCATTAATTGATCGATCCCTTTGAACAATTGCTTCGATTTCATGGGATCGGCATTGTTGATGTACCTAAAATGTTCCGGCGAGAAACTGGGTATCCCTTTATAGTGGAGTTCTTCCCCTTCCGTAAGCGTATCCCCTATCTTGAAATTGCCCGTGTCGTGCAATCCTACGAT
>JBBKWR010000254.1:0-4831 GCA_037969055.1 Flavobacteriaceae bacterium | reverse complement strand
TCAATTGCTACACTTCAAAAAGCGGTTCGAAATAACGAACCAGATACCTACAAAGAGTTTGCCGAGATGGTCAATGAACAGTCTAAGAACCTGCTGACCATTCGTGGCCTTTTCGAGTTCTCGAATTTCGATCCCATCCCATTGGAGGAGGTAGAACCCTGGACGGAAATCGTAAAACGTTTTAAGACCGGCGCCATGTCATATGGATCCATCAGTAAAGAAGCCCATGAAAACTTGGCAATAGCCATGAACCGTATCGGGGGCAAGAGCAATTCGGGCGAAGGGGGCGAGGATTCTGACCGTTTTTACAAAAACGCAACTGGCGATTGGCGTAATAGTGCCATCAAACAAGTTGCTTCAGGACGTTTTGGGGTTACCTCCGACTATTTGACCAATGCACAGGAGATCCAGATCAAAATGGCACAGGGCGCCAAACCTGGAGAGGGAGGTCAATTACCAGGCCCAAAGGTGAACCCTTCGATCGCTAAGACCCGAAATTCTACGCCTTATGTAGGCTTGATTTCCCCACCGCCACATCACGATATTTATTCGATAGAAGATCTGTCGCAATTGATCTACGATTTAAAATCGGCCAATAGGGAAGCACGGATCAATGTAAAATTGGTTTCCGAGGTAGGTGTGGGCACCGTGGCCGCAGGGGTCGCCAAAGCCAAAGCCGATGTTATTCTGATATCTGGATTTGACGGGGGTACAGGGGCTTCGCCCTTGACCTCCCTAAAACACGCTGGACTCCCATGGGAGTTGGGCATCGCGGAGGCACAACAGACCTTGGTCATGAACGACCTTAGGAATAGGATCGTCCTGGAATGCGACGGGCAATTAAAAACCGGACGCGACGTAGCGGTAGCCTGTCTTTTGGGAGCCGAAGAATTCGGTTTTGCCACGGCACCCCTGGTAGCCTCTGGCTGTATCATGATGCGTGTTTGCCATTTGAACACCTGTCCTGTGGGCATTGCCACGCAAAACCCAGAATTGCGAAAAAAATTCGAAGGAAAACCGGAACACGTCGTCAACTATATGTATTTCATAGCGCAAGAATTGCGCGAGATCATGGCGCAACTCGGTTTTAGAACGGTCAATGAAATGGTCGGGCAGGTGCATAAGTTAGATCGAAATAAGGCCATCGGCCATTATAAATCAGCGGGTATTGATCTAACCCCCATCCTGCATCAAATAGATGTACCCGCTGGCACCAAATTTTATAATACCCAACAGCAACAACATGAGGTCTCAAAATCCATTGAATTTCAGATTATTGAAAGAGCGACCCCCTCATTGTTTCGAAAAGAAAAATTGAGTCTTGATTACCCGATCACCAATAGGGACCGTGCAGTGGGTGCCATTATTAGCAATGAAATTTCAAAGGTATATGGGGCAAAAGGTTTACCCATCAACACGCTCAAATTAAATTTTACGGGTTCGGCAGGCCAAAGTTTTGGAGCCTTCGCCACCAGGGGTTTGACCATGACGGTCAACGGTAATACCAATGATTACTTGGGCAAGGGACTATCCGGCGCGAAACTGGTGATCAAAGTACCAGATGGCTGTACTTTCATTCCTGAGGACAATGTCATTACCGGAAATGTCGCCTTATATGGCGCTACTGCTGGCAGGGCCTATATCAATGGAAAGGCCGGAGAGCGTTTTTGTGTCAGGAATTCCGGGGCCAAAACTGTTGTGGAAGGTATTGGCGACCATGGGTGCGAATATATGACAGGAGGTGTCGCTGTTATCTTGGGGGAAGTAGGTAGAAATTTTGGTGCTGGAATGAGTGGTGGCATCGCCTATGTGTATGACCGGAACAAAACATTTGAAAAACAGTGCAACAAACAATCTTTAAACCTTTTACCGGTCGACGAAGAAAAAGACATTGCACAACTTAGGGAACTGATCGAAAGTCATTATAACTCGACGTTGAGTCCGCTTGCACAGCGCATCTTGGAGAAATGGGAGTCCTGTTTATCGGATTTTGTAAAGGTGTACCCTGAGGAATACCGTCAGGCATTGATTCGATTGGAAACAGAAAAACAAGAAACAATTTAGGAAGGGATAATGGGAAAGATAACAGGATTTTTAGAGTTCAAACGAAAAGTGGAATCCTATGCCCCCGTCGAGGAGCGTATTAAGAATTATAAGGAAATTACCATTCCCTTGCCTGAAAAAGAGCTTAAAGAGCAAGGGGCAAGATGTATGGATTGTGGTATTCCATTTTGCCATAGTGGTTGTCCATTGGGTAATTTGATTCCTGATTTTAATGACGCTGTATACCGCGGGAAATGGGAAAAAGCAGCACAAATTTTACACTCTACCAATAATTTTCCCGAGTTTACTGGTCGACTGTGTCCCGCACCATGTGAAGAAGCTTGTGTATTGGGCATCAATGAAGATCCGGTGTCGATAGAAAATATTGAAAAGAGCATAGTGGAAACCGCATTTAGGGAAGGATGGGTCGTTGCCGATCCCCCTACTTATAGAACGGGCAAAAAAGTGGCGGTTATTGGTTCCGGACCCGCGGGCTTGGCCGCAGCCCAACAATTAAACCGTGCGGGACATTTGGTCACCGTTTTTGAAAGGGATGAAAAAGCGGGCGGTTTACTTCGCTTTGGGATACCCGATTTCAAAATGGAGAAACACGTGATCGATCGGCGTTTAAAGGTGCTGGAAGAAGAAGGAATCGAATTTAAATGTGGGGTGCATGTTGGCATAGATATCAAGGCAGATGAACTCAAGAAAATATTTGACGCCGTGGTACTTACGGGTGGGGCCACTATACGAAGGCCTTTGCCCATAAAAGGATCTGATCTTAATGGCGTGGTGCAGGCTATGGATTTCCTTGCACAAAACAACCGTAGGGTCGCTGGGAAAAAGGATTTAGGACCGGAACTCACAGCGTCTAAAAAAAATGTTGTGGTTATTGGTGGGGGGGATACCGGTTCTGACTGTATTGGCACCTCATTTCGGCAGGGTGCAAAATCCGTTTCCAATTTTGAGATCATGCCAATGGCAACAACCGATAGGCCCGAAGATCAACCCTGGCCATTTTGGCCCATGCGATTACGCACGAGCTCTTCCCACAAAGAAGGTGCCGAGCGGTTTTTTAGCATCTCTACGAAAGAATTTGTTGGCGACAAAAACGGAAATTTAAAAGGATTGGTCACTACAGAAGTCGAGTGGATCTTAGAACCGGGAAAAAGGACCGTGCTTAAGGAGGTCGCAGGAACCGAGAAGGAATGGAAATGTGAATTGGCCTTGTTGGCCCTAGGCTTTACTGGTTCTGAAATGACCTTGGCGGAGCAGTTCGGATTGGAAGCAGATGTAAGAACCAATATAAAGGCTTCCACAAAAGATTATAAAACAAACGTACCTGGCGTATTTGCGGCCGGCGACCAACGAAGGGGACAGTCGCTGATCGTTTGGGCCATTTCGGAAGGTCGCGAAGCGGCCTACCATATCGATACCTTTTTAATGGGCGAATCTATATTGCCTTTAAAAGGAGAGGGAGATTTACCAAGGTTATAGTCTTTATTATTTGAATAGCCACAGAGAGACCGTTCCTATATTAGGTGCGGTTTCTTTTTTAATGAAATTATCCAACACTGTCCATGATTTTAATGACGTTAAGGGCATTCCCTTTGTTTTGGCCAACCTTTAACTGTGCTCGTAAACACTTTATATCAATCGAATCGTTTTGTTCTTAATGATCGGTTTTGCCCAAAATCCGATACTTAACACATACGCAAGGGCAAAAAAGATAATAAGCATGCCCGTTTTTAAGGAAGTAAGATCACTTACAAAACCAATGACCAACTGTACTACGGCACCACCCATAATTCCTGTCATCAATATCCCCGTAAAAGAACCATGGTGCATTTGAACTGAGTTAAGGGCCAATGACATGATGATAGGGTACATCACGGAAAGAAAAAAACCGGATATCATAAAGGCATACAGCGAAGTGTTAGCGCTCCCGAAAAGCGCCATTGACAAACTGATGATGGCACAAATTGAAAAAAGTTTCAGGACCAATTTACTATCGATCAATTTTAAAAGAATCAAACCCAGAATGCCGCCAATGGTCATCAATCCCCAAAAATTACCTACTGCATCGGCGCCGATCGTTTCATAATCGTACGCATGATATTGCTGTAAATATTTCGACATCCAAAATGAAATACCCTGTTCGGCCCCGACATAGGAGAATATTCCTAAAAAATACAGTATTACCAGTCTGTTCTTGAACAGGTCTTTATAATTCTGTTTGGTACCTACCTTTTCCGCTTCCGCGAGCTCAACTTTTGGAAAACTCATGGCAACGATCGCAAATATCATGACCAAGCTGATAATGGAAAATACCCAATACATCGATACCCAGGTCATATCTATTGGCACTAGATCGGAGAGGGTCTCTATGAGCCAGCTCTGCGTGTCTTTAGCCTTGCCCAAATTGGAAACCAGATAGGTATAAACTTGGGGACTGACAAAGGAGGCCGCCCCAAAGATCAACTGTGCCAACACGGAGGTAAAGGCGTAATGTTCTTCTCCTCCCGTTACCCTTAACAGCGGGTTAATGACCACCTGCAATATGGCCATTGCGGTACCTATGGTAAATAGGGTTATAAGGAAAACACTAAAGGTGGGAATGTTTGCAAACAGGATAGCCCCAAATAGGGAAAGCGCAAATGCAAAGATCATCAATCTTTTTTCCCCATATTTTTCAAGCATAAATCCGGAGGGAATCGACATGACCCCATAGGCGATGAAAAAAGTAAAGGGCAGAAATCCGGCCATAGTTTCACTTAGTTTGAAACTG
>JBBKWR010000253.1:0-14449 GCA_037969055.1 Flavobacteriaceae bacterium | reverse complement strand
GATAGACAACCCTATTCCCTTGCTCGACCCCGTTATAATGGCCACCTTGCCCGTTAGATCAAATTTTGATTTTATGCTACCCATATTCCATTTTATCATTATTGTTGAAAGGCATGCTACGTTTGAACGGGTTTCGTAGGAACCCTACTTTACGAAAAAATTGTATTGTCGATTGAGGTGGTAAGCGCCTGCTTGTCCATCAAAACCTCTGCCAGGGCACTTGTTTTTGGGATTTCGTATTTAAAATAAAATTTCATGGCGTGTATCTTGGCATTATAAAATTCCTTTGAATAGGTTGTGGTGCCTGAAATTAGGGCGTTTTGGGCATGGAGCGCCATGTCCAGCCACAGCCACCCAATGATGATATTTCCAAAAAATTCCATAAATACCGTGGCGTCCGACACGAAGCGTTCATGATCTCCTTTTTTGGCAAACCCTAACAAAAACTGAATGACTTCCTGCATCAGTACCAACTTTTTGGACAATTTTTGCGCGTAGGGGAGGAGTTCCTTTGAGGCCGATGCACTGGAAATCGTTTGTTCTATTTCGACCAATAATAGTTTTAACCCCTTACCCTTGGCCATGACTACCTTTCTACCCAAAAGATCCAAGGATTGGATGCCGGTAGTGCCTTCATAAATGGGAAAAATTCGGATGTCTCTAAAATATTGCTGTAAGATAAAATCAGAACAAAATCCATAGCCACCCAATACCTGCACGCCATTGCTTACGGAAACAGAACCCATTTCGGAAGGATAGGTTTTGGCGACAGGAGTAAGCATTTCTAATAGAAGATGGTATTTTTCCCTTTCGGCCGAATCGGAATGGGTTAGGGAAAGGTCTTGGTATTTTGCGGCCAAAAGTACTAGACTCAAAGCACCTTCGGCCACTACTTTTTGGAAGAGCAACATTCTTTTGACGTCGGGATGGTTGATGATCAAGGTCTGTGCCTGGGCCACGTCTTTTTTACCAGAATCAGTTAGAAGACGACCTTGTGGCCTTTCTTGTGCATAGGCCAAAGAGGCCTGATAGGCTGCCATGGTGATGGCCGCCGCGCCGCGTCCGACCCCGATCCGGGCACTGTTCATCATCAGAAACATATATTTGAGTCCTTTGTGGGGTTCCCCGACCAACCAGCCCTGGCAATCCTCCTTATCCCCAAAAGAAAGATGCGTAGTGCAATAGCCCCGTTGGCCCATTTTTTGAAAATCGCCAATGGTATTGACATCGTTTGGCGTTAGCGCTCCAGTCTCCGATTTTCGGTTCTTGGGGACTACGAACAACGATATTCCCTTCGTCCCCAATGGGGCTCCTTTGATGCGCGCCAACACGAGGTGGACGATGTTTTCAACGCCTTCATAATCCCCCGCCGAGATGAATATTTTTTGCCCCTTAATTTTATAACCCCCGTCAGTGGGAATAGCTGTGGTAACAATATCCGACAAAGAACTACCTGCCTGCGGTTCGGTAAGGCACATGGTACCACCCCAATCGCCCAATAGCATTTTAGGAACAAAGGTATCCTTGAGTTCGTCGTTTCCAAAATGGGTAATCAATTCTGCGGATCCAATGGTAAGCCCGATATAGCCGGGTAACTGATTATTGGCCGTTTCTTGAATATAGGTGGAGGCCGTGACCACTACGCTAGGCATTTGAAGTCCGCCCATGTCATAGTCAAAGAGGCCTGAAATCAATCCCATTTGTCCACCTTCTTTCATAAATTTCCTAACCTGGGGATGTACGATAATTTCCCCATCCTTGTAGTGGGCGGGTTGCTCGTCCATTTCCTTAAAAAAAGGGAAGAGCTCCTTGTCTGAAAAATCTTTGACCGCATTCAAAAAAAGTTCCACCGATGCGAGGTCATAATCGGCATATCGCGGTTGATCCAGCACATTTTGCAGGTTGTGGACATTATAAAGCAAAAATTTTAGGGTCTCTATGTCAATATACTGCTGTGCCATGACTGATTTACTTTAAAGTTTTTATGGACGCATATACCGAAAACGGACTGCGCTAATTAGGGTTGGCTTTTAAGTCCTTATATTTTCGGTATAATAGAAAAAAAGACTTTATACTTGCCCTCAATATAGGCATTTCAGGGGACATTAGAATTTTAAATCAAGTGGGTTCGCACACAAACTCCAAGGGATGCCCTTGTAGTCATAATCATTAAAATATAATCATATTATTTTATGCTCTTATAGTCGGTATGCGGCTTCGGGTCGCGATTATTCTTCATCAATTTCTTCGATCCGCAATAAATGCATCAAGCGATGCGCGATCGGCGCAAAAAAGATAGCCACTGTGCTTAAGAAAACAACACCACTGAACAGTGCATAAAACGAGGCAAATAATTTGGCGGCATTACTTCCCATTGTATTCACCGGCCCCATGCCCGTCAGGATCATCGACGCATTATAAATACTGTCGATCCAATTCAATTGGCCAATAAAGTGGTATCCAAAAATCCCAATGCCAATGGAAATGATCAGGAGGCAAATGGAGAAAACGGCATATTTGAATACGCGTTTTGCAAACTCCTTTGGCGGTAAAATGTTCTTATTTCTTTCCGTTTTCATTCGATTTTGAGAGTTCCTCCAAATAATCCAATTGCAGTTCCTGTATGTCCAACATTCTTTTATTTTGATGGATGATGAGATGGTCCAGCTTTTCATGTAATAATCTGATCTCTAGTTCAGCCTTCAAGTTGACCATGTAATCATTTTCGCTTCTGGATCTATCCTTTTGTTCCTTTCTATTTTGGCTCATCATAATAATGGGCGCTTGAATGGCAGCTAGGCAAGATAAGATCAGGTTGAGCAGGATAAAAGGGTAGGGGTCAAAAGGCTTGGTGGAGAGTACCCAAATATTAATGGCCATCCAAACCAATAGGAATGAAAAGAAGATGATGATAAAGGTCCAGCTCCCCCCAAAGGTGGCAATTTTATCCGCCATGCGCTGCCCTGTCGTAAGTTCTGATTCGATTTCAGGTTCAATATTCTCTGATAATAATTTGTTGTCCTCGATTGCCTTAACAACCTCCTTTTCAAGAATACTTAATTCCTTGCTTTCTTTTTTGATCAACGATTCCAAGTACTTTTTCCGATAAGCATTTAAACTTTCTGATGAAATGTACTTGTCGGCGGTAAAATCATGATAATCCTTTTGAATTAAGGATAGCATTTCTGGTTTGAGGGAAGATGCCTGAACTAGACTGTTCAGGTCAAATTCCTTTTTGGTGATGTGGCAAAGGGCTTTTTCCATGCGTTTTTTTATTGCGCCAAGTAGGGGTGAAGTGATTAAGGATTGGTGGTGTCAACGATTATGATCTGCATGCCTTAAAGATAACACTTTACAGGGATTTTGATCATCTCCAAATTGACGTAGTGTGAATGATTCTGATTGTGTGCAATGCGGTAAGGTGGGGCAATTACTTACGAAGGTCGCTGGTCTTGTTTAATAGGGGGTACCCGGTGTGTGGTTGCGTATTTCAACAGTTCAAGGAGGGCAGGATTTTTAAGATCATCGACGGACTTTATTTTGATATGACGGAACAGTTTTCCCGTCCCTTCCAGTAGTTTGTAGGGGTCCGGTAATTCCGTCCCATAATTAAATCCGAGATTCACGTGTTTTGAAGCGGGCATGATCCAACAAAAATGTTCCGTTTTTTTCTTGATGCCCGTACCGAACCCTGTATTTTTCTGTCGTACCAAAACGACTTCCACAACTTCTGGTAAAACAGCATAAACCAATGATCGTGTCTGACGGGCAATTTCCCTTATTTTATCCGGAAAACTGGCGATCGCTTTTTCGAAGTCTTGGTCGTTCTTCATTTATCCTTAATTAGTACACCCACCCAATATGGCTTTGAAGTACGATTACGAATTCCATAACAATATCGTATAGTCTAAAGTTAGGAATTTATTCCAATGTTCATATAAATGTTATATGGATGGAGGGATACAAGTGTCGATTAAAAGTATAAATTGCCATTCGGCGAGTCCCGGTCCGAACATCCTGAAAGTGGAAAGGTGATGTTACCGCGAATTTCATTATTATCTATAACTAGCACTAATTCAGCAGATTTCTTTCTCGGCAGCAAAGGAGGCTTGTTCCGTAAAGAATCGCTGAAACCTTGGAAGCGATTTAGGAACTGGGCTACGGTTTTAATGCTAAGCATTAAAATTGCCTCTCGAGAAAGTGCCTTTTCTTTTGGTTCGTTTTCTTTGGGTATGCAAAGAAAATGAACAGTAAGATCATCATTGGCGGGAATTAGCTCCTTCGGCGCTGAGTCCCGTTTCGAACCTCTTGAAAGTGGAAAATCGATCATTGCATGATGGTTTTTGTTTTGCGGCACTTTCGCTCAAAGTGCCTTTGGCTCAAACCGCAAAACAAAAAAGCCAAAGCATTTGCTTTGGCTTTTCCACTCATCTGTACTTCGTGCTCCGTCGTGCAACGAAGGAGTACTCGAGGCGGGACTTGAACCCGCACGGACTAATGTCCATTGGATTTTAAGTCCAACGTGTCTACCAGTTCCACCACTCGAGCATAATTTCAATCCAAACAAAAAAACGCCGTCAAGCAGCGTTTTAGAGCGAAAAACGGGATTCGAACCCGCGACCTCCACCTTGGCAAGGTGGCGCTCTACCAACTGAGCTATTTTCGCGTTAATTCAATATTTCAAACTTCTTATGCCTTTCGGTTAAAATTACCCTGCGACCTCTATCCGCCCGAGGCGGATGGCGCTCCCTGCCCGAACGTACCATAGGTACCGGGCGGGTACCAACTGAGCTATTTTCGCGTTATTTCAATATTTCAAACTAGTAATGCCCGATCGTATCGTAGGTACGGCCGGGTACCTAAGATGCGGATGCAAATTTAATACAATTCTCTAAAAGGCAAAGAAATTTTTGACAAAAGAACAAAAGCTTTTGGCGTGCAATAGATAGCCTTTGGCTAAGAACTTGCCTTCTTGTTTTTGGTGAGCAACCGCTTTATTTCATTAAGCTTCATCAGCGCTTCTACGGGCGTCAAGGTGTTGATGTCCAGATGGGTGATCTCGTCTTTGATCTGCACCAACAAGGGGTCGTCCAAGTTGAAGAAACTCAGCTGCATTTCATTTTGTACCGAATGAAGCTTGTCGGTCAGTTCTTCACTGGAATGGGATTTTTCAAGTTTTTTAAGGATCTTATTCGCTTTATGGATGACCTGTTGGGGCATCCCGGCCATTTTGGCCACATGGATCCCAAAACTGTGGGCACTGCCCCCAGGCGTCAGTTTTCGTAGAAAGAGCACGGTGTCTTTCAGTTCTTTGACCGAAACGTTGTAGTTCTTGATCCGTTCAAAGGTGGTTGCCATCTCGTTGAGTTCGTGGTAATGGGTGGCAAAAAGGGTCTTGGCCCTTGCTGGATGTTCATGCAGGTATTCGGATATCGCCCAAGCGATCGAAATGCCGTCATAGGTGCTGGTTCCGCGGCCGATCTCATCCAAGAGCACAAGGCTTCGTTCCGAAAGGTTGTTTAAGATGGAGGCCGTTTCGTTCATTTCTACCATAAAGGTCGATTCCCCCATGGAGATATTGTCGCTCGCCCCGACCCTGGTAAACAATTTATCGATATAGCCAATTTTAGCAGATTCGGCAGGTACAAAACTGCCCATCTGGGCCAATAGCACGATCAAGGCCGTTTGTCTCAAGATGGCGGACTTACCGCTCATGTTAGGCCCGGTGATCATGATGATCTGCTGGTCTTCCCTATTGAGCAAGACATCATTGGCAATGTAGGCTTCTCCCAACGGCAATTGCCTCTCGATGACAGGATGTCGACCGTTCCTTATGTCCAATTCTGTGGAATCGTTCATGATTGGTTCTACATAATGTTGTTCCTTGGCCAATTGGGCAAATCCACAAAGGCAGTCCAATTTTGCGATCTGCTGCGCATTATTTTGTACAGGGGCGATGTATTCCTGCATCCAGACCACCAATTGTGAAAACAGCTGTTGTTCCAAATTAAGGATGCGATCTTCAGCGCCCAATATTTTTCCTTCGTATTCTTTAAGTTCTTCCGTAATGTAGCGCTCCGCATTGACCAAGGTTTGCTTGCGGATCCATTCTTCGGGCACTTTATCCTTGTGCGTGTTCCTTACTTCTATATAATAGCCAAAAACGTTGTTAGAGGCTATTTTTAAAGAACTGATGCCCGTGCGTAAGGTTTCACGTTCCAACATCTTTTCTAAATAGTCCTTCCCGGAAAAGGCCATGCCTCGAAGTTCATCCAACTCAGCGGAATATCCTTCGGCGATGGTTTCTCCTTTGGAGAGGAGTACGGGAGCCTCTTCTTTAAGCATCTCCTTGATCTTGGCCCTGAGCATATCGCAGGAATGCAATTGCTCTGAGATCAATTGTAGGGCCTCATTGTCACTTTGTGCAGTAAGCTGTTTAATGGGAACGATCGCTTCCAACGAATTTTTGAGCTGCACGACCTCCTTGGGATTTATCTTCCCGGCCGCCACTTTTGAGATCAATCGCTCCAAGTCTCCCATTTGCTTGATCAGGTGCTGCAGTTTTTCTAAGCTTTCAGGATCTTTGATCAAATGTGCGACCACTTGGTGCCTTCGCCGGATCTTTTCGATGTTTTTTAAAGGAAGGGCAAGCCATCTTTTTAATAATCGCCCTCCCATGGGAGACAGGGTTTTGTCGATTACATCGATCAGGGTTACCGCATTCTGGTTGACGGAATGATAGAGCTCCAGATTTTTGATGGTAAAACGGTCCATCCAAATATATTCTTCCTCCGCAATCCTTTTAAGGGTATTGATATGCTGCAGCTGCCGGTGTTGGGTTTCATATAAATAGTGCATCACCACGCCCGAGGCGACAATTCCGTTGGGGAGCTGATCGACCCCAAAACCTTTTAGGGTAGCTGTTTTAAAATGGTTGGTAAGGGTCTCCATTGCATAATCATCCTGGTATACCCAATCCTCCATAAAAAAAGTGTGGAACTGCTTTCCAAAAACTTCGGTAAATTCCTTCCTATGGTTTTTGGCCACCAATACCTCGTTCGGCGCAAAGTTTTGCAAGAGTTTGTCGATCTGTTCCTCGCTGCCTTCGGCGGTTAAAAATTCCCCTGTGGAAATATCGATAAATGCCACTCCAATCAACTTTCTGCCAAAATGGACCGCACATAAAAAATTATTGGATTTGGCATGGAGGATGTCGTCGTTCATGGCGACGCCAGGGGTTACCAATTCGGTTACCCCGCGCTTTACGATCGTTTTGGTCATTTTAGGATCTTCCAACTGGTCACAGATGGCGACCCTTTGCCCGGCCTTTACCAGTTTGGGCAAATAGGTATTCAGTGAATGGTGCGGAAACCCGGCCAGTTCGGTGCGGTCCCCACCATTATTTCGATGGGTAAGGATGATGCCCAAAATTTTGGAAGCCCGTACGGCATCTTCCCCAAAGGTCTCATAAAAATCCCCGACTCGGAACAACAACAGCGCATCAGGATATTTGGTCTTGATGGTGTTGTATTGTTTCATTAAAGGGGTTACCTTTTTCATTTTTTGATACCGTACTTTCAGTGATTTATTTACAGGAACCTAAACAAAACGAATGTACTATTTTTGCAATGGAATTGCTCCCATTGTTGATACTTTGGGGATAAGTTTTCGCTTCGATTAACAGCCATAACACTATCTTATTAACCAATAACTAAATGAGGATTTAAGAATTGGAGCGCCAGCGAACAATTCTTGACGATCCGAATTTATCCCGAATGTAATGAGGGACCATATGATAACTTAACCAACGAACTACCACCAACCTGAAACCTGAAACCCGAAACCTGAAAACAATAACCAATAACCAATAATGCGCAAACTAAAAAACGAAGAACTCGAACGTCTGGACGTGCAAGGCTTTAAAAGGGCAAAAAAAACACCTTTAATTTTGGTTTTGGACGATGTAAGAAGCCTGAACAATATTGGATCTGTATTCCGAACGGCCGACGCCTTCCTGGTCGAAAAAATATACCTCTGCGGCATTACTGCCACCCCGCCCCATAAAGATATCCATAGGACCGCCCTCGGCGCAACCGATAGTGTGGCCTGGGAATACAGGGAAAATGCTGAGCAACTGATCCACGAACTTCAATCTTCCAATATCGCGGTCATGGCCGTCGAGCAGGCCAAAAATGCCATGATGCTCAACGATTTTAGAATCGATGCTACCCAAAAATATGCCTTGGTGTTTGGCAACGAGGTAAAAGGTGTCGCACAAAATGTTGTTGATGTATGCAATGGTGTTTTGGAAATTCCACAATATGGCACCAAACATTCTTTGAACATCTCGGTCAGTGTAGGGGTAGTGGTCTGGGATATATGGGCAAAATTCCATAAATAATAAAACCCCGACCGTTTGGGTCAGGGTTCTATCTATGGTTTGAGTTAGTTAAGTTTCCGTTTAAGAAGGCGCAATTAAGCAAATGCATTTATACTGTGCAATTAATTTCGCTAATAAATGTCAAAGCGCATTTTCCGTGGCGTACTCCTGGATTTGTTTCACTACCCGCTCATAATCGTCCGGGTTATTTACAAAATCCAAATCGGCAATATCCAAAACCAAGCTGTTTTGCCCGGGAAAGCTACGTATGAAGTCGATATAACCCTGATTTATTTTATCTAAATAGGTGGTGGATATATTCTGCTCATAATCCCTGCCCCGACTTTTTATATTCTCCAATAACCGGTTCGAAGTCTGATACAAATAAACATAGATTTTGGGCTTTTTGACCTCCTTGTACATCAGGTTAAAAAGTTTGCGGTACAGTCCAAACTCTTCTTTGTGTAAGGTCACCTGGGCAAAGATCAAAGATTTATAAATGTCGTAGTCGCTCACCATGAAATTTTTAAAGAGATCGTATTGCGAGGTGTCATCACTAAACTGCTGATAGCGGTCCGCCAAAAACGACATTTCCAAAGGAAAGGCATAACGGTTTTGGTCTTCATAGAATTTGGGTAGAAAAGGGTTGTCGGCAAATCGTTCCAAAACCAATTTCGCATTGTAATCTTCCGCAATTTTATGGGCCAAGGTAGTTTTTCCTGCGCCGATGTTTCCTTCAATGGCGATAAATCCAAGATGGGAAAACAGCTGTTTTCGGTCTTTAAACATGCGAAAGGCCGTTTTTTCCAATTTTCCTCTATCCTTGCATTCCTGTAAAAGATTTCGACTGTCTTTGTTCAGTACTGGGTGATAAAATTGAGGCGCAATATCCGAGAGTGGTTTCAAAACAAAATTTCGGAAAGGAATTTCGGGATGTGGTACCACCAAATTTTCGGTAATAACGGTTTCGTTTCCATAATACAGGATATCGATATCGATTAGCCTAGATTCGTATCCATCCTCTTTCAGACGTAGCCTTCCCATCGATTGTTCGATATCCAAAATAGTGCGCAGTAATTTGGGGGCATCCAAGTTGGTTTTTAGGCTAAAGCAGAGATTTAGAAAATCATCCGCCTCAAAGCCCCATGCACTACTTTGGTATACAGGTGATATGCGTAATATATCACCACCCCTTTTCTGAATCTCGAAAAGCGCATGCTGAAGATTTTTCGGCTTATTGCCGACATTACTTCCAATGGAAAGATATGCAGTTTTTGGGTCGGCCATAATCGTAAGCAAAGTAACAAAAAGTCATGCGGAGTTCATTATCTTTGGCGGATAATAATAGCGAGATATAATGAATTTTTTAAGAAATTTACTGGCAGCCATTTTAGGGTGTCTTATTGCTTTTGGGCTTATTTTTGTCATGTTCATCATTTTTGCAAGTTTGTTGGGGAGTGTCGAGGATACGGTCTCCATCAAACCAAACTCCGTTTTGGAACTTCAATTACAACGGCCCATCAATGATTACGTTGGAAATAATGCATTAGATCCGTTCAATGGAATTTTTAACAATTCCCAAGGACTTGATGAAATTCTTCAGGCCATAGCTGTGGCCAAAAATGATGATGACATCAAGGGAATAAGTTTGAACAATAACTATATGTTGGCCGGTCTTGCACAGACGCAAGCCCTTCGCAAGGCCTTGGAATCCTTTAAGGAGGACGGAAAATTTATCTACGCTTATGGCGATTTTTATTTGCAAAAAGATTACTATTTGGCCAGCATTGCCGACAGTATCTATTTAAATCCGGTTGGGGGGCTCGATTTCAGGGGATTGTCATCCGAAGTACTTTTCTTTAGGGACCTACAGGAAAAGACTGGTATTAAAATAGAAGTGATCAGACATGGAAAATACAAAAGTGCGGTCGAGCCTTTTCTATCGAACGAGATGAGTGAAGCCAATCGGACCCAGATCAAAGAGTTGATCGGGTCACTTTGGAATTCGATGGTCGAGGATATCTCAAAAGGAAGAAAGATCAGCGCCGAAAACCTAAATATTATTGCCGATACATTGGGCGGTAGGACCCCTGAACGTGCGAAAGCGACCGGTCTTATCGATGAACTCTTTTTTTACGACCAATATGAACAAAAATTAAAGCAGACCCTTGGTTTGGTGGACGACGACGACTTGAATGTCGTGCAATTGAATGACTATGTCCTTAGATCTAATAAAAAAAGTCCTCACACAGGTAAGGATAAGATCGCCGTGGTATTTGCACAAGGGGAAATAATTTATGGCGAAGGAGGCCAAGAATTGATGGGGCAGGGCATTATGACCGAGGCCATTAGAAAAGCTAAAAATGATAAGAACGTGAAGGCCATCGTACTTCGGGTCGATTCACCTGGTGGAAGTGCTTTAACCTCCGATATCATATGGCGGGAAATCGAATTGGCCAAGGAGAAAAAGCCGGTGGTCGTGTCTATGGGAAATGTCGCCGCTTCTGGGGGCTATTATATAGCCGCAGGGGCCGACAAGATCTTTGCAGAACCTACCACTATTACAGGATCGATCGGAGTGTTCGGAACCATTCCAAATATTACGGAACTTTCGAAAGATATCGGAATCAATGCAGAGCAGGTCGGAACGAATTTGAATTCTGTTGAATACTCCTTGTTCGAACCAATGACCGATACCTTTAGGAATACGGTTCAGGAAGGTATAGAAAATGTCTATGAAACTTTTTTGGCCCGGGTTTCGCAAGGCCGTGGCATTTCGGTGGCAGAGGCCGATAGCTTGGCGCAAGGAAGGGTGTGGAGCGGAGTGGATGCCAAACAGAACGGACTTGTTGATGAACTGGGCAATTTGGACGATGCCATCACTGAAGCTGCAAAAATGGCCGAGTTGGAAAGTTATGGCATCAAGAAATATCCAATATACAAGTCTGGATTTGAAAAGTTAATGGAAGATTTGTCTGGTGCAAGTTCTAAGGTCAAGCAAGATTGGATACAAGACGAAATTGGGGCCGAGGCTTTCTCCATTTTCAAACAGGTAAAATCCGCCATGGATCAAAAAGGTGTTCAGGCCAGAATGCCCTTTGTCCTCAATATTAAATAAGGCGAAACAAACATAACCGGCGTGGTTCCCCAAAAAAGACCATGCTGCGGTAAATTTTAAAAATATGAATTCCCGCGCGCTACAGCGCGTGGACGATTACAACCAAACCAAATGGGCCTTAACTTAAATTTTTTATGACCCAAAAAGACAAAAAACTCGCTTTTAAGATTTATTTGTATTTGGGCGCCCTATTCATTACCTCTCTGGTAGTATCGAACTTAATTTTTCAAAAATTCTTTTATTGGAATCCGTTTGGGGATATTAAGGTTTTAGGGGCCTCGCTATTTGAGGTATCTGTGGGTATCTTGCCCTATCCCGTCACCTTTTTGATTACCGATCTGATCTCCGAGATTTATGGTAGAAAAAAAGCGAATCAAATTGTTACCGCTGGAATTTTTGCTTCGCTATTTTCGATGGCGATTATTTTAGTGGCCGAAACTGCACCAGCGATTCCATCCTCTCCCATAAAGGATGATCTCTTTAGAAAAGTCTTTGCCTTATCGCCCATTGCCGTGCTCGCTTCTATGATTGCCTATCTCATGGCACAGTATGTCGACATTGCCCTTTACCATTTTTGGAAAAGGGTTACCCATTCAAAACATCTTTGGTTGCGGAACAATTTCTCCACCTTTTCATCACAATTTATAGATACGTTTACGGTGGTCGGCCTTTTATGTGTTTTTAAAGTATTGCCATGGGATCTTTTCTTTGGCTTGGTAGTGAGTGGATTTCTTTTTAAAGTTTTTATTGCCATTCTAGACACCCCTTTCCTCTATTTGTTCGTATATATCTTTAGAAAGCGATTTGGCCTTGCCCGTGGGGAAGAAATAAACTTGGAAGTTTAAAAAATATTCCGGCTTGCCAACAGTTATACACTTAGATCATTTGCATTAATTACTATGGAAAAAAAAATCTTAAAAATATTTGGAATTATTTTATTGTTGGTTGTGGGCCTTTTGATTGCGGCACCCTTTATCCTAGAAGCCAAGATAGGTGACCTAATAAAGAACAACGTAAATAGCAACGTAAACGCCACCTTGGATTTTAAGGGTGCCCAGCTGAGCCTTTTTAAAAGTTTTCCCAACGCAGAGGTTGGACTGGAAGGCGTGACCCTGATCAACAAGGCACCCTTTGAAGGCGATACCTTGTTTTCCGCAGAGAAAATTGAATTGAAGATGGGAATTTGGGAACTTTTTAAAGGGCAAGGGGAGCCCATCGCGCTGCAGCGTCTTTTTATCGATGGTGCAAATTTAAGCGTGAAACTCGATGAGGCCGAGAATGCAAATTATGATATCACTATCGAGGACCCAGGGTCGGTGGCAATAGATGAATCATCCGGATTCCAATTAGACCTCCAATCCTACGAAATCGTAAATTCCATCATTTCTTACTTCGACAAGGCGGACGGAATGCGGTTTGAATTATCCGATATACAACACAAAGGTACCGGCGATCTTTCCTTGGAAAAGTCACAACTACAGACCACTACCGATGCTTTCATATCCTTCGAAATGGACAGCATCAACTATCTCAACAAGAACAAAATTAAGCTCGATGCTTTGATCGGTATTGATCTTAAAGAAAGTAAATATTCCTTTTTAAAGAATGAAGCCTTGGTAAACCAATTGCCCTTGGTCTTTGATGGCTATGTTAAATTGAACGATGACAACCAGGAGGTGGATATTAGCTTTAAGACCCCATCTTCCGATTTCAAAAACTTTTTGGCGGTGATGCCAGTTGAGTATACAAAGAACATTGAAAATGTCAAAACCACCGGAAACTTCGTAGTCGAGGGTAAATTTAATGGTATAGTGGATGACACCCATATTCCAATGTTCAGTATTAAGATCAATTCTGATAATGCCTCCTTTAAATATCCTGATCTACCCAAATCGGTTCGAAATGTCCATATAGACGCCAATATCAGTAACACTACAGGTATTACAGAAGATACCTATGTGGATATTGACAAACTGACTTTCATGATCGATGAGGTTACCTTCAATATGACCGCTAAGATTCGGGAGCTCATGGGCAATACCAAAGTGAATGCCCATGTTGATGGTAAAATGAATTTGGCCAATATTTCCAAGGCCTATCCCGTTCCTAAAGATCTTAATTTAAAAGGAATTCTAAATGCGGATATCACCACGGCATTCGATATGGCTTCCATAGAGAAAAAGCAATATGAAAAAACAAATACCAGTGGCAAGATGGATCTTAAGGACTTTGAATACCAGTCCGCAGAAATCCCGAACCCTGTGCGGCTCCAATCTACGGCTTTGACCTTCAATCCGACCACCGTTAGCTTGAACAAGTTGAATGGAACAACTGGCAAGACCGATTTCAGCGTAACGGGAACGATCCAGAACTTCTTGGGCTTTATGTTCAACAATGAAGTGGTGGAGGGTAATTTCGATTTAAAATCGGATACCTTTTCACTTAATGATTTTATGGTAGCCGAAACGTCAACGAATGGTGAAACTACCCCCACCAAAACAACGCCGACCACCGCAAAAGAAAAAATAAAGATACCATCATTTTTGGATGCTAACATCAACGCCGCTGCCAATACCGTGCTCTACGACAATCTTGTCCTAAAGGATGTAAAAGGTAACCTGAGGATCAGGGATGAAAAAGTAGTGCTTAGCAATATGACCTCCTCAATGTTCGATGGCAAAGTAGCTTTTGACGGAGAGGTATCCACAAAAAACGAAAAACCAACGTTCGCCATGAAGTTGGGACTGGATAAACTTGAATTAGGGGAAAGTTTTAAGGCTATCGAGCTATTTAGGACAATTGCCCCTATTGCGAAAATGCTCCAGGGAAAAATTAACTCGAATATTGAATTATCAGGCAACCTGACCGATGATTTTAGCCCAGATCTGCTTTCGTTGAGTGGAAACATTTTGGCGAACATCTTTGCGAGGGAAATCGATGCGTCACAGGTA
>JBBKWR010000252.1:0-5019 GCA_037969055.1 Flavobacteriaceae bacterium | reverse complement strand
ACGGTCCGGGGAAAGTCATGGTTGTTTAGGAACAGACTGCCCCAACCTTTTTTGGCAAAGACCGCATCCCAATCGCCATGAATTTTTTTAAATTCAGAAAGTTTCCATTTATGCTCCCGCATGTAAAAAAGTTCACGATCATCCCGATGCAGGTCCATCAAAGCAAAATGGAAAAACATATCGAGTTCCTCGCGGTCGACATCCACAAAATCCAATGCCCGGTCTAGGCCTACCCCTGGAGCTTCCCCGACGGTCACCACATCATACTTGGTCAAAACTTCTGCATGGATTTCCTTTAAATAATCATGCAACTTGGGTCCATTTGAATAGTACGATACAAAGTCTCCATTATATTCTGCTGGAAGTTCGGGATAGTTTATGTCTTTGGATATAAAGGAGATGACATCCATCCTAAAACCATCAACGCCCTTATCGAACCAGAATTTCATGATATCATGCACCTCTTTCCGAACTTTGGGATTTTCCCATTTAAGGTCGGGCTGTTTTACCGAAAAGCTATGGAGGTAATAAGCATCGGAAGGTTTGTCATACTTCCATGCGTCACCGGCCACATCAAAATAACTCCATCGCTTTGGTGGGATTCCTTTTTCCGCAGGCCACCAGTGATAATAGTCCCTATACGCATTGTCCCTCGATTTTCTTGATTCCACAAACCACGGGTGCTCGTCGCTGGTGTGGTTTACGGCCAAGTCCATCATCAATTTTAATCCCCTATGTTTTAGTGCACTAACCAGTTGGTCAAAATCTTCCATGCTGCCAAACTGCGACATAATCTTTCGATAATCGGCTATATCATAACCGTTATCATCGTTCGGGGATTCGTATATCGGATTAATCCAAATGATGTCGACCCCAAGGCTCTGGATATAGTCCAAGCGCTGGATAATGCCTTGAAGATCACCAATCCCATCACCGGTCGTGTCCTGGAAACTTCTAGGATAAACTTGATAAACTATGGCTTCTTTCCACCAATTTCTGTCAAGGCTTTGATTCATGTTGAAATCAATTAAGCCATAAATATATCAATTACTTGTTATAAATGATAGCCCGATAAGCAATATGGGTAATAATACGATTGTGATTCTAGATATTTATTCCTGGGATTATCACCACACGGCTTTTTAATTCATATCCGGCATATTGGGTGTTTGGTGATAATAACTGGTGTTTTGGGTACGTGCCCTTGTTGCCCCAAAGGACGGTGCCTATTTAAATGGAAATTTTGAAAACCGATTACTGGCCCTTTATCCCCTTCTTGGATGGAATTTGTTCATTACTTCTGCCAAATGCGTACGGTCTACATGCATGTAAACTTCCGTAGTAGTAATGCTCTCATGGCCCAACATTTGCTGGATGGCCCTTAGATCGGCCCCGTTTTCCAAAAGGTGTGTGGCAAAGGAATGTCGGAAGGTATGCGGACTGATCGTCTTGTGTAGGCCAATGACCTCCGACAACTGTTTTATGATGGTGAACACCATCGCCCTTGAAAGCTTCTTTCCCCTGCGGTTGAGGAAGACTACATCCTCAAAGCCTTTTTGGATACTTAGGTGTACTCGCACTTCCTTTCTGTACAAATCAATATATTTTTTATTAACGCCACTGATGGGCACGAACCTCTGTTTGTTGCCCTTACCCGTTACTTTAATAAAATCTTCTTCAAAATAAAGATCGGATATCCTAAGATCAATGAGTTCCGAGACCCTTAGCCCACAACCATAAAGCGTTTCGAGCATGGCACGGTTTCTTTCCCCTTCAGGTTTGGAAAGGTCGATGGCAGCAATGAGTTTGTTTATTTCTGATTCTGATAGCGTATCTGGTAGTTTTCGACCTACTTTTGGCGATTCTATAAGGTCCAATGGATTGTCTGCCCTATAATCTTCGAATACCAGATAATTGAAAAAACTTTTTAAGCCAGAAATAATGCGGGCCTGTGATCTGGGATTCATGGTTTTAGCCACTTCATAAACAAATTGCTGAATGGTCTCTTTACCTATGACGATAGCGCTTTCTTCAATTTTGTGCATCTCGAGGAACAATATCAATTTCTTGACATCCAAGACATAGTTCATGACAGAATTGCGCGATAGACCTCTTTCGATTCTGAGGTAATGCTGATATTCCTGAAGCCCCTGTTGCCAATTCATATGATAAAGGTACTGCATACGGTTGTTTTTATCCATCCTTTCTTTTCGGCGAAATATAGAAAGTGGTGCTATCGGTAATGTTAAAGTTCTTTATCTTTGAGTATACATAATCCCTTGCAATAGTGGTCTGAGATTTCATTTCAGCTTGTCAAATGGCCCTGATACTTGGCCATTCAGTGATTGTTAGTTAGAAAAGTGATTCGCGTCAAAGTAAATTTTAAGGTGCATCGATTTATAAATTTATTTTTATTTGAATTTCACCAGTACCATAGTTATATCGAAATATTAATTTAAAACACCCCAAATATGAAAAAGGTTCTCTTATGTATTGCAATGGCTTTTTTTGGAAATCAATTCGTCCAATCCCAAACGGTGGTACAGGGGACCAGTAATATGAATGGCGGAGGCGACTTTAGGTATGGTGCTAAGGCAGCCTTTCTGGTGTCAAATCTTTTGGGGGATGGGCTTGTCGACAATTCCTCAAAACCTGGCTTTCAAGTGGGAGGTGTACTGGAGATCCCAATCATGGATGAGTTTTATTTTGCCCCTGAACTCTTGATTTCCCTACAGGGTGCGGGCGGGGTATCGGATAATTTGAGGTTTTTATATCTTAATGTCCCGCTCATGGGAAAGTACTATATAACGGAGGATATCGCTCTGGAATTGGGACCGCAGTTGGGATTATTATTGAGCGATAATACGGAAGACTTCAATTTAACGAGCAACTCGATCGATGTTGGAGTAGGGGCCGGAGGCGGCTATCGGCTCGATGATAACTTTTATTTTCAATTGAGAATTAATCTCGGTTTTATCAAAGTGATTGAAAATGTAAAAGCCTATAATGCTGCCCTACAGGTAGGCGCCATCTATTATTTTTAAATACCAGATAGTTGTAATTTCAAAAATTTAACGGCATCGTTTTATGCCGTTTTTTTATTTAAGTTGGTACATTTATATTCGACTTTATGGCATACTTTCGGTTCATAACCCTCGATTATAACTGGCCCCTAGTTTAAATCAATAATTAGGGTTAAATTATGGAAGATTTTTAGGAAATTTACACATAGAACCATGCTCTAATAATAAAGAAGATGAAAAAAATAATATTCACACTAGCAATCACACTTTTGGCGATACAGCAACACCAAGCCCAAACTACGGTGCAGGGCACTGCTTCCCAAGCAAAGGGCGACATGATGTTCGGTGTAAAGGCCGGATTGAACATATCAACCTTTTTGGGTCGGGATTATGTGGATATCACGCCCCGTGTTGGCGCTTATCTAGGTGGACTTGTGGAAATTCCGATCACCGATAAGATTTACTTTCAACCAGAAGCCATCTTATCCTTCCAAGGAGCAGACCTCGGGGCGGGGAATCTCAATTTGACCTATCTTCATCTCCCTATCATGGGAAAATACCATATTACAGAGGCGATTGCCGTTGAACTGGGCCCACAAATCGGGGTTCTGATCGGGGACAATGGTAACGATTATGTTATCATTGGAGGTGATCCTGACGTAAGGACCAAATCACTGCATTTAGGGTTCAATGTTGGCGGAGGGTATCGTTTGGATGAAAATATTTATTTTCAAGCGCGATTCAGTGTTGGATTGAGCAAGGTAATCGAGGACACTAAAACTAGGAACGGCGTTTTACAGATCGGTGCCTGTTACTTTTTCTAGAACTTATCACTTAAATTAGCTAGACCATCCTTTGTGACAATGTCGGGTCAATGTATCGATCCATACAACATAAACATGTGTGCCATAAGGTGCTTTTTACGGACCTATTTCTCCGGGTATAAAATTATCTATTTTATGCCATATCCATTTAAATATTGCTTTAATGCAGGTCTGGAACAGACTTAATTTGCTCCTGCACCACCATTTTAGGTCGTTTTGCAACAAATTTAGTGGGCATTGCCTTGAAGATTTTAGTTTTGTTCTGATAAATATTAAGATCTAAAGGCATGAAAAATATTTTTTTTACCTTCTTTTTGGCCCTATTAGGAATGCAGTTATCTGCACAGGAGGGTTTTAAGATTGGGATCCAGGGGGGCTTGCCCCTTGGGGATTATAATGATAAAGTGGGCGTAGTACTCGGGTTTGATGTCGGACATATGTGGGCCCTGGGAGAAGTGGTCGACCTTGGGATAACTGCCGGTTATATATATGGCTTCCCCGAAAAATTCCGTGCAGAGGTTGTTTCCGTTGACTTACCCAGCATCCAATTCTTACCGATCGCTGCCTCCATAAGGTTTTGGCTTTCAAATTCGGTATCCTTGGGGATCGATGTGGGACAGGCATTGGGCATCAATGACGGCAATGACGGCGGACTCTATTATCGCCCGCAAATAGGCTTTTTATTTGGCACGCAAACAGAAATAAACCTGTCTTATACGGGAATTAGCCAAGATCAGGGATCCTGGTCGACTGCGACATTGGGCATCCTTTACACCATACCAACAGGAAAAAGTTTACGGTAACCGAGACAATTACAAAAACTTTAGGGCATTAGAATTAAATAAGGACAGCGGACATTCCGCTGTCTTTTTTTTGTGGAAAACTATTCGCTATTTTTACGCCATGAAGATCATTATCATCAACGGCCCAAATCTAAACCTTTTAGGCAAAAGGGAGCCCGAGTTGTACGGGAACCAGACCTTTGAGGACTATTTTAAAAAATTGAAGTCCAAATTCAAAGGCGTTCAATTGGAGTATTTCCAATCGAACATCGAAGGAGAGCTCATTGACAAGATCCAGGAAGTCGGATTTACCTATGATGGTATTGTACTCAATGCAGCGGCCTACACCCATACTTCGGTTGGCATTGGTGACGCTGTAAAAGCCATTGA
>JBBKWR010000251.1:0-6250 GCA_037969055.1 Flavobacteriaceae bacterium | reverse complement strand
TTTTTTTAGCTATACATTTTATCGTAATAGGCCTGATAATCTCCAGAGGTCACATGGTTCAACCATTCCTCATTATTCAGATACCAATCGATGGTAAGCGCAAGGCCTTCCTCAAAAGTTACTGAAGGTTTCCACCCAAGTTCTTTGTTAATTTTATGGGCATCTATGGCATATCTAAGATCATGGCCTGGGCGATCTTTTACATAGGTGATCAATTTTGCCGAAGTGCCGGATGGTCTGCCCAACTTTTGGTCCATCTGCTTGCATAGCAATTTGACCAAATCGATGTTCTGCCATTCGTTAAACCCGCCAATGTTGTATGTTTCATGGTTTCTTCCCTTGTGGAAAACCAGGTCTATGGCCACGGCGTGGTCTTTCACATAAAGCCAGTCCCTGGTATATTTGCCATCTCCATATACGGGTAATGATTTGTTTTCGATAATGTTATGGATAAAAAGCGGAATCAATTTTTCTGGAAAATGATTGGGCCCATAGTTGTTGGAGCAATTGGTGAGTACGTAGGGAAGGCCATAGGTCTCGCCATAAGCCCTTACAAAGTGGTCTGAACTTGCCTTGGAGGCTGAATAGGGCGAATTGGGATCATAAGCAGTGGTCTCCGTAAATAGACCTTCGGCCCCCAACGATCCATATACCTCATCGGTGCTCACATGGTAAAAGCGCTTTCCATCAGTAGCCCCTTTCCATAATTCCCGAGCCGCATTCAGCAAATTTACCGTGCCGATCACATTGGTTTGAACGAACGCCAACGGGTCGGTTATCGATCGATCGACGTGGGATTCGGCCGCCAAATGGATAACCCCATCAAATTTGTGCTTGTTAAAAATAGTATTGATAAAGGCCGCATCTACGATATCCCCTTTAATAAAATGGTAATTGGCAGCGTCTTCGATGTCCCGAAGATTCTCCAAATTCCCCGCATAGGTGAGCGCATCCAAATTAAATATTTGATACTCCCCATAGGTATTCACAAACCTACGTACTACATGGGAGCCAATAAATCCAGCGCCTCCGGTAATTAAAATTTTCATAAAATGTTGTAATTAAATGCTGTTCCGATAAAATATACCATTAGTTATTTGAGTTGGCTCACTTTATTGCCATGGCTTTTCTATTTAAATAAGCCAATAACGACCACGTGAAAAATGCCAGCAATAATATTAGCGGAACCATTAACAGGCTCTTATTCAAGAATTGCTTTTGAACGACCTGGGTCTTTCCAAAATTGATGATGCTAATAGCCTCCTTTTCTTGGACCGCCTCGATTTGTTTTTGCTCCATTTGCCTGAGGAGCCCATTCTTTAGGGCCAAAAGGTTTGGTACGTCCAATGCCTTTTCATTGTCCAACAAGACCATGCCCTGACTTGAGGGGGCATTGACGTTTTCTGAAATTTGTTTGGTGTAATTGGCCACCAATTCGTCGATTTGCTTCACCAGTTCTTTATTTGAATTGATCCTGAACTGTGTATTTTCGGCATAGACCATTTTGAGCTCATTGAAGTATGGATTGGCGTTGACGTAGCCCATTAATTTTCTTACGTATTCCTCTCCTTTTATAGGGTTTTTGTGCAAAAAGGTGATGCGATGTGTAAGTCCAGATTTCTTTAATATTTCCGAACGTACCACATCGATCACAAATTCGTTGTCCTTATAATTTTGCAACATCTCGAGGTATTGTGTATTTTCTTTCAACTTTTCATGATCGAGTTCCACATCTTCAATGGGTCCGACACTAACCTCAAAACCGCGCATCCCATTTACGTCGATGGCCAAAGCTTTAAAAAATAGGGTGTCTTTGTCCACAATATTGGCCTGGATCTCCTCTACCACGTCATATAAATAGTCTTTACTCTCAAAATTTGGCTTCACAATTACTTCGATTTTTAGTTTTTTATCAACCAAAGTGGTCAATAAAAAACCTATTCCGACCCCTATGACAATCAAGGCCCCGAGTATGATGGCATTCTTCTTGAAGTATAGAAATAGCCGTAGAATTCCACTAAAAATGCGGTTGAATACTCTTCCGATCAGTTTCATGAACTGCCCCAGATCAATTTCGTTGGAAGCATTTTGATGGTCTGGCGGTGTTTGGTTTCCCATAGATTATATATTGATTATTTGTTTTAAAATCTTGTCAGTGATCAAATAGGTGGGCTTCACCCCTGTTGTGCCCAAACCTCCCGAAGCTAATGTGCCTCCCGATTCTAGCGGGTTATCAGAGGCATAATAGGCATACCGCACCTTAACATCTTCCCTAATGCTCTTGCGCACCTTCGATGCCGATTGTATCGCTTTTTGGTAATGCACGCCCTCCATTTCCAAACCTACAACGTTCCACGTCGATTGGTGGAAAAACCGTAAAATATCTTTGTTCTGAAGGGATGTCCCCAACACTGTAATCATGGCGCCTTCGTAAATCCCGAGTCCATGGCCGTCAAAATCCTTGGCGCACAATTCGTTTCTAAAGGGATAGTTGTCCGAGGTACCTTCAAATATATGCGCGGAAGGTATCATTATATCTCCTTTGCCCCCTTCCAAAATACCAGCTTTTCCCATGATTGAAACGGAACATATATTCAGGAAAATTGATTTTCTTTTGCTTGGGACATAGGGCTTCAACAACTCGTCAATGGTCTCATAGGCCTGTTCCCCAAAGGCATAGTCCATCACAAATATAACTGGTTTTTCCTGATCGGGTATGCCCTTTGGAAGTTCATAACTGCAGGCGTCCTTACCCATTTTGGCCATGTCGAAGATTTGTACGTCAATATTGGTCCCTGAAACATCATCCAGCGATATCATACCGTTCTTCTTGGCCATTGCGGTCACTTTTTTCCGCAATGCCATATTTGAGGTTGAACTCAAGGCTTGATAAATTTCCAAAGATCCGTTGTTTGGAAACTCCTTTATTAAGGCTTTACGGGCAAAGAGCGAGTTCATGACACTGTGCATGTTCGCGCTGATAATATGAATCGGCCTCAATAAAAGGCCATGCTTGGCCATAATTTCCTTGATGGTATTGGCCCAACGTTCTCCATGAATGTGATGGCCCAATCGTTCCCGTAAAGCAATGCTAAAAGTAATGGCCCGCTTCTCGCCGGAGATCTCCTCCTCGATAGCCAGTTTTCCAAGCCAGTAAATGATGTTCAGAAACCGCTCGGGTTTGGTTTTGGTCGCAAACTTTAGATAGGCCTCCATGGTTTCCTCAAAAGAACGCCCCAAGATGTTGGCCGTATGGATCAAAGCCACCTCGCGTTCTGCCAAGGTCAGCTTTGGTTTTTTGGCCGCAGCTTCCAATTTCTTCCAGTCCCTTATAGTTTTATCTGTATCTTCGATCAGGACGCGTTTTGCGATTTTTTCAGATTCGATAAAGAGAAAGGTAAGGTGTGTGAGAATATCGTAAATATCTGAACGTCCCCTGGTAATCTCGATGTTCATTTGTTCCTCATCGATGCGGTAGCAATTCCGCCTTCTTTTAGGTGGGATGATTGGGATAAAGTGTGATTTACCATAACCTTCATCTGAGGTTAGGTTGATGTAACTACATTCCTCGATACCTTCGGGCAATCTTTCCAGCACATAGATCAAGCCGTTCAGTTCGGCTTTTTCCTCCGCAATACTACCGTAAATTTCAGGGCGTAATTGCAATAGGGCATTTTTCAATGTTTCCCCGGAAACTCCTGTGGGCTTGTAAAATCCACGGTTAAACAGGTGCCGCATTGTAATGTACAAGCGTTCGATAGCGTTGGTCGATTCCTGCGCACGGGTAGTATTGGTTGCTTTGCCCATTGTAGCATTTAGGGCAAAATTACAATTAAATATTAAGATTTTTCTTCACCCCATATCTTTTGAACCCGCCTATCAACAACATTTTACCACAAACTTTTCACTTTCTCCTGAAACCATTTTCGTGCTTCCTCTCCTTATGGCCCCTTTCAGTCCGTTAACATAGTACAATTTATCTGTATGTACGCACACAACAACAATAAGCAGCCTTCAAAAACGTTCATGTTTTCAATGCGGGGCATCCCAAAAAAAGCCAGTCGATGAAAAAAGCCAGTGGTCTATCATTAAAGGCGGTACTAATATTGGCCGTCATACTTACGCTAAACGTGGGGTGGACACCAACGGTCAATGCTGCCAAGATTCCACATTATTTTAAATCTATAGGAGAGAGCGAAGGTCATCTAATATTGAACAGTAATGGATTTAACGCCCAAAAACCTAGCGAATTTGTGATTGGAGGCATTTCGGAAGGGGTACAAAGGGGGCTAACGGTCATTCATTTTAACAGCGCCGTTAAATACGAATACAAAACCTTCGACACCTACGCAAGTGCCGACGCCGCAGCTGAACTCGTAAAAATTATTAAGGAGATGCATGCCAACAAAGCGGTCTTCGCCATATTGGCACATGATTCTGCATCCAATAACCTGCTAACCTATGCTGACGCGCTAAAAAAAATGGGGTACCAAAAACTGAGCGTGTTGAAAGGTCGACAAGCCTATGTTATGGACAACTTTAAAGGCATGATCAACGAAGCCGTTCATGATCTCTCCATTTCATGGGATCTGGAGGTCCCTAAGAAAACCAATGACACCCATGCGTATTTTCCAAAAATCAAATATGCTTTTGAACCCAATGTAGATCGCTATATAGCCCATGCTGGCGGTGAGGTCGACGGGATTGCTTCCACCAATACCTTGGATGCGCTAAATCAAAATTACAAAAGAGGGTTTAGAATGTTCGAAATGGACATTAATGAAACCAAAGATGGTAAGTATGTCGCCGCCCATGATTGGAATATGTGGTCCAGGTTTACCGGATATGAGGGTGAACTTCCCGTAACCCATGCCGAATTTATGAAACACAAGATCTATGGAAAGTATACCACCATAGATCTTGAGGGCATCAATAAATGGTTTTCAGCCCATCCCGATGCCAAATTAGTGACCGATAAGGTAAACGACCCCGTAAAATTCGCCAACGGTTTTGTGGACAAAAGCAGGTTGATCATGGAACTTTTTAGCCTGATGTCTCTGGAAGAGGCCGCAAAGAACATAATCAACGCCATGATTTCCCAAGAGCCATTGGCCCAAATAAAAGGAGATAAATTGGCTTATTTGAAAATCAACAAAGTAAAATATGTGGCCCTGTCCAGACGCATAATCAATAGCGAAATCGACCTTTTACTAGCCCTTAAGAAGCAAGGCATAAAAGTGTATGTTTATAATGTAAATTTCGATCCGGGCAGGGACGAGACCTATGTGCAGGAAAACGAAATTGGCCTGGTCTATGGCATGTATGCCGACA
This sequence comes from Flavobacteriaceae bacterium, assembly GCA_037969055.1. Taxonomy (GTDB): domain Bacteria; phylum Bacteroidota; class Bacteroidia; order Flavobacteriales; family Flavobacteriaceae; genus Pelagihabitans. Next base: position 919 of record JBBKWR010000251.1, on the reverse strand, counting down.
AATGGGTCTTTGACCAATAAAGTTTTAGGGCTCTCAGTTAATCCGCTCTATGTACTTGCAGTATATCTGCGACCTTTCTATCGTTCGACAAGCGCTGCACTTTGTTCTGCCCCCCTAATTTTCCAACAGATTTCATATAATTTAAAAATCCGCCTTGTTTTATTGGCGTTACTTTAAGGGGCCGTAAAATGTTCCCGGAGATAAGGTCGTAATAATAGCTATTTTGCTCTTGCATGGTCTTATCAAGAATTTCAGTGAACCTCGCCATCTGGGTTGGGGGCCTTTCAAACTCAACCAACCACTCGTGATAGGGTAATTCCTTTCCGTTTGGGGTTATTTGGGGGGCAACGGTAAACTCATTGACCACCGCGTCGGTGGCCTCTATAGCATGCTTCATGGCTTCCTCGACTTCCTTCGCGATAACATGTTCCCCAAAGGCTGAGATAAAATGTTTGATTCGTCCAGAAACCAATATTTTATAGGGTTTTTTAGAAATAAACTGAACGGTATCCCCTAGGTTGTACGCCCACAGCCCGGCATCGGTCGAAATGATCATCACATAGTTTACATTCAATTCGACTGCTGCGATGGTAATCCGTTTGGGGTTTTCGGTAAAGAAATCATCGGCCCTTACAAACTCGTAAAAAATACCATGGTCCAATAGCAATAACATTCCTTTTTCGTTTTGGGAATCCTGATAGGCAAAAAAGCCTTCACTTGCGGGGAAAAGTTCAATCGCATCAACTTTTCTGCCGATCAATTCCTGAAATTTCGATCGGTACGGTTCGAAATTTACCCCTCCATAGATGAAGAGTTGAAAATTTTGAAAAAGTTCGCCTACTTTTTGGCCGGAACTGAGATTTAATTTTTCGAAATACATTTGTACCCAAGAAGGAATCCCTGCAATCACGGTCATGTT
>JBBKWR010000250.1:0-2915 GCA_037969055.1 Flavobacteriaceae bacterium | reverse complement strand
GATAATCCAGTGTAATCCTAAAATCTTGGATGGCCGGTGCCTTTAACGCATTCAATGTATATTCCCTGGATTTTATGCCATTAGCGAGGAAGTAAAACACCGTATTGGCCAAGGGTGGGATAAAGGTGTACTGAAACACACCATCTTGTTTTTGCAACAGGAATTCCTTACCCTCCACGACTATGTAGACAACCTCTGGGCGTACCACTCCAAGGGTGGTCACATGTAACGTAAACGCTTTGGTGTCTAAAACATCCAATGTGTTCGTGAGCAATTTAAAATTAAATGGTGCAGGAGGTTCGTAAGCCAAATCATAATTCACGACCCTCCCTGCAGATCCGAAAAATGAAGCAAGGTTACCGCTTACCCATATCATGCCAAATAATGCCAATGGAATGAGCAGATATTTGGCATAGCGCATATTCTCCCTAAAATTGACCGCTTTGGCAAAAGAAATCGGGTTGAGCCCAACAGATCGTTGTTCAATACTCGCCAATAGCAGTTCAGATCTACGGCTATCCTCCGCCAGTTCAAGCAGATTGTATAACTTATCACCAACCTCAGGAAAATGCCGTCCTATCAGTATAGAGGCCTGTTTGTTACTGATGCCTTGTCTTAGTTTGAACAAATAAAACAATGGAAGCAAAATATATCTTGCCAATAGTGTTAATTCAATGGCTACAAGTGCCAATAATAACCAAAGCCGTCCTGTAGAATTTAACCAAAGAAAATACTCTACCCCCATCACCAAAAAGAAACCCAAGAGACCGAGCACCAAAAAAAACAATATGCCTTTTATCAGTACTTTTGTATAATACTTCTTGGTAAAAGCCTTCAGCTTATCGAGTATGTTAAGATAACTGTCCAATTTCAATTATATTTATTACCAATATACCTGTTATCACAAATTTAAGCATCAATATCTTGTTAAATCCTTTCTTATGAAAGATTTAAAATACTTAGCCGCCCTCACGCTTCCACTGACCGCCCTAATCGGCCTCTATTTAAAGGATTATTGGGCTTTTTTAACGCCCGTTTACGCCTTTGTCATTATCCCTTTGTTCGAATTGCTCCTGCCGCAGGATAACCATAATTATATCGATCAGGAACGGGAAGAAAGAAAAGAGAAACGCCTTTTCGATTGGATGCTCTATCTGAACGTCCCTATTGTTTTTGGATTATTATGGATGATGCTCAACGCGGTAGCGTTTCATGCCCATAGTGCGGTAGAAATCGTTGGCCTTATATTCTCCATGGGAATCGTACTGGGTACCAATGGTATAAACGTTGCCCATGAACTTGGGCATAGATCTACTGGAACCGAGCGTTTATTGGGCAAGCTATTATTATTACCTTCCCTCTACATGCATTTTTACATAGAGCACAATTTCGGACATCATGCCCATGCGGCCACTAAGGAAGACCCTGCGACCGCTCGTTTCAACCAATCGGTATTTTCATTTTGGATCACTTCGGTATCCCGCCAATATATCAGTGCTTGGAAGATCCAACGCAGCTTATTAACGGCAGAAAATAACTCGTTCCTATCCATAAAGAACGACATGTTATGGTATGTCCTATTTCAGTCGAGCTACTTGATGTTGGTCTATTTTGTTTTTGGACCAATGGGACTCCTTTTTGCCATTATCGCAGGCATCTTGGGCTTTTTGTTACTTGAAACGGTAAACTATATAGAACATTATGGCCTGGCGCGCCAAAAAAATCCCTCTGGCAGGTATGAAAGGATGCGTGAAGTCCATTCCTGGAACAGCAACCACGTGGTGGGACGCATCGTTTTGTATGAACTTACCCGCCATAGTGACCATCATTACAAATCTTCAAAAAAGTATCAACTCTTAGACAACCATGACCATGCCCCACAAATGCCCTTTGGATACCCCACATCAATGGTTCTCGCGCTCGTCCCTTCCTTATGGTTCAAGATCATGAATCCTAGAGTCCCGCAGGAAATGAGGCCATATAGTTAAATCATAAAGTCGATAAAATCGAATTGTCTTCTCTTCTTTGTCTAGTAGGCTTTTTCGTAACTTTGCTGCTTAATTTCTTTCATGACCCAAAAAGTTAGAGTCCGTTTTGCGCCCAGTCCCACTGGGCCGTTGCATATTGGTGGCATCCGTACAGCCCTTTTCAACTATTTGTTTGCAAAGAAGCATGGGGGTGATTTTGTCTTGCGCATAGAGGATACAGATCAACAGCGCTATGTGGAAGGTGCGGAACAATATATCATCGATGCACTTAATTGGTGCGGTATTCCATTCGATGAAGGTCCTGGTAAAGATGGTGGCCACGGTCCCTATCGTCAAAGTGAACGCAAGCATCACTACCAAAAATATGCCAGAGAACTTGTAGATAAAAGGCTGGCCTATTACGCATTTGATACCACGGAAAAATTGGATTTCCACCGCAAGGACCATGAGTCAAGGGGGAAGACTTTTATATACAATTGGCATAACCGACTCAAACTAGACAACTCCCTTTCGATGTCCAAAGAGGCACTTCAGAAGCGTCTGGTATCCGAAGAGGACTATGTGATACGGTTTCTAAGCCCAAAAGATGAAAAGCTTCGTTTAAATGATATTATCCGAGGGGATATCGAAATCGATACCAACATTCTAGATGATAAAGTGCTCTTTAAAAGTGATGGTATGCCGACCTATCATTTGGCCAATATCGTAGATGATCACCTTATGAAAATTACCCATGTCATAAGAGGGGAAGAGTGGTTGCCATCCTTGGCCCTTCACCAGCAACTTTATGATGCCTTTGCATGGGAGGCCCCGCAATTTGCCCATTTACCGCTTATCATGAAACCGACGGGCAAAGGTAAATTGAGCAAACGCGATGGGGACAAAATGGGTTTTCCAGTTTTTCCATTGTCTTGGAATGAAGCGATT
>JBBKWR010000249.1:0-5151 GCA_037969055.1 Flavobacteriaceae bacterium | reverse complement strand
CCATTTTCAATGGCCAGCGCCTCCTCTAAATCCTTGGCCCTGATAATGGATATTACCGGACCAAAAATTTCTTCCTTGGCGACTGACATCTCCTGGGTTACATGGTCCAAGATGGTAGGCCCAATAAAAAACCCACCTTCTTTTCCCTTCACGATGGTATTCCTACCATCCAACAAAATGGTGGCCCCATTTTCTTCTGCGGCTGTGATATAGGCTTCGATACGAGCTTTTGCGTCTGCAGATATTACAGCTCCGAGATTCTCCCCAGGTACAATTTTTTTGGCCTCATCTACCATTCTATCGATAATGTGCTGCACCTTATCTACCCCAACCATAACCGATGCCGCCATACATCGTTGACCGGCACACCCCGACATCGAGGCAACCACATTTGACGCGGTCATGTCTGGATGGGCATCCGGAAATACCAACAAATGGTTTTTGGCTCCTCCCAACGCCACACAGCGCTTTAAATTCGAAGTAGCCCTTTTATAAACAAGTTTGGCCACTTTTGTAGAGCCCACGAAGGAGACCGCTTGAATATCGAGATGGTCGCAAATCGCCTCTACCACTTTCTTTCCACCGTTCACTATGTTAAATACGCCATCGGGCAAACCAGCTTCCTTAAGCAGTTCGGCCATCCGGACGGCACTCAAAGGCACCAACTCTGATGGCTTCATGATCATCGTGTTCCCTAATACGATCGCATTGGGCATGGTCCAATGGGGCACCATATTAGGAAAGTTAAATGGGGTAATAGAGGCCACAACACCGATCGGCTTTCTTTCGATCCTACATTCCACGCCCTTGCTCACTTCTTGTGTTTCATTTACTATAATCTGGGGCATGGAAACCGCAAATTCACATAATTCGATAGCTTTTTCTATTTCCGCTTTGGCCTCCCCAAAAGTTTTGCCATTTTCCAATTGAATCAAGTCAGCGAGGTCGTCAATATTTTCTTCCAAGAGGGTTCGGTACTTGAAAAACACCTGTACCCTTTCCTTTAGGGTTTTTGAAGACCAGCCGGGAAACGCACCGACAGCAGCTTTTACTGCCTTATCCACATCTGCGTAGGTAGAGAGTGGTACCTTGGAGATGATGCTGCCATCCATAGGACTTATAACATCCACTGATTCCAGGCACGCTGTGTCAAATTTTCCGTTGATAAAATTTCCAACCTTTTGTTTTGCTATTGCTTCCATTGTAGCGGTTAAATTAATTGCACCTTGTCGCCTTTTTGACACTCAGGCTTGGCGGTCCTTTTTGGTCAAGACAAACCGCATGAACCATTTTCTCAAAAATGTATGTACTTTATAAAGCTTCTCCTAATTTAGCATATCATTCCCAATTGTGGAACGATCTGGAGAGAATGTTTATGGAAGTATGCGGAGCAAAACGCTCAGTTGAATGCAGAATAAGATCAAAAAACCGTAAGCTTATTACGCTATGACAAGGTATTATTCAAAATACATATACAGCCTTTTTTAAACTACCTCCGCCACCACAAAAGTGCTTCCCCCGACAAATATAAAATCGGTTTTAGCAGCATTGTGAATCGCCGCGGCCAATGCCTTTTTTACAGAAGGAAAGGATTCTCCAATTAAGCCAGCTTTGGTCGCCCTTTGGTGAAGATTTTTTACTTCTAGGCCCCTTTGGATATTTGGCATGCAAAAATAGTATTGCGCTTGCTTTGGCAGGAGTGGAAAAATAGGTTCTAAATTTTTTTCCCTCACAAAGCCTAATACGATATGAAGCGCGTTAAACTTTTGTTCATTGATCTGTTCTAAGACCAGACGCAACCCTTCTGTATTGTGGGCGGTATCACACACGATCTTGGGATGTGTGCCCAAGACCTGCCACCTTCCCATTAGTCCCGTATTTTCCACTACTTTTTTTAATCCGCTTACAACATGGCCCTTGTTCACTTTGTATCCTTTCAGCTCATGGAGCACGGCCATTACCCCTTTTATATTCTTAGCTTGATAATGTCCTAAAAGTGTAGTCTTATATTCCTCTTTAATAGTTGTGTCTGCGTAAATTATTTTCGCCTGTTTTTCGCGGGCGATTTTCTGAAAAATGGGTTTAATTTCCTTTTGGGTTTCACTGATCACCACGGGTTTGTTCCTCTTAATGATACCCCCTTTTTCTAAAGCTATTTCACGCAAGGTATTCCCCAAAATATCGGTATGATCATATCCAATATTGGTGATAAGCGCGACTTCTGGGTCAATAATATTGGTTGAATCCAACCGACCACCTAGTCCAACTTCAATAATGGCAATATCTACTTTTCTTGTTGCGAAATAGTCAAACGCCATCCCGACCGACATCTCAAAAAAGGACATATGATGGGCGGTAAGGAAAAGTTGGTTTTCATCGATAAAATCAACGACAAATTTCTTAGCTACAGGTTTTCCATTGATGCGAATGCGTTCCCTAAAATCTTTAAGATGGGGTGAAGTATAGAGCCCGACGTTGTAGCCGGCTTCTTGAAGAATGGAGGCCAGCATGTGGCTACTGGATCCCTTGCCATTTGTTCCCGCTACATGGATACTCTTGAATTTTTTTTCTGGATGGCCCAAATGCCGTGCAAGCATCAAGCTATTATCCAACTTGCCATTGAAGGCGCTGCGCCCTTTTAGCTGGTACATTGGAAGTTGGTGGAACATCCAATCCAGTGTTTCCTTGTAAGTCACTTATTCCCCCAGTTTGAAATTTACCACCACGAAGCCAACTTGTTGGTCGGGCGCTTTTGAATCGAGGTTCCATTTATGCATGAAGGCAGTTTTTTTGGCAGGTTCCAACAAACAGGCCGCTTTGTTGGTCGTTCCTTTTTCCCCAGGGGTAGCACTGATGACCGACCCATTTCTATCCACCACGATCTTTACGACCACCCTACCCTCTTCATTACATTCTTGTTGTACTTTACCCTTGCTGACCAAAGATCGGCCCTTCAAGCCGTAACCCCCGGTACCACTACCGGAACCTGGACTTCCATAATAGCTGGTCGCATAAGGATCACCATCAGGTTGTCCCTTATCGCCCGCCCTATTGTCATCGCCTTCAGAACCCGACGCTGTACCGTCAGATTTGTTCAGTCCGCCCATCAGCTCATCCAGCTTTTTCTTTTTGGCCTCTTGTTCTTTTTTAGCAGCTTCCTCCGCATCCTTTTTCTGTTGGGCTACCCTTTCTGCTTCTGCCTTTTCCTTTTTTACAGCTTCCTCTGCCTTGCGTTTAGCTTCATTGATTGCCTCCTCGGCCTTCCTTTTGGTCTCCGCTGCCTGTTTGATCCTGATCGATTCCTCACTTTCCTGTGTCAAGACTTTTTCTGCGGGGGCTTCCTTGGCTACCGCTTCTGTGGGAACTTCCTTAACCTCCTCTACAACTCTCTCAACAACTTCTTGTTTGGTGGGTTCGACCGGCGGGGTCTCCAAAGGTTCTGATTGTATTTTTTCTTTGGGTTGTACTTGACCACTACCAAAATCTGTGGTACCAAAGTTCACAGAGATGCCAGTCTCGATGGGGGGATCCATGTAGTTCATGCCAATATAAAATAATATTAGCAACAACACGCTCAACAGCAGTGTAGTGAGTGTAAATGATTGTTTTTTATGTCTCGTATCCAGTAACGACATGATGTCATTTAAATATTAAAGATGCCCATTTTGAACATGAACTTTGATTTGCCCAAATGATACCAAAAATATTGGTATAGCCTAAACTATTGTAATTTATTCGTAGAAATATGAATGAAAAGAAACCAAATATTATGCGTTTTATTGATGTGCGAATTGCATCAATTTGGTCGCACGGCCAAGATTACCTTATAATTGTTCCTATTGGCAATGTCCATAACGTTCACAGCCTCCTTGATGGCTACGCTCTCTTCTGCCCTTAGGATAATCGTGGGTTTATCCTGCCCTTTAAGTGCCTTTTTTAATTCAATTTCAATGTATTCTGCGTTTATTCTCTCGTTGTTCACAAAGTACTGTAGGTTCTTGTCTATACTTACAGAAACATTTTGTGTATTGGTGGATTTCCCCTTTGCCTTTGGCAATAAAAGATCCAACGCGTTTGGGGAATTAGCCGTTAGCATGAAAAATATCAACAATAAAAATACGATATCCGTCATCGATGCCATGCTAAAATCCGGACTTACTTTATTTCTACCTTTTAATTTCAAAGTGCTTTATTTAATTAATTAAAAGAATATTCGAAATGAAATCTGATTTGCAATTTGGAAAGAACCTTTATCAGGCCAACTAATTTTCACCTTTCCATTTTCTGAGTATCCTTCTCCTAGTGTTATGTTGCATTACCAATCTGGTTTGCTACAATGGCTCATTCAACAAATCGAGGAATTCCACAGCGTTCGCTTCCATTGCATGTATTACCTTATCGGTCCTATTGACCAAATGATTGTAGCCAATATAGGCAATGATACCCACAATAAGTCCCGCTACGGTGGTGGTCATGGCGGTATAAATACCGGCCGCCAAGGATCCCATTTCTGCCTGGCCGCCACTAGAGGCCATTTCATGAAATGCAATGATCATACCAATTACGGTTCCAAGAAATCCAATCATGGGTGCGGCACCTGCCACGGTCGCCAGAACGGTGACATTTTTTTCCAGCTTGTAGACCTCCAGGGTCCCAGCATTCTCAATAGCAGTGTTGATGTCATCCAAAGGCTTCCCTATCCTTGAAATTCCTTTTTCCGTCAATCGTGCCACCGGGGAATCTACTTGGGCGCAAAGAAGCTTGGCAGCTTCCAGCTTACCATTTGATACATGATCCTTGATCTGGTTCATGAAGTTCTTGTCTATTTTGGAGGCGGCCTTGATGGCCAAAATTCTTTCAAAATAAATATAAAGTGCCACGCCCAGCATGAGAAAAAGCACAGAGATGATCACGATGCTTCCAGTGCCACCGCTAAAAATCAAATCTATTACCGAAAGGGTTTTTTCTTCAGATACTACATCTCCCAATTCTGGATCTTGGGCAAGGGTTTGAATCATTAACATATAATTTCTCTTATGAATGTTGCCTTAATAACGGTATTTTGTCGATTAAATTATGCGTTTAGTACTAAATTTCGAATTATTATAAAGGCTGCCGATCCGCCTATAAATCCTAAGAAGGCCAGCCATG
>JBBKWR010000248.1:0-7464 GCA_037969055.1 Flavobacteriaceae bacterium | reverse complement strand
GGTATTGTCACTCCAGGCTCGGCAGAAAAAATTTATTTTCAGGCCCCATCCAGTCCAGGTGAATATTGGATCGTTTGCACATTTCCAGGACATGCGGCAACCATGAGGGCGAAACTGATTGTTAAATAAAGCGACTTAGTGTTGTATCTTTGTCGTCGAAATGAAAGCTACAGCGTTAAATTATTATCGGGAAGAAAGGTTAAATGCAATTTCTCATGGCTTAGGGGCCCTATTTGGACTCGTCGGACTATTTTTATTATTATACAAAAACACAGAACGTACTTCCTATGCGACGGTAAGTATCGTCGTTTACAGTTTGTGCTTTATCCTTTTATTTTCCGCCTCAACGGTTTTTCATTCCGTCAGGAAGGCCCATCTCAGAAAAGGATTCAGGATTCTTGATCATATCGGTATATTTCTCCTGATTGCCGGTACCTATACCCCGTTGGTCCTTATCTCACTTGAAAAAGGGAACGGATGGTTAATGTTCTATATCGTTTGGGGTTTTGCGGCTATTGGTTCGGTTTTGAAATTGTTTTTTACGGGGAAATATGAGATTGTCTCCCTGGCCCTTTATGTCTTAATGGGATGGCTGATCATTTTTGACTATCAAAATCTGATGGAACAAACCTCCACTATGGGAATATGGTTGCTCTTTATGGGCAGTATGCTCTATTGTCTGGGAATTGTCTTCTATGCTATCGAAAAGATACCTTACAACCACTTTATTTGGCACTTATTTGTGCTTGGCGGCGCCCTCAGCCATTGGCTTTTTATTTATTTTGATGTTGTATAGCTTACTTCAAACCAACAAATTTAATGCGCCATCGGCGAATCATCACATTTAAGGTCGCCCGTGGCATATTGCATACCATCTAAAAGAAATTGAAGCAGGTGTGGATTTTTATAACTCTGTGCATTGTGTGAGGGGGAGCAATAGAATACCCTTCCACTGCCATATGGTTTGATCCACGAAATGTACTTGATGTTGTCGTCTACCGCTTCTTTTTTGCCTTCAATTTGGTCGGCTTCCATATACAAGAGGGGTCTAAAGTTATAATCGAAGTAGGCATTGTTAAAAAAATAGGGTTCATCTATATGTTCAAATCCTCTTCCATCGAAGGCTTTGACCATAGGATGCTTGGCATCGACCAAGTTTACTTTTATATTCTGCTGTTTGGGGTGATAGTCAAAACTTCCTGCCATCATCTCACCAAAAGCTGCAGATTTGTTCTGCATAACGATGCCCCCATGCAGCACCATCAATCCTCCCCCTTCGTCAACATATTTCAGCAAATTATTTTCTAGGGATTGGGCCTCATCCAAACGTTTTTGGTCAGACATGGAACGGTCCGCTTTGAGCACATCCCAAAACAAATTGCGCTGATCGCCAATAGAGCAGTTGTTGTTCAATACAACGGCATCGAATTTTCGGAGTTCGTCGGTTTCAAAGCGGGCTATTTCGTTCGAGGTCACCACTTGAAAGGCGCCCGATTTTTCAGCAAGTAGTTTTATGACCGCTTCCGTATGCGGGATGGTCCAATGTTCAAATCCCGTGTAAAGCGAAAAAATGAGGATATTTTTCTTTCCTTCAACCTTGGTCGTTGTACTTTTTGGAGCGATCGACTCAATTTTTGACAGCCACGCATCGGTCAGTTCAAATGGTTTCAACTCTTGTGCCGAAACACTGCCCAAAAATAAAAAAGCGAAAATGGAAATTATGAATCTTTGCATTGTTGCGACTTTTTGTGTTATTTCGTTAACGTTAACGAATTTAAATTTTCGATTTGCTATATTATCAAAAGTAATTGTAAATTACCATTATATCCATTCTATTATTAAATATCCAATGCCAAATCATACCAATCTGACCAAATTACTGAGGTATTCATTTGTACTAGTGTGTTCAGTCATTTTGTTCGCAACTGGATGTAAACCTGAGAAGGAGGAGCTCCTACAAGTTGGAGTTGATTTGAATGAAACTGCAATGGGTGCCACGCCAGTAGCCCTAGATATTAGTACCAGCAATTTAAATGATGTCGTTATCATTGAAAAAAGAAAAGGTGGGACCAAAGAAATTCCTTCCCAAATCGATGGGGAAAGACTTTGGTTTCAAATAGCTCCATACAATGCCAATGATAAGGCTGAATATTTTATAAAAAAACGTAAGGATTCTGTTGTCCGTGATAGATTGACTTACGACCGGAAAGATGGGGATCTTAATCTCAAACTGGGCGATAAGCCGGTCCTCACGTATCGTTATGGTATGACTTATCCCCCGTTGGGGGTAGATTCCATATTTCGGAAATCCGGTTACATCCACCCAGTACTTGCCCCAAACGGGGACACTTTGAGCCGTATACAGCCTCCGGACCATTATCACCATTACGGTATTTGGGGCCCTTGGACCCACACCCAGATCAAAGGCCAACAGGTGGACTTTTGGAATTTGGGCGACCGAAAGGGCACCGTCCTTTTTAAAGAATTTAATAATACGACAGCGGGAGCTATATTTACTTCTTTCAATGCGGCCCAAGAGCATATCGATTTTATAACGGAAAAAGAACCCCAAGTTGCCCTGAACGAAGACCTTGAAGTTAAACTATGGGGCTTGAATAGACCTGATCGATATATGTTCGATTATAAGTCCACCTTTACCTCTCCCTTGGAAAATGGAATTTTATTTGAAGCCTATCGTTATGGGGGCGGTATCGGAATGCGGTTTAATCAAAGATGGAAAGCCGACAACTGTTCGGTATTGACCTCAGAAGGCAAGGATAGATTAGAGGCCGATGGAACTAATGCACGATGGTGCATTGTTAGTGGAATTTCTACGGACGGCAAGGGCACTAATGGGATTCTTTTTATGAGCCATCCGAACAATAGAATGCATCCAGAACCCATGAGGATCTGGCCAATGGATGCCAATGAGGGAAGGGGCGACATGTTTTTTGAATTCTGTCCGATACGTCATGAAGAATGGCAAATAGAGCCCAATAAAGCGTATGAACTAAATTATAGAATGGTCGTGTTTGATGGCAAATTATCCGCGGAAGAAGCAGAAACTTACTGGCAATTATTTGCAAACCCACCCGTGGCCAATATCATGTCCAAATAAAATAAACCACCTAGATATGAAACGGAGAAAATTTATCAATCGAACCACTTTGGGAACAGCTGCTATCGTGGGTTTTCCGACCATAGTTCCAGCCCATGTGCTTGGTAAGAATGCCCCGAGCAATAAAATTAATATCGGTCAAATAGGTTGCGGTCGTATTGCAAGGGAACATGATATTCGCGATACGATACAATTTGACGATGCACGATACGTCGCGGTCTGCGATCTAGATGCTAAAAGGGTCGAAGATGCCAAGTTATTGATCGATACCCACTATAAAGAAAAGACCGGGAGCGACAAATATGTCAATGTAAAGACCTATTCTGATTATCGCGAATTGCTGTTGAACAAGGATATCGATGCTGTGGTGATCAGTACGCCAGACCATTGGCATTCACAACCAGCCATGGAAGCCGCCCTGGCCGGAAAAGATATTTACCTTCAAAAACCTACTTCCCTGACCATAAGGGAGGGACAACAATTGCTCGAGGTAGTCAAAAGACAAAATGTGATTCTCCAAGTAGGGACACAGCAACGGGCCATGCCACAATTTAGGGTAGCCGCAGAATTGGTGCGCAATGGAAGGATAGGTAAGATACATACGGTGAAGATAGGATTGCCTGGAGATCCGGCAGGTCCGGAAGCGCCCGCAATGCCGATACCGCCAAATCTAAATTTTGAGATGTGGTTGGGATCCACCCCAGAAGTGCCGTATACCGAAATTGGGGTGCACCCACAAAATGATTATAGCCGACCTGGTTGGCTTAGGATTAGAAATTATGGGGCCGGAATGATAACCGGTTGGGGCCAACACCATTACGATTCTGCAGCATGGGGAATGGATACCGAGTTAACGGGTCCGATATCGGTTCAAGCTTTGGCGGAGTTTCCAAAATCCGGGCTATGGAACGTGCATGGCGATTTTTTGGTCAAGCATGAGTATCAGAACGGTATTACGGTATACACCAGCGGCGGTTACACCAACGGAATTCGTTACGAGGGAACCGACGGATGGATCTTTGTTTCAAGGGGCGATTATAATGCGTCTGCAACCGATCCAGTAGATAAGGAAAAAAGCACCAAGGCGCTGGATGCCTCAGATCCTAATATTTTAACCTCACCTATTGGGCCAAATGAGGTCCACCTTGAGGTAATAGAGGACCAGCACGGGAATTGGCTCGATTGCATAAAAAGTCGCAAGCCGCCGATATCACCGATCGAAAAGGGGCATAAAGCCTGTGCCATTTGTTTGATCAGCGATATTGCGATGCAGTTTGAACGCAAACTCGAATGGAATCCTGAAACTGAAAGGTTCGTAAATGACGATGAAGCCAACGCCATGTTGGGAAGAGAACAAAGAAAACCCTATGGAACCGACTATATAAAAGTATAGCAAACTGCAAATACGATGAAATATTACAACATTTTGCCCTTACTTTTATTATGCTTTTCCTGTGGACAAAAAAAGGAAGTACCCCAGAAAGATATGTCCCAAGTATCCAAAAATGTAAAGCTCATGACTTTGGACCCAGGCCATTTTCACGCGGCATTGGTCCAGAAATCGATGTACCCCCAAGTTGATTCCACCATTCATGTATATGCTCCCGAAGGACCTGAAGTACAAGATTTCTTGGACAAGATCAAGGCCTATAATTCCAGGAACGATCTCCCTACCGCATGGAAAGTGGAAACCCATTTGGGCAACGACTTTCTAGAGGAAATGCTCACTCAAAAACCTGGTAACGTGATGATCGTTGCGGGAAAGAATTCAAAAAAAATTGACTATGTACTGGAGGCCGTAAAATCTGGCCTAAATGTGTATGCCGACAAACCGTTGGTCATAGATCCTGAGGGTTTTCAAAAATTGAAAAAGGCGCTCCAAATTGCCGAAGAAAATGGGGTGTTGATCTATGATATCATGACCGAACGATTTGAAACGACAACACTGATGCAAAAATTATTTTCGACCATGCCCCATATATTCGGTGAACTGAAAAATGGTACTCCTGGTGAACCTGCCATTAGCAAGGAAAGCGTGCACCATTTTTTCAAGTATGTTTCAGGGCAGCCCCTAGTGCGCCCCCCATGGTTTTTTGATGTGAAGGAAGAGGGTGAGGGTATTGTGGATGTTACGACACATTTGGTCGACTTGGTGCAATGGGAAGCATTTCCAGAGCAAATCATAGACACAACAGACATTGAATTAATCAGCGCAAGACGCTGGCCAACGGTGTTGACCAAAGCAGAATTTCAAAAGGTAACTGGCTTGAATGACTATCCCGAGTATCTTAAAAAAGACATTATTGAGGATAGGCTCAACGTTTATTGTAACGGAGAGATCATCTATAAAATAAGGGATAAATACGCCAAGGTTTCCGTAATATGGAATTATCAGGCACCAGAAGGTACAGGTGACACCCATTATAGTGTTATGCGGGGAACCAAAAGCAACCTGATCATAAAACAAGGCCAAGAGGAAGGTTACAGGCCTATTTTATATATCGGGTCGGTGCTGGATAAGGATATGGAAAAAGATATTCAAATGGCCTTATCGAATCATATATTCGAGCCATTTGCAGGAACAACCGTTGAAAAAATATCGAACAAGCTATATAAGATCAATATTCCCGATGCTTACAAAATAGGTCATGAGGAACATTTTGCACAAGTGACCCAAAATTATCTAAAATATTTGGTGGACGGCAAACTTCCCAATTGGGAAGTGCCCAATATGATCAGCAAATATTACACGACAACACGTGCCTATGAAATGTCATTGAACAGACCGTAGATACGGAAAACTTTAATTATAATTGGACACCAAGCGGCTTGTTTATAACAGCCTTAATAAAAAACTATGATGCACTGCTTCCACCAAAATAAGTTCGTAAACGCGGTTATCGCAGTTTCGTTCTGTGTCATCATATCATCATGTGAGACCATAAAAGATCATAAGGTACTTTATTTTGCGCATTCCCTTCCCACGTCCCATCCTGTGCACAAGGGCATATTAGAAATGCAGCGGTCGCTGAACGAAAGATCGGGAGGCAAATTGCAGATTAAGATTTTTCCGGATGGCCAATTGGGATCTGAGCGTGAAGCATTGGAATTATTACAGATTGGCAGTGTGGCCATGACCAAGGTTAGTGCCTCTGCCCTGTCGAATTTCGCGCCTGAGTATCAGATAACCGTAATCCCATACCTCTTTAGGGATAGTGACCATTTGTTTCGTAACCTAGAGGGGGAGGTAGGAAAACAGATGTTGGCAAGTGGTACCGAATTTCTCCTAAGAGGCATATGTTTTTATGATGCCGGGGCCAGAAGTTTTTATACTAAAGATCGACCGATCTATTCCCCCGACGACCTAAAAGGCCTTAAATTAAGGGTGCAAAACGACCAAATGTCCGTAGATATGGCCAATACCTTGGGCGCATCGGCAACTCCTATGGCCTTTGGTGAACTTTATACTGCGTTACAACAAAACGTGGTCGACGGAGCTGAGAACAATATCCCTTCTTTTGTAAGCTCCAACCATTATGAGGTCTGCAAATATTACATTTTTGATGAGCATACCATGATACCAGATGTAGTGATCATTGGCACTAAATTTTACGATGGTCTTTCTGCACAGGAGAAAGAATGGCTTGAGGCTGCCGCATTGGAAAGTGTGGAAAAACAAAAAATATTTTGGAAAGAGACCATTATTGAAAATATGGAAACGCTCAAAAAAGCGAACGTGCAATTTATTTATCCAGACAAGGCTCCTTTTATCGCCAAATCAAGACCAGTGATGGAACGACTGATGAAAGACCCGAAATTAAAAGCAATCATCGACAAAATAAACGCGAACTGATGGAAAAAACATACCAATTTCTAATCAGGGCCATCGAAATGCTCTTGGTGGTCATATTTGCATTGCTCGTGGTTGACGTGGTATGGCAAGTGATATCACGATACATTGTGGGACAATCCAGCTCATTTACGGAGGAGTTTGCCAGGTTTGCCCTGATTTGGCTCACTGTATTAGGTGCCGCTTATATTAACGGACAAAAGGAGGGCCATCTATCCATGGACTTTTTACTGGCAAAATTGCCCGCGGATAGGAAAGCGCGGCGACACAAAATAATCCAAATAATAATGGCATTGTTTGCATTCATCATCATGATAATCGGGGGCGGAAATTTAGTATACACCACCCTTAGGTTAGGTCAGATGTCTTCCGCATTGCAAGTGCCTTTGGGGTTTGTGTATTTGATCGTGCCGATATCCGGTATCTTAATTATCTTTTTCTCGATTTATAATATTAAAAAATCAAACTTTTTATAATGAGTATTGAGACCATTAGT
>JBBKWR010000247.1:0-9441 GCA_037969055.1 Flavobacteriaceae bacterium | reverse complement strand
CATCTTTCCCATGGAGACGTTTGAACACCTCGAATATTTGGTCGCTGTATTCGGGCTTGAAACCGATCCCGTTGTCCTCCACCGTAATCTGACAATACTTTTTATCCGGTAAAAGTTCTTTGTTTTCGAGCTTGTTACCTTTGGCAATTTTACTTTTTATGGTAATATGGGGAGGATTATCGGGCCTTGAGAATTTAAGGGCATTGCCGATCAGGTTGTACATAAGCTGACGAAATTGGAAAGGGATGACCTTTACCGTGTCCATTTCATCGCATGTTATCATGGCCTTTTTTTCAACTATGATCTCTTCAAATTCCGCTATGATGTCCCCGGTTAATTTACCAAGGTCGGTCTTTACGAATTTTCTTTCTGACGAACCTAGGCGTGAGAAATCGAGTAGGTCCTTGATAAGGCCGCTCATCTGTTCGGATACCGCAAATACCCTTTGGAAATAGCCTTTGCCCTTATCGGTCAGGCCCTGGTCCTCCCCATTCGAAATACGTCTTACGAAGGTCTGTATCTTGCGTAACGGCTCCTGCAGGTCGTGACTTGCCACATAGGTGAACGCTTCCAGTTCCTTGTTAAGCCTTTTCAATTCGTCGTTACTGACCAGAAGTTCGTCGTTAGCGGCCTTCAGCTCCACCGTACGTAGCACCACTTGTTCTTCCAGTTCGTCAGCGTGTTTTTTGTAAGTCTCCAATTTCTGCTTTCTGACCTTTATCTGCTCGGTAATATCCTCAATAGCCAAAAGTATCAATTTTTCGTCCTTGGTGTCTGTTTTTATCTCACGGGCGTTCAATAGCATGGTCCGTTCCCCGATGTTCGGAAAATTCCAGGCCACCTCAAAATTTTCAATGGTCGACCTGTGGGGCAGAACGTCTATCAGCAGGGTTTGCAGGTCGGGAATATCCCATTGCTTGTTACCCAATTGAAAGATCAGTTTGCCCTCCGTATCCTTCTCGTTTACCTCAAAGGTTTTATAAAAGGCATTGTTGGCGGATATGACCCGAAAGTTCCTGTCGAGTACCACCAAGGGCTCGTGTACGGTCCCGACGATTCCTTCGGCAAAATCCCGTGAGGCTATCAGTTGTTCATTCAGTCCCTGCATTTCCTGGTGCACCACCATAAGTTCCTCATTGGTGCTCTGGAGTTCTTCCTTGCCAGTCTCCAGTTCTTCATTGAGGCTCTGGAGTTCCTCGCTACTGCTCAGCAGTTCCTCGTTGGCACTCTGTAATTCCTCGTTGGCCGCGTCCTGGTCCTCGGTAATACTGCGCATATCCTCACGGGTCTGGTTGAGTTCCTGTTCCAATTGTTGTATGCGGAGGTCCTTTTTATCTTTTTTGGTTTTTCCATCCGAATCCAATTCCTTGGTTCGTTTTTTGCCCGTTGTTGATTTTGTGCCCTCCTTTAAGTCACGTTCATGAAAAAGGACCAGATAATGGGGCTCTACGATATTGGGCAAGGGGATGGCCTCGATACTTATGCTTCGTTCTTCAGTACCAGTGGTACGTATCGGTATATTGTTTTTTACGACCGCTTCATTATTTTTTTTTGCCTTATGTAAAATGCTGCGCAGCTCAAAGGCTAGGCCATCTTTCGCCATTCTTAGGATATTGAGACTTGCTTTGCCCGGTGCTGGTTCCAGGTAACGGCCGGTACTGCCCCTGAAATGAACGATGTCCATTGCCTCGTTGATGACCACTCCGGCAGGGGTGAACCTGTTAAGTAGGATATCGTCCGCCGTTTTTTGAAAATCGGTTTGAATGTTCCCGGTTTTTCCGATACCGCCCAGATCCGTAAAACTTTGTTCGCTTTTTTGGCCCGTTATAGGTATGAAATGCCCTGGCACTTCTTTGCGGGAAAACAACTTATCTTTTTTATCGACAGCTGTAAAATGTGCGGGTACCCCGTTGGTCGTTTCCGATTTACCCAACCACAAAATACCTTTTGGATTCAATGCGTAGTGAAAAGTGGTCAGAGCCCTTTTTTGCAGGTAGACGCCCAGGTAGATCAGCACATTACGGCAACTTATAAGGTCCATCCTGCTAAAGGGCGGATCTTTTAAAAAATCGTGTACGGCAAAGACACAACTGTTCCTGATAGCCTTGTTGACTTGGTAACCGCCTTTGTTCTTGGTAAAATAACGTTGGAGCCGATCAGGGGCCAGGCCTTTTACATCGCTTTTGGAATACATACCCGATCTTGCCTTTTCAATGGCGGGCCCACTGAGATCGGTAGCAAAGACCTGTACTTTTTGAGGGGGAGCCGAAGCGTCTTTGCCGACCAATAGTTCATGAAAGGCGATAGCAAGGGAGTACGCTTCCTCTCCTGTACTGCAGCCAGCTACCCAGACACGAATGGTGCCGCCGGAAGTTTTATTTGCTATGATGGCCGGGATAACCTTTTTATGCAGTCTATCGAAGATCTCGGGATCCCTGAAAAATTCGGTCACGGGTATCAAAAGGTCCATATACAGCACATCCTGCTCCTGTTTGTCCCGTCTTAGATTGTTTAGATAGGCAGATGGTTTCTTTGTCTTGGTAATGGCGGTCCTACGGAGAATCCGTCTGCGAATGGTAGTCTGTTTATAGTATGTAAAATCGGTCCCTTTGCGTACCCGTAGCAACGAAATGATCTGTTTGAAAATGGCATCTTCTTCCTGTTGTCCGGAATTTTCCGCACCGTTGCCGTTGGTGATATAGGCCACCTCCAAAAGCTTTTTCGGGATTTCCCCGGGGGGAAGAACAAAGTCGACCACCCCCGCCTGTACCGCACTATGGGGCATGCCGTTATATGCCGCAGATCCTTCATCCTGCGCAAAAGTGATACCGCCATGGTCCTTGATGGCCTTTAGTCCCAGTGTGCCATCGGTGGCTGTTCCGGAAAGTACCACCCCGATCGAAAAGGATTGGTGTACTTCTGCCAGCGATGTAAAAAAAAGGTCGATGGGCATATGGCGTTCGGTTTCGCTTTTTGCTGGTCGGGGACTAAGTTCCAGGACACCATCATTAGCGATCATTATCCTGTTGCTGGGAATGATGTAAATATGATCGGGCACCACTTTTATAGCATCGGTAACCTCGAGAACGGGTATAGCAGTCACTTTTTGAAGCAGTTCCTGTAGCATGCTCTCGTGGGTGGGGTCCAGATGCTGCACCAGCACATAGGCCATTCCCGAGTCTGCCGAAATGGAATTCAATAATTTTTTAAAGGCATCGAGGCCCCCGGCAGAAGCCCCAATCCCTACTACGGGGAATGCGTTGTCTGATTTTTTGAGCGTCTTTGGAGGTGCTTTCAAATTCTTGGTTTAACTATTGAATATCGATTTTTTTGTCCCATTTTTAAATTATTTACCGATTGCCACAATTTTTAATGGAAAATTGATCATTCGTTTTAACGATTACTTTTGTTTTAAAGATAGCGAAATGGATTGCGAATCTCTTGTTCCCACCAATAAATCGTTGGCCAATATGGTAACATCATCGATGGAGCGCTGTTTTTTAAGCTCACTTTGTACCAATCGTGGCTAGAAGTCCAATTTATCGATTCCATAGACAGCGAGTTCCGCAGGATCTGTAGGGTAGAAATTCAGACAGGGCCTGGGTAATGGAAAATAAATATCGAAGCGTGGCCTATTTCAATTGCGTGCTGGATACTTGTCTAAGTCCTGATATTCTATAACTATTTTACCGGAGTAAAAAGTCGTTTTTTTCGGGACATAGAATATTTTTCTTTATTACAAGTTTGACCGCAAGGGAAATAAGTTCCTGTAGTTGTGAAAACCAGATAGGTTTCTTGATATAATAGGATGCACCGTTTTGGTATAGCCCGTCCGCGATGGTGCGGTCATAGGAAGTAGAAATGATGACGACCGGAATCGTTTTGAGCCTTTCGTTGCTTTTTATTTCTGATAGGCATTGAAAACCGCTTTTACGGGGCATATTCAGGTCCAAAAATAGGACATCGGGAAGTTTTGTGGTATTGTTTGAAAGCAACTCCATGAGCACCTCGCCATCATTGACTATGGTGAGACCGGAGGATAATTGCAATGCTGCCAGAGCTTCCCTGAAAAACATACAATCGTCGGGGTCGTCGTCAGCCAAGAAAACGTGGGGAATTGTTTCCATCAGTCCTAGTTTTAGGTTGTCCTGACTCTGATCGGATGTCAGGTATTTTGTGTGGATAAAGATACGAAAATTTATAGAGTACCTAGGGCAATTCGATTCTGGAGTTTTATAGACCCTAGGCGTGACGGTCTGTCCCCAAAAACCAACGTTTGGCCCTATTTTTTGAGCTGAACTATGTGCTCCTTAAGTTGCACTCTTTATATTGTCACTTATATGTTGATTCCCTTCTTTTTTTGAAGCCTTATAAAGCATAAAATAATGTTACTTTTTTGTTAGATGTATCAATAAACCAATTTTTATCAAAAACAGCAATGGAGGTTCTTGTATTGGTGATCAACCACTTTTCAAACTTTTAGTAAAATTGGAATAGCATGCGACATACTATTGTTCTGCACAAAAACAGTGGTTTCAAGGCCTTGGCACATAGCGTCTAGGTTCTTGGCGATTTCTTTCTCCCTGCCCACTGCTACAACAGGCAAACCGATGAAAACAATATCAGATTTCCCACTTATTTGATGCAAGGTCCCAATAAAAGGCGTATCGCCCACTAAAACGTTCACAGTTGCCTCGATCCTTGCTTCCCTTAACAAACTCTTCAGCCCTTTGGCAAGTTTTCGTTGGGCTTCCGAAGTAGCTACTAACGATAAAATACGCATTTCAGCATTTTCCCATTGCCGGTTAAGTTTTAGCAGATAGGCCAACAACAACATAAGATCTCCATTGTTTTGCTGCCCTCGCCACCAAATATCGACCAGCTTACCCCTTTGGGTGAGACCAGTGGTAGATTTGTAAAGTATGACATTCTTATCTTTTTCACGAAGGGCGCGTATTGCCCTTAATTCTTTTACTTGTCCTTCTTCGTCGTTTGACCAATCGAACAAAACGGTATTGGTACGCAGTCCTGCCAGCCCATGTCCCTTCGAAATTTCGACAAAACCTTCTTGAAAATCAGTGACGGAATGAACCTCACAAAAGGCCTGAAACCCATGATGGGCTATTTTTTTACGCATTTCCACCTCCATTTGTAATCTATTATCATCTTCAATGATGCCTGCTGCATTCGTCAAATGGGCCAAGGTAAGGATGCCATGATTTTGCCCTAGTAGTTCCCCAAGCTTAATGAGGCTTAATTGTTTTTCCACATCCTTTACGAAGATCAACATCAGCGGGCGCCAGTTACGACCATGAATCGTTCGGTTTTTTAATTGGAGCAGGGCAAACCTCGCTACCTTTATCCAAAATCCGACCGAGACATCTCCCCATTGTTGCTCAATGGTGCGCGAACGTAGCCAAATATAAATACCGGCAACGATACCCAAAGCTATATAACAGGCCCAGGGATTTATAAGAAACATCACCCCAACTGCGCCAAGCGCACCTAAAATGGAAACATACCATGGCACTCTTATACGAGGTCTATAAGAAGGTTCGGCAACAAAATCTTGCAGTGCCGCACTAAAATTTATGGTTACATAAAGTGTCAAAAACAATACGGACACCAACTGTGCAATGGTATTCAACGCACCAAATCCTACGGCGAGCAACGCGATGGCCCCACTGATCCAGGTGGCGTAGGTAGGCTGACCAGTTTTGGATAGTTTTGCGAGGAACTTTGGTGCCAACCCGTCCATGGATAAGGCCTGTAAAACCCTTGGTCCCCCTAAAATGCTTCCGAAGGCCGAGGATAAAATCGCGCCCAACACTGCTGGAAAGACCAAAATTCCACCCAGCAAAGCAACAGCGGTCCATGTTTTTAGTCCAAATTCCTGATCGGCCAATTGATCAAGGGTGAGCAAACCAGTGATCGCCAATAGCACAGGAATAATAAGATATATTACTGCTCCGGTAAGCACGGCACCCAGTGTTCCTTTGGGAATAGATCGGCGCGGTTTTTTCAAGTCCCCACTCATTCCAATCCCAGCGGTAAAACCGGTAACGGCGGGGAAGAAAACGGCAAATACATACCAAAAACCTTTATCTGCGGTGGCATACGAAGCTTCCATAATTGGCGTATGGAGTTCATTGAGCAAAACCCCAGCAGCCAAGGCAACAATAGACAGGCCCACCAAAATCATGATTGGTATTTGGGCTTTAAGCGTAAGTTCTGCACTTTTTCCAGAAAGCAGCGTAACCAAAATGATGAGAATCCCAGTGAATAATTGGAGGGCAAAGGATGGTAGTTCGCCCCACCCTGGGGGCCAAAGCGCCATGATGACCTCAGACAATCCAAAGCAATAAAAGGTGACGCTCAGCGTACGACAGAAATAGAGTGGGATTCCGATGGCGCCTCCAGTTTCCATACCAAGGCTACGGGAAACCAAAAAATACTCGCCCCCCACACCAACTTTGATGTTGGTCGCAATAGCCGAGGCGCTCAGACCTGTGATGAACGTTATTGAACTCGCTAAAAGTACGATTACGATCGTCCATCCCAGACCAACGTTGCCAACCACCCACCCAAAGCGGAGATACATAATAAGTCCAAGAATGGTGAGTACGCTAGGGGTGTAAACCCCTAAAAACGTACCGAACTTTTTTGGTGCCTTGGTTGCCCGCTTTTGCATACCATAAAGTAGTAAAAAAAAAGACAGAATTTATCTTTCCTTAACCATATCAACATGCCGCAAAGGAAAGTCTACCATGCGGGCATTTTTGTATGATGAAAAAGCTAATAATGCCAAGCTAATCAATGAATGTTTTTGGCTCGGGATCCAGTACATATTGAATTTCGGGTTGCCGCGATGGTGATTCACCGCTGTGGATTTTTATTTCTCCCATAACTATATGCTTAAGTTTTCATTTTTTTAGTTGTGTTATACGTTTAAAATGAACATAATTATGGGACCCAAACTAATGCCTAAAGAGAAAAAAGGTGCAGACAACTGTAAGATCCAAGCCTTTCAAAAACACAAAGGGAACGAAATTGTTTTGACACAATTTACGTTCCCTTCGCTGTCATATTTTCCTTGATCAGGATTACCTAACCAGTCCGCCGGGTATATTCTCAGCCATCAAATATACAATAGCACCCCGAAATATGATTTAATAAAAATAATACTATTATTTGTCATTGTCAAGGGTATCCGGGTAATTTTACCACAACTTATTTGTTAGCGTCAAAGTATTTTTCAATACAGCACATTTTGTTTTGTTTGCGCTAGAATGGTATGCTTCAGCATGCAAATAACTTTACGCTTTTGTACGAATTTTGGTTATGGAGGATATGCAAAGAGTGAAGGTCCCATTGTTCCCGTCGGACTCCATACAAGTACCAAGTTGTACCGTTGATAGGTTTTGGAATCGAACGCCTTTATTTCTTCGATCTTTTCAAGCCTGGAGGCGGGTTTTTCCGGTAAAAGAAGAGCGGGCATGGTGATCATAGCATGGGTTAGGCCATCATTTTATTTGCTGCCGCATCAATCCTTCCTGTGCCACGGAAGCGACCAAAATCCCTTGTCTATTAAAAATACTTCCGCGGGCAAAGCCACGGGCATTTGAAGCACTCGGGCTATCCATGGTGTAAAGCAACCAGTCATGAAGATCGAATGCCCGGTGGAACCAAAGTACGTGGTCCAAACTGGCATAAAAAGTATTGCCCTTGTTGAGTTCCTCCCGATGGGGTAGGGTTGCAGTCGTTAATAGGTTATAGTCCGAGATGTATGCCAATAACTGTTGTTGCAGGGGAACATCGGCCTTAAGTTTTTCAGGAATCCGCATCCAAAGGTTATTAAAAGGCGGATTATTTCTGGTGAGTTGGGAAGATATCCGCTCCACCGACCTGAATTCAAATACTTCGGGCAATACCATCTTGAGCCGTTGATACGCTTTGGGATTGATCGCCTTGATTTCTTCGATCTGTTCAAGACTGGTGCCGAGTTTTTCCGGTGCTATGAGATTGGGCATGGTGATCTGATGGTCCACCCCTTCCTCTTTAATTTGAAAGGAGGCCGCCATAGTAAAGATCGCTTTCCCATTTTGTCTGGCCACAACACGTCGGGTGGTAAAGCTGCCACCATTTCGGATGGTGTCGACCTCATAATTTATAGGGATATCGAGATTTCCCCCTAAAATAAAATAGCCGTGCATCGAATGGGCCAACCTATCCTTGGGGACAGTCTGATAAGCCGCATGCAATGATTGGGCGAGTACCTGGCCCCCAAATACGCGGCCCCATGGGGCTTGATAATTTTGGCCCCTAAAGGTTTGCTCGTCGAGCCTTTCAAGGGTGAGCAGGTCAATCAGTCCACTTATCGTTTGCATGCAGCAATTTTATCGAATTTTTTTTGGAGTAACTAATGAAACCTTTGTTAATAGTCGAACCAGACTAGCTGGTCTCGAGATTGGTTATAGGGTTTTATAGAAAATGACGGACCATTCAATCCGTTTCGGTAGTCATCACTATGCTAAAAATTAGAAGCCCAAAGTTTACATTGTTCCTTCATTTATGGTATGATATTGGTCATTTCCAAATCCTAACATCCGTTCTATATTTATTGTTTTAGGATAAACTTTCTTTAATGGTGCTACAAAAACAAATCGGGGAACGGATCGAACACTTTTTTGTTCAAATCGGTGACCTCTCTTTTTTTGCGGCGCGATTTTTTTGGGAAGTGCCAAGACGCCCTTTTGAGTTCAAAGAACTGTTAAGGCAATGCTATCAAATGGGAAACCGATCCCTCATGTTGGTTGGGGTCACGGGTTTTATCATCGGACTTGTACTCACTTTACAATCGAGGCCCACGCTCATTCAATTTGGGGCAGTTTCATGGATGCCCAATATGGTGGGTATTTCCATTGTTAGGGAAATAGGCCCCGTCATAACGGCACTCATCTGTGCAGGTCGGATCGCCTCTGGCATTGGGGCTGAGCTGGGTTCTATGCGGGTTACCGAACAGATAGACGCCATGGAAGTTTCCGGCACCAATCCTTTCAAATACTTGGTGGTCACCCGTATCATGGCAACTACCCTTATGCTTCCCCTCCTTGTGGCGTTTGGCGATCTGGTGGCCCTTTACGGTTCGGCACTGGTAGAAAACCTTAAAGGGGACGTTTCTTTCCAACTTTACTTTAATACCGTATTTGAAGCCTTGTCGTTTGGAGACCTGTTGCCTGCTACGATAAAATCATTCTTTTTTGGTTTTACGATTGGGTTGGTAGGTTGCTTTAAGGGCTATTATAGCAACAAAGGAACCGCAGGGGTAGGCTTTGCGGCCAACACGGCAGTAGTCATGGCGTCTTTGATGTTGTTCGTTGTGGACTTTATTGCTGTTTTTATTTCCGATATTTTTTACGAATTATGATATGATGGCCAAAA
>JBBKWR010000246.1:0-6123 GCA_037969055.1 Flavobacteriaceae bacterium | reverse complement strand
GAACCATTATCGGATAACAACCTCGGTCGCTGTTTGGTTATCAGTTTTGCTTTTACAATGGCGGTATCCACGGTTCTTTTAACGTCATCCACCTTCATGTTCGAGCAAAGCTCCCAATGAACAATATACCTGCTGTAATCGTCCAATATGGTGCTTAGGTAATACCAGCCCCATCCCAGGATTTTAAAGTAGGTAAAGTCGGTTTGCCACATTTGATGGACAAATCCTGTTTTACCCGTAAACCCATCAGCTGCACTTAGGAAAATATGGGCAGGTGCCGTAATAAGGCCTCTAGACTTTAAAATTCTATAAACGCTGGATTCGGACATAAAGACCTGTTGTTCATCGGTAATTTTATAAGCTAGCTCCCTGGATGATAATTGGGGATGATCCAATGCCAATTTCACAATCAAGTTCTTTTGCTGCTGCGGTATGCTGTTCCATTGACGATTTACACATCTTTTATTTGGAAGCAATCCTTCTACACCTCTTTCCGTATAGGCATTATACCAATTGTAAAAGGTGCTTTTATTGAGTCCGATCTCCCTAAGGGTCCTATTTACCCCAATCTCAGAGCGAACTACCATATGAACGATCTCTTGTTTTTCAGATACCGTAAAACGCATATATTTCTTGTATTTTACAGTTAATCCAGCTCGGACAAGCTTTTTTTTACAATATCATAGCGTAATATCTGACTAATAAACCGTTGGACACCGTTTATTTAAAAAAGAATGGAAAATATCTTTCAACGGACAAGAATGGAAAAGTGTTGGAGCAAAAGGTAAATAAAAAAATAATTGACGATAAATTCGGTTATTTATTAAACAACCGTTAAAGCCCAGTTGCTAACAACGTGTCCTATGAAAAGCCTTAGTCCAGTTCTCTAAAGTTCAAATAAAGGATTAATTTATTTCTAAATCCGTTCAGTCGCAAAAGCACTAAAATCTCAAATTTGCGACTGGTTCTTTTGATACCCTTTTTTTATGCACAAATGAATAAATAAAGGCAAAAACTGCGTGTAGAGCTAAAATAAAAAAGTTTCCAATTTCTTGGAATCCCCGGCTTTATTGGTGGAGAATATCGGAGTCGAACCGGTGACCTCTTGCTTGCCAGAACAGCACAAGAGAACAAAATAAAAACAATTCATTCTCAAAAAAGCACGCCAAAAGCACGCCATCTAATAAAAAAGGCAGCTACATTTTTATGTAACTGCCTGATTTTAAAGCTCCTCCTCTTGGGCTCGAACCAAGGACCCTCTGATTAACAGTCAGATGCTCTAACCAGCTGAGCTAAGGAGGAATTTCACTTTATTTTAGAGTCTTTATTGACTTTTTCCTAATTACATTTTGCCGAATAAGATAGTAGCTCAGTTCTGAGCCCTGCCTGCCGGCAGGCAGGTAAGGAGGAATATTATCTGGTTTACCCTTTTTCTTGTTTCCGATCCCATGCTCTAACCCCGTCCGAACGGTGAACCCGTTCATCCGGGCGGGCAACTGAGCCCTGCCTGCCGGCAGGTAAGGAGGAATATCAAGTTATTATTGGGCCTGCGCCCTCCGAAGCGCACCCTTCCATTGGATAGGGTGTGCGTAGGAGGGTGCAAATATAAATGTTTTTTCAATTACCCCAAACAAAATCCAACCTTTTAAGAGGTTGTAAAGTAAGCGGCAAAACGGCTAAAGAAATTTTTTAACAATGTTCCAAATATCGTTGCCAAATACGACCAACATCAACCCCATTAATAGCACAAAACCTACGATTTGTCCGCGTTCCAATACCTTCTCACTGGGCTTTCTACCGGAGATCATTTCATACAATAAGAACATAACATGACCCCCGTCCAAGGCCGGGATGGGCAATATGTTCAAAAAGGCAAGCCAGACTGAAAACATGGCCATAAAACTCCAAAAGAAGGTCCAATCCCAGGTGGGAGACATCATTTCAACAATGCCTATAGGTCCTTTTACCTGCTTATAGGCCCCGGTTTTGGAATTGAAAATCACCTTAAACTGCCGAATCTGTCCCGTTAGTACCTTGATGGTCCGGTTGAACCCTGCAGGGATCGCTTCCATAAAACTAAAGTTGTCCGTAACAAAAAGATCCTGCTCAAAAGCCCTTATCCCCACGATACTATCTTTTGGCAATGCCACTTGTAGGTTTTCCACCCTCCCATTTCTGATGACATCCATGTTGAGCGTGCCTCCTGTCGAACTTCTGATACCTTTTATGACATCGCCCCAAAACTGCACCTTTTTGCCATCAATGTCCACGACTTCATCCCCAACTTTTATACCGGCCTTATCGCCATGGGAACCCTGGACCACTTCGCCGATGACCGCTTTGGTCCTATAGCCAATAAAATTTTTACCCTGGGTGCTGAAGATCAATGCCTTTCCTTCGTCGGAAATCGGAATGGTCAGTTGTTCCCCTTTTCGCTTTACGGTTACATTATCGCCCAGGATAACATCCAGTTGGGCATCGGTAAACTTTTTGGCCTTTTTGCCATCCACCGCCAAAATTTGGTCGCCCGATCGCAATCCGAGCCTTTCCCCAATGGAATCTACAGCAATCCCATATTTTAAACTATCGGCTGGTATATAGGTGTCCCCATTGTTAAACAATAGCACCGAATAAATGATCCATGCCAAGAAGAAGTTTACGGTAACCCCGCCCAGCATAATGATCAACCGTTGCCAAGTGGGTTTGCTCCGGAACTCCCATGGTTTGGGCTCCTCCTTCATTTGTTCGGTGTCCATGCTCTCGTCGATCATGCCAGCGATCTTTACATAACCCCCCAAGGGCAACCAACCTATACCATATTCAGTATCTCCGATTTTCTTTTTGAACAATGAAAATTTGACATCAAAGAACAGATAGAATTTTTCAACTTTGGTCTTAAAATATTTGGCAGGTATAAAATGCCCCAGTTCGTGGAGAATGACCAAGAT
Source organism: Flavobacteriaceae bacterium (assembly GCA_037969055.1). Classification (GTDB taxonomy): domain Bacteria; phylum Bacteroidota; class Bacteroidia; order Flavobacteriales; family Flavobacteriaceae; genus Pelagihabitans. The sequence goes on along the minus strand of JBBKWR010000246.1, from coordinate 3,175 downwards.
GGATATGATGAGCACAAATTGCGCAATCTGTATTGCTAAAACCATAAATTTTGTTCTTTAAAAACGCACAAAAGTACATCATTAAGAAGTCTTAAAAAAAGAAAGTACCCGCACCCGTTCGTATTTAAGAAACTTTTAGTAATCAAGACATTAGGTTTTACTTGATAGCTCCCATAGCGTAACCTATCTTTGCCGAAAAGAATATGCGGTCGTTTTTTGCCAAATACAAGTTTTTCGGGATTGTCCTGTTTTTGCTATCCAGCGTCATCATTTATCTGTTTTATTCCGCACTGACCCCCAAAAAAGTGCTTACTGTTTACCAACCCAGCATGGTGAACCCCGAGCTGGTCGACAGTACCATGCAATACATTAAAAAATACCACGCTATTGCCGATTTTTCATTGACCAACCAAAACGGCAAGACCATCACCCAAGATAATTACAAGGACAAGATTTATATCGCCGATTTTTTCTTCACCACCTGTCCCACCATATGCCCTATAATGACAAAAAACATGGCCGCGATCCAAAATAAGATTTTGGACGATCCGGACGTGTTCCTACTTTCCCATTCGGTAACCCCCGAAATCGACTCGGTTGCACAACTTAAAAAGTACGCACTTGAAAAAGGGGTGAATGATGCCAAATGGAATTTGGTCACAGGAGACAAAAAGCAGATATACGCATTGGCGAGAAAATCATATTTGGCCGTAAAGACCGATGGGGACGGGGGACCGTTTGACATGATCCATACCGAAAATTTTATACTGGTCGATAAGGAACGTCGTGTACGTGGTTTTTACGATGGGACCAACTCCGAGGAAATTGATAGGTTAATGCAGGACCTTGCGATTTTGAAAGCTTCCTATAATAAGTAAATTCCAAATTCTATAAGAGGAAATAGTGGAATTTGGATTTTGGGATTTTCACGAAAACCTTTGGTTTTTTTCCTTTACATTTGTCCTTACTTATAATCAATCTAAATAAAAATTGGTCACTACCGTAGCACATCTAAAAAGGGGGCAAAGGGGCATCATCACAGAATTTGCCGATGATATTTTGCCCATAAAACTTCTGGAATTAGGATGCCTTCCAGGGAATGAGGTTGAAATGATACAAGTGGCCCCTTTAAAAGACCCCATTTATATCAACGTCAATGGATCGCACATCGCCATACGGCGCGAAATGGCACTTTTGATCGAATTGGATATTATTCAAGATGTCATCGTACCATGAGCAAACAGATCAAGGTAGCACTTATCGGAAACCCCAATACGGGAAAGACCTCTGTCTTCAACCAATTGACGGGGCTCAAACAAAAGGTGGGCAATTATCCTGGTATTACCGTTGAAAAAAAAGAGGGTGTCTGTAAACTGCCCCGCGGCGTAAAAGCCCATATCCTGGACCTTCCGGGCACTTATAGTCTCAATACGACTTCGCTTGATGAGAGTGTTGCGGTAGAGCTCTTGTTAAATAAAAATGACAAGGACCATCCTGATGTCGCACTGGTAATCAGCGATGTGGAGAACTTAAAAAGAAATCTCCTGTTGTTCACACAGATCAAAGATCTTAAGATCCCTGCCATCTTGGTCATTAATATGGCGGATCGAATGGTGCGGACCGGCATTTCTTTGGATATATCGCTGTTAGAAGAAAAATTGGGGGCCAAAGTTGCATTGATCAGCACTCGAAAAGGAACGGGCATCGATAATTTAAAGGAACTGATTGCCGATTACAAGTCATTGTCCACCAACCCCAATGTTGATATTTCCGTAATTGACCCCTCTTACTTTGTTAAGTTAATGGAGACCTTTCCGAAGCAGGACCTTTACAAATTGTGGTTGGTGATCACGCAAGACGTAAATTTCATGCCCATCGAGAAAAAATTGATCAAAGATTCTTCCTCCTTTACCACAAAAACTAAATCGGAACTAAAACGCCTGCAGCAGAAAGAAACTATTCTCCGGTATCAGTTCATCAATGGGATCCTCAAAGAGACCTATAAGGTCGATAGGACCGCCGCAAAGGGGATTAGGGCCAGTTTAGACAAGGTTTTGACCCATAAAATATTTGGTTACCTCATATTCTTTTTGATCTTGCTCTCCATATTTCAGGCCATTTATGATTGGAGCAGTTACCCCATGGATTTTATAGAGGAATTCTTCGCCTCGGCCAGTTCGTGGGTTAAGACTACTTTGCCCCCAGGGGTGTTCACCAATTTGGTTGCGGAAGGTATTTTGGCCGGCATAGGAGGCATCGTTATTTTTATTCCCCAAATTGCCTTTTTGTTCCTGTTCATTGCATTATTGGAGGAATCGGGCTATATGAGCAGGGTGGTTTTTTTAATGGATAAATTAATGCGACCCTTCGGTCTCAGCGGAAAAAGTGTAGTTCCCTTGATTTCTGGAACGGCGTGTGCCATCCCAGCGGTCATGGCCACTAGGAACATAGAAAATTGGAAAGAACGGTTGATCACCATTTTGGTGGTCCCTTTTACGACCTGTTCTGCCAGGTTGCCGGTGTATCTGATCATCATCGCCCTGGTCATTCCGGAGGGGCGATTTTTGGGTCTGGGCTATCAGGCCATGACACTGATGCTCCTATATCTGATAGGTTTTGCGGCCGCGGTGGTTTCTGCCATGATATTGAACAAAATCCTTAAAATTAAAAGCCGCACCTTTTTTGTAGTCGAGATGCCCAACTATAAACTGCCACTGTTCAAAAATGTGGCCTATACCGTATGGGAAAAGACCAAAAGCTTCGTTTATGGGGCAGGGAAGATAATTTTGGCGATCTCCATTATCCTATGGTTTTTAGGGTCGAACGGGATATCCGAAAACTTTAAGAATGCGACCTCCGTGGTTGAAAACCGAATAGCCAGTGAAGGACTATCTGATTTTAATCAATCCAAAATCGAAGGCGATTTGTCGACCTATCGCCAAGCTTTGCAAGACAGCGTTCAAAAGAACTCATATCCCATCAATGCAGCCGCAGTTGCAGACTCCCTTGAACAAAGAAAAAGCACACTTTTTGAAAACGCCAAAAACCAGGAAATAGCTAGCTTTAAATTGGAAAGCTCCTATATGGGCTATATGGGCAAGGCCATCGAGCCGGTTGTTAAACCTTTGGGCTATGATTGGAAAATAGGTATCGCTATCTTAACATCGTTCGCGGC
>JBBKWR010000245.1:0-9794 GCA_037969055.1 Flavobacteriaceae bacterium | reverse complement strand
TTTGGCAAGTTCTGCCAATACCTTGAGTTTAAAGCTCTCACTATAACGTCTCACATATCCATCGTTTTTATACATATACATTTGATTTTTTGTATACATATTTCAGGACGGGTCATAATTAATTACAACGGTTCGTGTATGATTAGTTGCGGCTATATCCGACGGGATTTACACTCTGGTATTAAAGATAATTGATTGCAAGGATTTCCATTTTGGAAATCAGATAGCAATTAATTATACACTTTGTTGTAGCACGTTTTGCTTCAATTAAATTTTAGGTAGATGTTAAAGAATGGAAGCATATCATTCATAAACCTTCCGTCCTCAGTATAGATTTTATCCATGTGAGAACCGTTATATTCTTCAGCAAAATGGTTGATGCCAAATTCATCCAATTTTTCGCTAAAAGTTCTACTCGTCGGTGGAATATGAGTAAAAAAATCATCCCTTCCCCAATCTAATTTTATTGCTTTTAGACTTTTCAATTGAGCCACATAATCTTTAATCATCTCATTGGGCAAGTTTTTATTCCATAAGTTCAGAACCTCTAAATTCACAACCAAACTATCTGCGCTATATGTATACGGTAAGTCAGCATAGAAAGGAGGTTTTTTCGCATTTGGTGAAAAGGCACGCCCAATAGCTACAACTGCATTGGCATTTAAATAGTTAAAGCCGGTAATTAGTGTATCACGTGATTTAATCATTTGGGCTTGCTTATAAGCCACTCCTTCTGCCGCATAATTTTTTTCCAAGGCTAGAACATATGGCGATAAGGCATAAACACTTGCAAAGACATCTGGAAAGAGCATTCCAAGTTTAATAGCCCCGTGTCCTCCCATTGAGTGACCTGCTATTCCACGACTTTCTCTATTTTGAAGGGTTCTATACTTTTGATCTACATAGTTTACCAAATCTTTCGCGGTAAAATCAGACCAATTTCCAGTCAAAGAAGAATTGGTATAAAAGCTTCCCCTGTATAAAGTGTATTGGTCACACATCACAAATATCAAAGGCCTGATTTTTCCTTCGACTATCGCTTTAGTCAACATTTTATCAATTTTGTTTTCAGCGATAAGTGAACTATCTGATTGTGTGATTCCATGCAGATAATAAATGACGGGGTATTTATCAGTGGATGAATCATAACCTGGAGGAATATAAACGCTAACTCTCCTTGTTGCTGCCTCGCCACCGATGTTTTCTAACGAAGCCGAATATAATTGATCGTAAATAAATGTACCTTCCTGACTTTGTCCTTGAATCAAAAAGGTCATTTGGATAACAAAGAATAATAAAAAATATTTTTTCATAATATTCTGGATTTACAATTCAATTTTAATGTGCTACAACTTGTTATATCCGTATAAAAATAACTTTTTATCCCAACAACTTGCCGGATAAGGAAATGTTTCCTTGGTTTTTATCGGCAGCAATGATTTTCTCAACCATATGGTCAAACGGACTTTGGATCTGTAACAGTTCCTTTTGTGCCACGTGGGTATAGATCATCGTGGTTTCAGGTTTCGAATGGCCCAACAGTTCCTGTACATGGCGCAGTCCCACGCCATTTTCTATTAAATGGGTGGCATACGAATGCCGCAAGGAATGGGGGGTAATATGCTTTTTGATGCCAGCTTTTTCGCAAGATTTTTTTAAAATGCTCCGAACACTAACTGGACTATATTGGCCCCCTGCCTTACCCTCTACAAAGTGATTTTTGGGACTATACGTCATAAGATAGTTTTGGAACAAGGGAATGCAATGCACTGCCATGACCACATAGCGGTCTTTTCTGCCCTTTGAGTTCCGGATCATGATACTGCGCCGATCTATATCCAAATCCTTTGGTTTTAGCTGCAATAACTCACTGATGCGCAAACCTGCTGAATACAATAATGCCAAAACGGTGCGGTGTTTTAAATTTGGGGTGGCCATAAGAAGCAAAATAATCTCCTGCTGGCCGAGAACCACGGGCAAACGCTTGTTTTTGGAAGGCCTTTTTAATTCCAGTTCCTGAATATTTGTTTCCCCGAACCGTAAGGAAAAGTGCTTGATGGCACTGATCAATTGCCAGTGGGTACTTATTCCATATTTCTTGGTCTTTACTACCTGTTCGACAAAACGTTGTACGTTTCATTGTCCAAGGATGAAAGTGGCGTTGCATCAACAAAGTCCAGAAATAGCGCAATAAAATAGGAATAGGTGGCAATGGTGCTGGCACTTAAGCGCAGTCCTAATAAATACAATCTATAAGATTTAAACAACTCCAGATTCCGCTGTGTTAAATTAGGCTGCTTTTTGGGTTTTTGGATGCCCTTTTTCGTAGTCTTGGTGCTCGGAGGAATTATCTGGGAGTAATCGACATAGTATTTCCTGGCCCGAAAATAGTCGAATAACAAATGGGTTATTGTTTTAGTGTACAAGACATAAAAAAACTCTTTTTCTTTATCCCATTGTACCCCAGGAAAGTTGCCCACATAATTGGCTACCACCGTATTTTTTTCAAATCCAATACGGATATGCGTATTCCCTTTCCAACTAAACGGCATTAAGGTGATGATGGTCATCAATGGGCGTTTTGACCCCATAAAATAACCCGTGTCACTGCATAATGATTGCAGGGGGTAGGTGTGGCTTCCTCCCGTCTTACTTTTAAACGGCCTGTAACCGCCTTAATTAGAGTTTTTTTTAAGATCTTTAAAGTATGCTCTAATCTCGCGGTAATGGTATTGGGAGGCAAAGTCCATTGCGGTTTTGCCCCGATAGCTGGCAGTTAAGTCAGCGCCTTGTTCAACCAAATATTTAACCATCTCCAATTGGCCATATTTGGCAGCGTACATTAAGGGCGTTTTATCAGCACATACCCCTTCAATTTTTGCGCCTTTCCCAATGAAATATCGAAGAGATCTTATTGATTTTAATTTGATGCTTATGGCCAAATAATTGTATTTCTTGCTGTCACCAACGCCATAACAATCATTTATGTTGCCGGCCGTGGTCAAAGACTCCAATTGTTCCGTTTTGCCATATTTGATGAGCCAGGCGGTTTCGTTGGTCAGTTCCTGGCCATAACAAACCACTCCCATGAACACCACTATTAGTGCTAAAATCAGATATTTTAGGCCAACATTTCCCATTTTGCTCAATGCTTATCGACCGTAACGGTATTTCATGTTCACAGCGATGAGTTTTGCCTTTAACGGCATAAGGACTTCAATTAGATTAAAAGTTACGAATTTTAAAGAAATGAAGTAACCTGCGGGGTGGCTTTATGATGAAATTCCGCAAGCTTTGCAAATTTGGACTTTGGACTTTGGACTTTGGGATTTACACAAGAACTGGATTGCTTCCTCGCCGCCTACGGCGGTTCGGAAGCGGCCTTGGAGGGCTTCACAAAGAAAGCCATCCAATGCTGCGCAATGTTGTGGCTTTTTATTCCGACCCGGACTGAAACAAGTTTCGGCCGGCCCATCAAAAAAGCCACCAACTTTCGTTGATGGCTTTCTTTGTAGCGGGAACTGGACTCGAACCAGTGACCTTCGGGTTATGAGTCGCGAGAATGCTGGTTTTATATGGTCTCATATGTATTGATATAATTGATAATCAAATACTTATGTTTTAAGTCAAAACAACAAAAACCATATAAAACCCCAAAATGTTGTACATATGTTGTACAGTAAATTGATGTTTTTGTCTATCTTTATAAGGTTAAAGTAAGGAATATGGCATCGGTAAAACTAGTACTTCGCACCAATTTTGTAAAAATGGACGGAACATGTCCTCTTGCTATCCGTATTACACAAAATAGAAAAACCAGCTTTATCTATACCGGAAAATATATTTTGAAGAAAGATTGGAATAAAGATTTACGCAAGGTTCGAAAGTCGCACCCCAATGCGACGAGACTTAATAATTTCCTTCTTAAGAAGTTGATGGAGGTTGATGATATTACTTTAGCAGCGGATGGTTCCGAGGATTTTGTTTCCAGTAAGGAAATCAAGAAAAAAGTTAAGCATAAGGGCAGGTCGGTTTCCTTTTTTCAATTTGGAGCGCAGAGGGTCAGGAACAAATTTCAGTCAGGTTCGTTTTCGACTTGCAAATCGGAGCTATCCATGATGTATAATATACGTGAATTTTTGAATTGGAACAGATTTGAGGAACGAGAACTGATAGTCGAGGCAATTACAGAAAGGCGACGGAATAGGGTAGGGCAGTCTAGAAAATTCGGATATTCCTTTTTAGACCATGTGAAACAAGAATTTGGGAAAGATACCTCACTCTATTTTGAAGACATCACCCAGGCATTTCTAAACAATTTCAAAGTGTTCTGTATTTCATACCTAGAACATAAGACAAGAACGGTTACCAATCATCTTATTTATTTTCGCACCCTGTTCAACGCGGCCATAAAGGAAGGTATCGTGGAAGCCAAACACTATCCTTTTGCTGGAGAGAAAGAGCGCATACGTATAAAACCAACACAAAAAATCGGTTTGACCAGAGAGGAAATCCAACGGATAGAGGATGCGGAATTGGAAAAAGATAGTCACATGTGGCACACCAGAAACGTCTGGTTATTCTCTTATTATTTTGCTGGAATCCGAATATCAGACGTGCTGCAAATGACATGGTCGGATTTAATGGATGGACGTCTTTACTATATAATGAACAAGAACGAAAAGCCGTTGAGCCTTAAAATTTCCGATCGGGCCAAGAAGATACTGGATTTTTATATGCCGTTGCGCCAGTCAAATGATGATTATATTTTCCCCTATTTGAAAAAAGCGAATCCTAACAGTAAACAGGATGTATTTGTAAAGACCCGAAATGGAACCAGTGTGCTCAACAGATACCTAAAGCAGATTGCCGAAAAATGTGGGATTACCAAAAATCTATCCAACCATATTGCCCGCCATTCTTTTGGTAATATCGCAGGGGATGCGATTTCGCCCCTAATGTTGCAAAAACTTTATAGGCATAGCGATTTAAAAACGACCATCATGTATCAGGCAAATTTTATCCATAAAGATGCAGATGACGCTTTAGATGCTGTTTTGAATTCTTGAAATTCATCGTTTATTTTAACTTTAGCGTCCGGATGTCTATCGGGATGGACTAAGGCTTTTCAAAGAAGCTATTAATGATCAATGTTTTTTTAAGGATTCCAAAATACCCACAACGTCTTTTTCATCTCCCATTATCATGTCTCCATTTTCGTCCATTTCGTATGCAATTCCACCTTTAATTCTGGAAGGTAGCTAAGAAATGAGGGTTGCGACCACAGTTTTCGCCGTGGCTTTTTGTTCTAAACCACAAACAGAGATTCCGTATCTTCATTATACCAAGTTCTGGCAAGGTGAAGGGCCGCCAGTTGCAAACTGGCGGCAGCTTTGGAAAAAATATATCGGATCATGAAAAAAAAGACAGGTCAAAAGTATAAAAATGGGATTAGCAGGAGCGAATTTATCAGGAAAACCGCCTTGACAACGGCTGGATTTTATATCGTTCCGAGAAGTGTACTTGGGGGAAAAGGTTACGTCGCCCCAAGTGATAAGCTTTATATAGCTGCTGTGGGCTGCGGGGGCGAGGGTGAAAACGATATTCGTCATTTTGCCACCTCCCCGAACAATAATGCTGTCATAGCCTTCCTGTGCGATGTAGATGAACGGCAATCGGCCCCTAGGCAGCAAGAATTCCCAAAGGCAAAATTTTATCACGATTGGAGGGACCTGTTCGAAAAGGAAAACAAAAATTTTGATGCCGTCACGGTGGCCATCCCAGATCATAATCACGCCATTGTCGGTCTTGGTGCCATGCAGTTGAACAAGCACCTTTATCTACAAAAACCGTTGACCCATGATATCTATGAGGCACGTGTTTTGACGGAGGCTGCCAAAAAATATAAGGTGGTTGCCCAAATGGGCGACCAAGGTGCTTCTTGCGACGGCATGCGCATCATGCGGGAATGGTTTGAGGCCGGGGTCATAGGGGATATTGAAAAAGTATACTGTTGGACTGATCGCCCTGTTTGGCCGCAGGGCATATCATGGCCGACTGCAAAGCCACCTGTTCCTAAAGCGTTAAAATGGGATCTTTGGTTGGGCACCGCACAGCAGGTCGATTATATCGATAATTTGGTACCGTTTAATTGGCGCGGTTGGTGGCAATTTGGAACTGGGGCATTGGGGGATATGGGCTGTCACATTATGGGCCCTCCATTTAAGTTGTTGGGACTGGGCTATCCCACAGAAATCTCGGGTAGTGCCAGCACCGTTTACAAGGGTATATTCAAAGAGGGAATCTATCCAGAAAGTGGACCTGTTTCCAGTTCCCTAAAGTTCAAGTTTAAGCAACAATCGGGTAAGGATCTTGATCTTTTTTGGTTGGATGGGGGCATCACGCCAGAACGCATTTCAGAATTGGATCCTGACCTGAATTCGAATGTAGCGCTTGGCGATTGGCCCGGTGAAAATGACTTTGAAGGGTGTACTTTGTTTGTGGGTACAAAAGGAAAAATTTCCTGCGGATGGGGAGGTAGCCATCCTAGGCTATTACCGCTTTCAATGAACAAAGATATCAGTGTCCCCGAAAAATACCCGCGTATAAGGGGGGGAATGGACGGGCATTGGTGGCAATGGGTCGATGCCAGCATTGCGGGTTATGGAAAAATGGAGCTCAGCTCCCCTTTTGAAGGCTACGCAGGGCCGCTCACGGAAACGGTCTTATTGGGCAATTTGTTGTTGAGGAGCTTTAATCTACAGGAAAAGATAATGAGGGATGATCCCGTGTATGGAAAGATGGAAGGATATAAATTCAGTGGCAGATATGTTGCCTTACTATGGGATGGCGATGCTATGAAAGTAACCAATTATGAGCCAGCCAATCAGTTTATCAAAAGAGAATATCGAAAAGGTTGGGGGGAACTTTTACTTTAAAATATGCGATTGACAAGGAGCGTACTTTCATTGGAATAGATTACGGAAGAGCCATCGATTATCTCAAAACCATATCGGTAACGCCCCCGTATTAATGGGCCCATAAGTGCCAAATCGCCATGCAACATAGGGCCTTTGAGGGGTTTGGGCGGTGGTTATAATAAAAGATCCTTTAATTGAACTTTGGTTTTAACTCAACATCTTTGTTGTATTGCGTTATTAATTTCTCTTTTTCAATTCAATTCCATTAATCCAGAAAATACCTGACTCAAAGAATTCCAGCTTTGCGATGGCTTTTTCATTCGATAAATCTTTAGAAGATTCAATTTTAAATTTTGCCTTCGTGTCATTGAAGTTTAACGTGCTATTTTGGTCTATATCAGAATCTGGATTTGTTCCGAAATAAATGACGTCATTCTCAGCTCTCCAGGTTCCTCGTCCACTAATACTGGGCTCAGCGGGAAAGCCTACTTTAAATCCATTATTATATGAATCGAAATGGAAAGCACCACTTGGGTATAATTTTAATAAATATATACCCGAGTTACTTTTTGTTTCATATTCTCCGGCAATGTCATGCGATTGCGAACATGACAAAAGGCAAGACATCAATAAGGCCATAAATAGAAAATATTTCATACAAGTATCTTATTTCTATGTACTACAACTCGTTTATATGGATGTAAAATACATCATTATGGCCCCAATTTAAGTAAAAAGCGGCCTGTTAACATATTGTTTAAATAGACTTTGGTTTATAACTCAACTTTGTTAGGCATTCCTACTTATGACTTTATTAAATATTCAATAAGCGTAACATCCGACTTACCTGAATTATCTTTGTAATGACTTTGGTGCGTCAATTTTAATTTCCCATCAATAATTTCAAAAATCAAAGTTCTATCCACAAATCCTTGATCCAATATAAATTCAATTTTATGTGTTCCTTCTTCTGCCTCATCTGAAGCAAGTTCTCCCCAATCACAATCTGAGGGTAGACACGCACCCCACACTTGGATATAAAATTGATTATTATCATACCTAATGTTGCATTTGGTAATGGATTTAGTTTCGACATCTTCGTTCTTCCACGACCCGCTGAAGACATTGTTTATTTGTTCTTTCCATATCATATTTTTTAAATTGCCAATATTATTGCTTTGATAACACAGCAAATCTTTTACTAAACTTTCCTCCCCAAAACCATGATTGTTTGCTTTCACATTATCAGAACTCGAAACTATAAATAGAATGAAGATTATGTATAAGATGCTTTTCATGGTTTTTAAATTTTATTTATTTTTGTAAAAAACCTAAGTTTTAGGCTATCGTTTATTTAGACTTTAGTTTTTTCGAGACCTATTTTCAGCAATAGCTTTTCGTACAATTTCAGCCTTTTCGTCAGTAATATTTTCGAAATATCCGGACTCCCTATCAATTGAGTTTCTTTTTAAAATGTTGCAGTCCTTTTGTGTTAAATATCCATTGTCTCTCAAATTTCCTAAAATCGCTTCGTATCTATCAGATGTAAATTCTTTGTCAAGCATATATAAATTATATTTGCAATCGTTTATTTGAGCTTTGACGCACTGGACTAGGCTTTTATTGTCCAAATGTCCATCTAGCATCTTCCCGATGCTGCGTTTCCGGAGCTACCTTTTAAAGCTGTTCGGCATATCAACTGTTTTGAACTGCTGCAGAAACGTGCCGTCGTACAACTCTTCTTTCTTCAAAATGTGCAAAATTTAAATAATATAGCGCTTCTAGAATAGAACCCTAATCAAATATAATATCCTCAATCGCGATTTTTTCTTCTGTAATAAAATCATAGAGTGTTAATCTTCTAAGGGTATAATAATCAATCCAAAACTTCTCCAATGAATTGAGGTAGTCAACCACCGCCTTGTCCTTTTCTGCTTGGGCTATATTCAGATCGGTTATGGTGATCTTACCTAGTACATACCTTTTTTTGGTAATTTCATATCGTTTTAATGCGATTTCTTTCGCTTTCTCCGAAGTGGCCAAAAAATCTCTTTGACTTGACCAGTTTAGTGTATGTAGGTATATTTCTTGTTCAAAAGCTTGTTGTTCTTGTTCAATATCATTTTCGACCAAATTCAAATCTGCTTCTGCCATTTTTCGTCTTGATTTGGATACGCCCCAATCAAAAATCGGAATTCCGACGGTAAGGGAAACATTTTGTTGTTTGTCGTAATCCTGAAAAAGCGCATTGTACTCTTCGGCACGTCTATTTAGGCCAAAATTTGCGCGTACATCGATTTCAAGCCGATTGCTTCCTCTAACTTGGGCCAACCTCTTTTCTGCCTCCAGGCGTCTTCGTCTAAATTCGATGACAGACTTTCTATTGGTTTCAGCTTCTGTCAATGCCTTGTCTATATTAACACTAAAATCTACAAGCTGCTCTGGTACCTCAAGTTCAATTTCCTCCGTTTCCAGTTCTAAAAATCGTGCCAAATCTTGGGAGGTCTTTTTAAGTAAAATCGTGTTCGTGGTCACATCATTTTTTGATATTAAGTGACTTAGCTCGATCTGCAGCAATTCGTTTTCTGCAATTTTACCTATTTTAAACCTTCCCTTTGTAATCTGTAGCAAGGTGTCCTGATTGAATAAATTTTTCTTTGCGATATCTAAACTTACCTGGGCCTTTAATAAGCCAAAATAACGCTGGCATGTAGTCAACGAGATATCTTCCATGTTCTCAATAATGTTACGTTTGGATTCTTCGTATCTAAGCGGTTCTATTTTACGGTCCCATCTATATGGATTGTAAAACAGTGAATTTTGGTAATAGTTGATCGAGAATGGTATCAAAGAGTAGTTAGTAGCTTTTTCAGT
>JBBKWR010000244.1:0-3220 GCA_037969055.1 Flavobacteriaceae bacterium | reverse complement strand
TTAGAGATTATGGCGGCACAGAAGCTCGAAAAGTTATTTGACAAATACGATTTTATAGTCCGTGCAGATGTCTTCTTTAAAACCGAAAACACTTCGGATCCCAATTCCGGCATGATCTGCAACATTAGACTGAGCGCCCCGGGACCACAACTTTTCGCCGTTGCCAGCAATGGGTCCTTTGAGGCATCCATTGCACAATCGGTCGACGAATTGTTGCGTCAATTGCAGAAAAGAAAATCGAAAATGAGAATGCGTTGATTTCAGTGGGCAGTATTCAGTCCTCCTTCGCCTGCGGCCCTGCCTGCCATGCCTTCGGCAGGTAAACCGGCAGGCAAGTTCGGAGGATTAAACAGTGCTCAGAAGGCAGTGTTCAGAAAGCCTTGGTATTATTCTTACTGATCTACGTCATCTACATCTTCGAAGTTTACCTCGGCCAGTGCTTGTTTAAGACGGTCAGAATAAGGCGTTTTATATAAATCGATCAATAGTCTTTTTCGTTTGCGATTGGAAATGTCCATGGTGTCCAATACTCTGGCCTTCAATTCGGTATCCGCGAGGTGTTTTATTTTTTTTTGACGGCGCTCTTCTGCTGTCGGCATAATATCCGGCGCAAATTTTTCCATAATGGTATACCGTTGCACTTTTACACTGGTATTGTCCGTCGATTGGGCGGTTAATTGGAGGGTTGAAAAGAAAAAAATAATCAGTCCAAAGCCACATATGTGTAATTTTTCCATGATATATTTCAAATAGTTTCTACTTGAAATATACGCAAAATTTCCAAAAGGACCTTTGTTAATAGGTATGCGCTGGCAATGTATCGTAATAATGGAACCGTTTGCCGTATAACCCTTTTCTAAGTGGATTGTTAGTACGCTACTTTAGTTAGCGTAGCATCCGACTTTATAGCATCAAGCAAGCGATTAGTCAAGCCATATTTATAGAGGTCTTTTAACAACCTTCTGCGTTTGCCCTCCGAAATATCCATGCTATCCAAAATAGCACGGGTGATCCGTATCCTTGCCTTGCGATCTGCAATGGACAACAAATAATCTGGCTCAAATTTAAACATGATGGGTCCGTCTTCAGCTTTCTCAGCCCACACGGAAGCCATAATTTCTTCATTCTCCTGACTTTGTATCGCGAAAGTGCCGCAAGCAAATAGGGCTAAGCATTGCCATAGGAAGGCTGATTTTTTCATTTTGGGTTCATCATGTTTCCCGCAATGTAAAAAAAATATTGATCCAAAGCGGCAACCCTGCTTCCCGCCACTTTTTGATGCCACCCTTTCAAAAAATAATATCTTTGACGTTACATTTAGAATTTACCTTTCATGAAACCATACTTCCTTTTATTGGTCTCAGTGCTTTCCATAGCACAGGCCATTTCCCAAAACAAGGCCAGCATTGCTTCGGCCGAAATTTCTTTTGTATACCTGTCGAGCAATGTCGATGGAACTTTAAAGGGATTCACGTCTTCATCCACAATCGATCTTGAAGACATCACCCGTTCCAAATTTGAGGGCACCGTGGCCACAGAGACCATCAAGACCAGTAACTTTTTGAGGGATTGGTCGCTCCGGGGCGGCAAACATTTTGATGTGGATAATTTTCCAAACATCACTTTCAAAGGCAGCAAGGTCACGGCAACCCTGTCGGGTTTTTCAGTGCTTGGTAATCTGACCATCCGGGACAACACCAAACCCATCACCCTGAAATTTATAAAAGAGGGAAAGAAATTAATCGGCACCACCTCTTTGAATACCTTCGACTTTGGAATTCCTATCAAAAAGAATAGGGAGGATAACAAAGTTGATGTAAAAATGGTATTCGTATTAAAATAATTTGTAATCGAAGCTACATTTATCTTTATTAAATATTAAATTCGGCGCATAATAGACACGGTATGTGGGTTTGGATTATTTTTATTGCCGTGGTAATCGCTTTTTTGGCCCTCGATTTGGGCTTGTTCCACAAGAAAGAGCATGTCATCAGATCTAAGGAAGCGGGGATGTGGACCAGTATTTGGGTGGTGGTGGCGCTCAGCTTTAGTGGTGTTATCTACTGGCTTTTTTCCGCGGGCTTGGTTGACAACCCCACTCATTTGACCCCCAATACCGCGGTCCTAAAATACATCACGGGATATTTGATCGAACTTTCCTTGAGCATCGACAATATTTTTGTGATCGCCGTTATTTTTACCTCCTTTAAAATTCCGCCTATTTACCAACACAGGGTTTTATTTTGGGGCATACTCGGGGCCATAATATTTCGCGGACTTACGATTTTGTTCGGGGTGGCCTTGATCACCAAGTTCGATTGGATCATTTATGTTTTTGGGGCATTCCTGTTATGGACGGCCTTTAAAATGCTGAAAGGCGCCGAAAAGGATTTCGATCCACAGAATTCTTTCGTCTTTCGTCATATCAAAAAGCTCTTTCCAATTACAAGCTCCATCAATGGCCATGATTTTTTTGTAAAACGGATGGGTGTCACTGCAGCCACTCCCCTCTTTGTAGCACTCATTATCATTGAGCTTACCGATATTCTATTTGCGTTGGACAGTATCCCCGCGATCCTGGCAATAACGGCGGATCCATTTATAGTGTTCAGTTCGAACATATTGGCGATACTCGGACTGCGTTCAATGTACTTTTTGGTATCCCGGATGTTGGCAAAATTCCGATATATCAATTATAGCCTGGTCGTGATCCTGGCCTTTGTCGGACTTAAAATGATATTTTCACATCATATAGATCTGCAGGAATGGGTCTCGCTGACCGTCATTTCAGTATCGTTGATCACCGGCGTTTTAACGTCGTTGTTTATACCTGAAAAGAAAAATCAATAAACAATTAGCAATTAACAATAAGCAATACTCCTTTGCCTGAGGCCCTGCTTGCCGGCAGGCAGGTACGGAGGATAAATAAATAATCAGTAAGCAGTTGGCAGTGTTTAGTCCTCCTTCGCCTGAGGCTGCGAAAGAAGATGCAGATGGCATCAAGTAATAATCAGTACTATTGATTAACAACAAGTACTTTTAGCAAGGCCATTGTTAATTGCTAATTGATCACTGTTAATTGTCAGTGTCGAGTTTTGATGCGATGACGTCCAATGCGTTCTGAACGGTCTGCATCTTTTCCATATCCTCATTTTCCAAGACTATATCAAAAGCATCTTCAACATCGAGAACAATGTCCACTAAATTTGCGGAGTTGATA
>JBBKWR010000243.1:0-2542 GCA_037969055.1 Flavobacteriaceae bacterium | reverse complement strand
AAGATCATGAGCAAGTACGATTTGGAGGCCATTCCCGTGGTCGATGATATAGGAAGGCTCGTGGGGCGGATCACTATCGACGATATCGTGGATGTGATCAAGGAAGAGGCGGAAAAAGATTATCAATTGGCCGCCGGTATCTCAAGTGATGTTGAAGCCGATGACACCATTTGGGAACTGACCAAGGCAAGGCTCCCTTGGTTGATCATTGGCATGTTCGGGGGTATAGGTGCGGCAAGTATCATCAACAGTTTTCAAATAGTGATGACCGAATTTCCGATATTGTTGATTTTTGTGCCGTTGATCCAAGCGACCGCTGGGAACGTTGGTGTCCAGTCTTCTGCCATTATGGTGCAGGGTTTGGCCAACGATACGGTGAAAGGGGAAATAATGAACCGACTTTTTAAAGAGTTTCTATTGGGCTTGATCAATGGGTTGGCGATCGCAGTTATCGTACTTCTGATCAGTCATTTTGCGTTCCGTACAAGCTATTTGATCTCCTTGACCCTTTGTCTCGCCTTGATTACCGTGATCATCATAGCAGCGCTCATCGGCACTTTTATCCCGATTTTTTTGAACAAAAGGGGTATCGATCCGGCAGTGGCCACGGGTCCTTTCATTACGACCGGCAATGATATTTTTGGTATTTTGATCTACTTTTCCATCGCAAAGATGGTCCTGGGCATATAAAGGGGTGTTGGTCCCGTATTCTGCTCTTTCCGTGTGGTGTTGTATCTTTAGATTCCTAATTCCAAAAATCAATGAAACCCATCAACTTAAAAGAAAAACACGCAACTATAAGCAAGCATTGGCACCCACACCAAATTGCGATCGTGGATGATATGCAGGTACTCTTGGCCAAAATCCAAGGTGAATTCGTTTGGCATGCCCATGATCATGAGGATGAACTTTTTCAAGTATTGAAAGGCACGCTTTATATGCAATTCCGGGATAGGACGGAAACCGTCCAAGCGGGGGAGATTATCGTGGTCCCAAAAGGAGTGGAGCACTGCCCTTCAACTAGAAATGGGGAAGTGGTAGAAGTATTACTTTTTGAAAAACGCAGCACCGCGCATACTGGAAATGTGCAGCATAAACTTACACAGACCCAATACCCAATAATATAAATCGAACTATGAAAGTCCTCCATCTGGATAGCAACCACCCCCTTATCATTGAACAATTTGCTGCTCTTGGTTTTGAAAACGACGAAGACTATACGAGCCCAAAAGAAGCTATTTTAAAGCGTATCGGTGCTTACGATGGCATCATCATCCGCAGCCGATTTTCTCTGGACATGTCTTTTCTTGAACAGGCCAATAACCTCAAGTTCATAGGCCGTGTGGGCGCCGGGCTCGAAAATATTGACTTGGAATATGCCAAGGCAATGGGCATATTTTTAGCCGCAGCACCCGAAGGCAACAGAAATGCAGTTGGGGAACACGCCATCGGAATGTTACTATCGCTTTTTAACAAATTGAACAAGGCCGATAGGCAGATCCGAACAGGAATATGGGACCGGGAAGGGAACCGTGGTGTGGAAATTAAAGGAAAAACCATTGGCATCATTGGCTATGGCAACATGGGAAAGGCCTTTGCAAAAAAATTAAAGGGTTTTGAGGTGGATGAGGTTATCTGTTACGATATCGTAGGGGGCGTAGAGGATGAAAACGCGAGGCAAGTGGGCATTATGGAATTTCAACAAAGGTCGGAGGTGATAAGCCTTCATGTGCCCCAAACCCCTTTGACCACTGGAATGGTCAACACCGCATTTATCGGCAAATTTCATCATCCCTTTTGGCTTTTAAATACGGCGCGGGGCAAATGTGTGGTCACCGAGGATCTGGTAGCCGCACTTCAATCCGGTAAAATATTGGGAGCGGGACTGGACGTGCTGGAATATGAAAAATCTTCGTTCGAGGATATGTTTTCAAGCGCGACCCTTCCGGAAGCTTTTCAATACCTGATAGCGGCAGATAATGTAATGCTAAGCCCCCATATCGCTGGATGGACAGTGGAAAGCAAGCGAAAATTGGCGCAAACCATTGTAGACAAGATCAAAGCCAAATTTTGTTAACTTTAGGGAAAATATATAATCATGCAGTACAAAGCCAACACCGCGGATGAATATATAGAACAGCTTCCGGAGGACCGGAAAAAAGTGGTCGGTAAATTACGGGCGACCATTCTTAAAAATTTACCAAAGGGTTTTGAGGAAAGAATAAGCTATGGCATGTTGGGGTATGTAGTACCCCATTCAATATATCCTGATGGCTATCATTGCGATCCAAAACTCCCCTTGCCTTTTATGGGCTTGGCCTCGCAAAAGCACTTTGTGGCCATTTACCACTCTGGGATCTATGCCGACCCAAAACTAAATGCTTGGTTTGTAAAAGAATTTCCCAAACATTCCAATAAAAAATTGGATTTGGGCAAAAGTTGCATCCGTTTTAAAAATATGGAGGTGGTACCCTATCAGTTGATCGGGCAACTGGCCACAAAAATGACACCCGAAGAATGGATAGCCCTGTATGAAAAGAAC
>JBBKWR010000242.1:0-12640 GCA_037969055.1 Flavobacteriaceae bacterium | reverse complement strand
CATTAAACTAAAATCATCCGAAATGGCAAAATCCGCCTTAATACCTGTATGTGAAAATGGGCCATAAGAGAACAGATAGGAAGTACTGTAGTTAAAATTGGCAACTGGAGAGATTACTTCGTATCCCAAAAAGGTGTTGAAGTTTCCCAAGGTCAGTTTAACCTTATCGCTTACGTTCCAATAGGCATACAATTGATTTACTATATTGCCTGTCGCGGAATACATTGGGGATGCGAAAATGGCATCGGTACCCCTTGGTCCAAATACAAGATCTGCTACGAATCCAACTTTTTCACCTTCATAAGATGCCACGATGTTGGCCATGCCCAAGGCAAAACCGTTTAAGTTGGCAAATGAGGTCCCTGGCGCAATGGCATCCCCATCATTTGGGGCTCCAAGATTGGTTCTATAATAGGCATCCACCGAACCGGCAAAAGAAAATTTGGGTTTGGTTTCCTCGGACGCTTCCTCTTCCTGTGCAAATGAAAAAGTCAAGGCAAGAAGAAATAGCATTGTTGTGACTAAATTTTTTATGTACTTTGTTGTTATGATCGTTTTCATAAATTTAGATTTTACCCATCCCAATTGGGAAGGTGTTAAAGATTTGATTTGAATTAGTTGAAAAAGGTTAAATAACGGAGCGTTCTACCAAACGCTCCGTTTGTTTTTGATATTATTCGTTAGTGAAATCGGGGTAGGCATCCATTCCGTGCTCATGAAGGTCAAGACCTTCAATCTCTTCTTCCTTGGAAACCCGGATACCAACAGTTTTCTTAAGTATAGTCATTATAATAAATGCGGAGAGGCAACAAAATGCCCCAGCGGCACCTACCCCGGCCAATTGCCAGATAAATTGTTCTCCCCCGGCAAGGCTACCAAATATGCCAACCGCCAAGGTGCCCCAGATACCGCAGATCAGGTGAACCGCAATGGCGCCAACAGGATCATCAAGTTTCATTCTGTCTATCAGCGCCACGCCCAGTACGATGATCACCCCGGCTATCAGCCCTATGAGGATCGATTCGAAAGGTGACATAAGATCGGCCCCAGCAGTGATCCCTACCAAACCTCCAAGGATTCCGTTCAGGAACATGGTAAGATCATAGTTCTTGTATAGGATGCTGGAGAAAAGAAACGCGCCAACGCCTCCCGCTGCGGCTGCCAAACACGTAGTTACAAGTACGATGGAGGTCGCGGCCGGATCGGCGGACAAGACTGAGCCCCCGTTGAAACCGAACCACCCCAACCAAAGGATAAGTACCCCACCCGTTGCTAGGGGTAGATTGTGTCCCGGAATCGCTTGTGCTTTTCCGGTCTCGCTAAACTTTCCGATACGTGGCCCGAGTAGGTATACTGCAACCAAGGCGGCCCAACCTCCAACGGAGTGAACCAACGTTGAACCTGCAAAGTCGTGGAAGCCACCTTCGTCGCCTCCTAAAGTAGATAGAAATCCACCACCCCATTGCCATGAGCCCACAATAGGATACACCAATCCCACATAAATAATTGTAAAGATCATGAACGGTCCAATTTTAACACGTTCTGCAACTGCTCCCGAAACGATAGTGGCCGCAGTGGCCGCGAACATGGCTTGAAAAAGAAAATCCGTCCAATAGGTGTAGCCCTCGTTATAGGCTAGATCTAAAGTGCCCTCAGCATTGAGGGGCGCTTCAAGACCGAATCCCGCGAAGCCGATAAATCCATTAAAATCACCTGGATACATGAGGTTAAATCCTCCTACATAATATAATAGAAGTCCAATGCATATAATGAAAACGTTTTTGAATAAAATGTTTATTGTATTTTTTTGTCTGGTCAATCCGATTTCCAGAAATGAAAATCCCAAATGCATGATGAATACCAAAGCGGTACAAATCATCATCCATATATTATTAGCTGTAAATAATCCTGCGTCCATAATTTATTGTCGTTAGTTAGATTTTTATTTAATTAATTCCAGCGTGCCCGTTTTCCTTGGTTCGAATTCGATAAGCATCGATCATGTCGGAAATAAAGATTTTACCATCACCCACGTTTCCCGTGTAAGCGGTTTCCAGTATGGTATTTACCGTACGATCTAAAAATTCATCTGATACTACGATAGATAGATACCTTCTTTGGATATCGGAAGTGCTGTAGGAAATACCGCGGTATACATGGCCTTGTTTTTCATTGCCAACACCCGTCACATCCCAGTAACTAAAAAAATTGACCTCGATTTGATGAAGCGCTTTTTTCACCTCATCAAACTTTGATTTTCTGATAATTGCTTCGATTTTTTTCATTTGTTTGATTTTTGATTACGGGGGCAAATATATTTTAAAAAATCAATTACCCCATAAAATGTGGGGTATGAAAACGAATTTTTATGTTTATCATAATTATACCCCCTTAAATTTAGGGGTATGTAATTTTAAAAGGTAAAAAAATGAATATTTAACCAACTGTTAACAATGAGAAGTGATAGATTCTTAAAAAAACGTAGAAGTATGCCAATGTTTTTGCGACATTGTCAATGTTTGGGTAAAAATGCTGGGAATTAAAAAAAAATGATGCGCCCTTTGATCCGACCTAGAGCAGTTTAGCCAGCCATAGTCCTACGCCGACCGCTAGGATGCCCAAGACAATACTTGAAATCGTGTAGATGGAAAAATGAAACAAATCTCCTGCACGCAATAATGAATATTCTTCAAAAGCGAAAGCCGAAAAAGTGGTAAAGCCGCCACAGAATCCAGTTGCTAATAATAAGGTGTGATTTTGGGAAAGAACGTTCTCCTTTAAAGAAATGCCCAAGAGAAGCCCTATTAACAGACAGCCAATGACATTGACCAAAAATGTTCCTAAAAAGAAGTGCTGTAAATAGCTGTTTAATGATTTGGATAGCACATAACGAAATATACTGCCTATGCCACCACCCATGAAAACAAGTAAAATTTGCTTCATCGAGTTATATTGAAAATGGATGTAGAATTCCGATGCGCTGTGCAAAGGATATAATATGAAGGAATAATAGAACTTACCCTATAATAAAAACTACCATTACCTATTAGCATACCCTAAAGTTAAAAAACTAAACGGCTTTCTTGTAATTGGAAGTAATTAAATCAATAGGATAAACTTTGGAAGTTGTCTCGGAGGTATGGTTTTGTGTAGCTTTATGCTCCCTTTGCGTTAGGCCGCTTAGGCTAAAAAACATAAAAACCGCATTGGCTCCGATTAAACTTAAAATAATTGTTAAAAAAGTCATCATTTCTTGCCCCTTTTAGATGAATAACGCAAAATTACGCTAATTGTTATCATATACGTTGAAAATCGAAATAATGTTGTCTAAATGTTAATTTTTGTGGTAAGCGTAAAGTTTAGGTTATTTTTTAATTAAATATTTAATGTAAAACAAGATAATAATGAATACAGTAAAGAAAATAGCCACCCATTTGACACCTTTGTAGTTTTTAGCGTGTAATTTTTTGTCTTTTGCATACGTGTATCCTATCGCAATCGTAAAAATGATAAAGAACACAACTGCAAAAATGATTTGTCCGTTGCTGAACATATTGCTTATTTTTATGCAAAATTAATGTAAATAAGGTACAACATGAAAAGTAAGATAAGTGCGGTAGAATTATTCCACAATTCTTTTGGACTGGGTGTCTCAGAAACCATGCGCGCAAATTTAGGGGCTGCAAAGAACATGCTGCGGTTCAATTTGATGGATGAGGAAAATAAGGAGTATTTGGAAGCCGCTAACAAAGACGACCTAGTCGAAGTGGCCGATGCTTTGGGCGACATGCTCTACATACTTTGTGGAACCATTTTGGAACATGGCATGCAATATAAAATAGAAGAAGTTTTTGAGGAAATACAACGCAGTAACATGAGCAAACTTGGTGCCGATGGAAAACCCATATATCGGGAAGACGGGAAAGTGCTCAAGGGCCCGCACTACTTTAAACCTAACATTCAAGGAATCTTAAAAAAATTAAAATAGGGTTTATCCTATTTTAATTTCCTGTTTATTAAACCTTAAAGCGCCAACCAAATTTATCTTCAGCACGATTGTACTGTATATCGGTAATGCGTTTTTTCAACCTTGAGGCATAACTATCCCCAAGTTCTGGTAAGTCATAGTCAGCATTCCTATAACCAAAACTGGTTATAGGGGAAACCACAGCTGCGGTGCCAGCCCCAAACATTTCTTTAAGCGAACTATTTTTAGCTGCTTCCACCACTTCGCTAACTGTAATTTTACGCACTTCAGTGGGGATACCCTCATCTTTTGCGATATCCAAAATACTCTTTCGGGTAATACCGTCAAGGATACGATCACTTATGGGTGCGGTTATAAGAGTGTCATTAATGCGAACAAAAATGTTCATGGCGCCCGCCTCCTCAATATATTCATGGCTATTGTCATCGGTCCAGATTACCTGGTTATAGCCTTTTTTGACGGCAAGTTGGGTAGGATAGAATTGGCCCGCATAATTACCTCCTGCCTTTGCATATCCCACACCCCCATTAGCAGATCGGGAATAGGTCTCCTCGATCAACACTTTTACCCTGCCTGAAAAATAGGCTCCAGAAGGGGCTAGGCAAATAATAAATTTGTATTCGTCAGCAGGCGAAGCATGAAAACCTATTCCAGAAGCGAACATAAAAGGACGTATATATAAAGTACTCCCTTCCTTTTGTGGAATCCATTTTTTATCTAAATCAACCAAACACTTTAACCCTTCCATAAAATATTCTTCAGGAAGTTCTGGCATTGCCATACGTTTTGCCGAAATGTTCAAACGTTTAAAATTATCCTGGGGTCTGAAAAGCCAAACTTTGCCCTCCGTGTCTTTATAGGCCTTCATTCCTTCGAAAATCGACTGGCCATAGTGAAAAATTTTAGCAGAAGGCTCTAAACTAATCGCTTGATAAGGTATGATTTTAGGATTTTCCCAAACTCCATTTTTGTAATCACATACCAACATATGGTCCGTAAAAACCGAGCCAAAGTTTAGATTGTCAAAATCTACCTGGTCAATTCTTGACACTTTTGACTTTTCGATGATCACACTGTTCGTGGTAGTTTCCATTTACATTCTATTTAGAGGGAATAAAATTAATGAAATATAAGCACAGGTACTTCCTTTTTCCTCCAAAATTGACCAATTTTGCTGGATAGTTTTAATTTTTATGGGATATGAAACGATTTAACAATTTACTTATTATTTTATTGATTTTCTGCGCATGCAAAGGGCATTCTCAGCAGTCCAATGAAGGAAATGCTGAAAAAACGTCACCCATTTTTAAATCATATGGCGCACGTATTGATGCTGGGGAGGGAACCAGTACCGCCGAAATATCAAAAATATATAGCGCTATGGCCGCTACCGATACGGTCCCTGCCAAGTTCGCCGCTAAGGTTGTTGAAGTTTGTCAGGCCAAAGGATGTTGGATGAAATTGGAACTGGCAGACGGCCAACAAACCATGGTGCGCTTCAAAAATTATGGCTTTTTTGTTCCAAAAGATATTATTGGTAAGGAGGTCATCGTAAACGGAATGGCCTTTGTACAGGAAATGTCAGCAGATGATCAACAACATTACGCCTTAGATGCTGGCAAGCCAGGTGTGGAGATCGCCAAGATCACCAAGCCTAAAATGACCTACGGATTTGAGGCCGATGGGGTATTATTAAAACTGTAGTTTGAAGCGTAATATCATAATTACGGCCGACGGATCCAAGACCATCCATTTGGAAGATTGGGATGAAAATTACCACTCCAAACACGGGGCCGTCCAAGAAGCCTATCATGTATTTATAAAAAACGGACTATCCCTATTCAATAATCGGAATGTCGCTATCTTGGAAATTGGCTTTGGCACAGGCCTAAATGCCTTGATTACCCTTATCGAGGCCAAAAAGCACGGATTAACGGTGCATTATACAGGGGTGGAAGCCTTTCCTGTAATTTCCAAAGAATGGGAGCAACTGCACTATTGTTCTGAACTCGACGCCGAAGCGTACGAACCCTTGTTCCGAAATATGCACGAGTCTGCTTCGGAATGTAATGTGGCTATTTCCAAAGATTTTGTCCTTAATAAGCAAATCAAAAAATTTCAGGAAATCAATGATGAAGACCTATACGACCTTATTTACTTTGATGCCTTTGGTGCAAGGGTACAGCCCGAGCTTTGGACGGAATCGATATTCCTGAAAATGTACCTATCATTAAGAAGCAGTGGGGTCCTGGTCACCTATGCCGCAAAAGGCAGCGTGCGACGTGCCATGCAGGCCGTAGGATTTACCACCGAGAGACTTCCTGGCCCTCCTGGTAAAAGGGAAATGCTTCGCGCGGTAAAAAATTGAATGGGTGTTCTGAACCTTTCAGCTGTATATTACCTATCCCAACCTTAACAAAATATTATAGCTTACTGTTAAATCGGCATTAAACCCACATCACCCCACTTGCAAAACAGCTATTTTTGTGGTATGAAAATTCTAATTACCGGAGCTACCGGCCTAATAGGCGGTGAGATTATAGATTTGTGCAAAAGCCGTGGTATCGGAGTGAACTACCTGACGACCCGAAAGGATAAGATTGTAAAAGGAGCAGACTGTAAAGGTTTTTATTGGAATCCGGCCAAAGGTGAAATCGATCTTACCTGTTTCAAAGGGATTTCGGCCATTATTAATTTGGCAGGGGCCAGCATCTCAAAAAGATGGACCCCGCGTTACAAATCAAAAATATTGTCAAGCCGCTTAAATTCCCAAAGAACCCTTCACCGTGCATTAAAAAAAATTGACGTCACCCAGATCGAATCTTTTATTTCGGCATCTGCCGTCGGTGTCTATCCCAATTCTTTGACCAATTTTTATGAAGAAACTGAAAAGAGGATAGATGACAGTTTTCTAGGGGAGGTAGTAAAGGTTTGGGAAAATGAAACGGATAAATTTAACGAATTTGATTTTTTGGTTTCCAAAGTTCGAATTGGCTTGGTCTTGTCAGAAAATGGTGGCGCTTTGCCCGAAATCGCCAGACCCATACAGCACTATGTTGGAGCCTCTTTTGGAACTGGGGAACAATGGCAATCATGGGTGCATATTGCCGATTTGGCAAGAATTTTCCTTTTCGTGGTAGACCATCGGTTAAAGGGGGTCTATAATGGGGTGGCACCTAATCCGGTTACCAATAATAAGCTGGTCAAAGAAATTGCCAATAAGCTTAAAAAACCACTGATCTTGCCGAATATCCCGCAATTAGCCTTGAAGGTCCTTTTAGGGGAAATGTCCTATATTCTGTTCGCGAGTCAGCGGGTAAGTTCAAAGAAAGTTGAGGAAAAAGGATTTGTTTTCGACTATCCAAACATCTGTATGGCGTTGGAGAGCATATATGGTAATGGTGTAAAAGAAAATCGCATCGACACCCTTTTCAACAAAGAGTATATTTAGATAAAGTCAGTACAAATCTTAACGATTATCTATCAATATCCGCATTGTGCGGATATTTTATTTGGTGACATTTTGACATTTTTAAAGATTTGGCAGTACTTTTGCCATTTGTTTCTGACGATAAATACAATTGATACATGAGTGAAAATAATGATAGGGAAGAACTGGAAGACTTTTCCTCCGAGGCCACCTTACAAGATGAAGATCAAATCGAACAGGGCGAACCAAATGAAGTATTGTCCGTAGAAGATCAACTTCGAAAAGAACTTGCAAGCGAAAAGGAAAAGTTCTTGCGCCTGTTTGCTGAATTTGAGAACTATAAGAAACGTACGTCCAAAGAACGAATCGAAATGTTCAGGACGGCCGGACAAGAAGTCATGGTTTCGTTATTACCGGTACTCGACGATTTTGAAAGGGCCATGAAGGAACTTGGAAAATCGGAAGATCAGGAAACTTTTAAAGGCGTGGAACTGATAAATACAAAATTGAAGGAGACGCTAAAAGCGAAGGGATTAAAGGAAGTAAATATTAAAGTTGGCGACCTTTTTGATGCCGAGGTACATGACGCGATTACCCAAATACCGGCGCCCAGCAAAAAATTGAAAGGAAAGATAATAGACGTGGTCGAAAAGGGTTTCTCTTTGGGCGATAAGATTATTCGTCACCCCAAAGTCGTAGTGGGAAATTAACATTGGTTAGATGAAACAGGATTATTACGAAATACTTGGGGTTAAAAAGAGTGCCTCGGCAGCTGAGATAAAAAAGGCTTATCGCAAAAAGGCCATCGAACACCATCCTGATAAGAATCCAGGGGATGCTAAGGCCGAAGGATTGTTCAAAAAATCAGCAGAAGCCTATGAGATCTTGAGTGACCCCGATAAAAGGGCGCGCTACGACCAGTTCGGTCATGCCGCTTTTGAAGGTGGTGGTTTTGGCGGTGGAGGCATGAACATGGAGGATATTTTCAGTCAATTCGGCGATATTTTTGGTGGTGCTTTCGGAGGGGGCGGTTTCAGTGGTTTTAGCGGTTTTAGCGGTGGAGGCCAACGAAGGGTAAAGGGAAGCAATCTAAGGATTCGCGTAAAACTGAGCCTTGAAGAGGTAGCTAATGGGGTTGAAAAAAAGGTAAAAGTTCGCAGAAAGGTCCAAGCAGACGGCGTCACTTATAAAACTTGCGGCACTTGTGGCGGAAGGGGCCAGGTAACCAGGGTTACCAACACTATTTTAGGTAGGATGCAAACTGCTTCGACATGTACCGCATGTGGTGGAAGTGGGCAGATTTTGGACCGAAAGCCCCATGATGCAGATGCAGAAGGACTTAAACTATTCGAGGAAACAGTGTCCATAAAAATTCCGGCGGGGGTTGAGGAAGGAATGCAGCTAAAGGTGGGTGGAAAAGGAAATGACGCCCCTGGAAATGGGGTTCCCGGTGATCTCTTGGTGGCCATTGAAACCGAGGACCACGAAACCTTGAAACGAGAAGGGGATAACCTACATTTCGATCTATACATTTCGATTTCGGAAGCCGTAATGGGCACCTCGAAAGAAATAGATTCTGTAAGTGGTAAAGTGCGGATCAAGCTCGAACCAGGCATACAGTCAGGAAAAATATTACGATTACGGGGCAAAGGAATTTCGAATCTCAATGGATATGGTGTTGGGGATCTTTTGGTACATGTGAGTGTTTGGACCCCGAAAGAACTCAATAAAGAGCAAAAAGAGTTTTTTGAGCGAATGGAAAACCATGAAAATTTTATTCCTAAACCTGAAAAATCCGATAAATCGTTCTTTGAAAAGGTAAAAGATATGTTCTCTTAACATATTTTAATTTCATTTTTAAAATAAAAACGTATATTTGACTTAGTGTTAGGAGACTAATACTAATTTTCTTTTTCATAGCAATTTTTTTCCCATCCTTGATTTTATTGAGGGTGGGTTTTTGTTTTAAAGGAAACGATCATTACCTTTTTTCGCATGGTTTTCTATTAAAACCATTTATCTATCTTTGCGGAAATTGCTTGCATGAACAATATTTTGGTCGCTGAGGAGGTAACCAAACAGTTTGGCGCTTTTACGGCCCTCGATAAGATTTCATTGGAAATCCCTGAAAATAGCATCTACGGACTGTTAGGCCCAAATGGGGCTGGGAAAACGACCCTCATAAGAATTATTAACCAAATAACCTATCCTGATCAGGGTGCCATTTTTTTTGATGGTGCGCTCTTAAAACCTGAGCATATTGCTATGATCGGTTATTTGCCCGAAGAGCGTGGTCTGTATAAAAGCATGAAGGTCGGGGAGCAGGTGCTTTATTTGGCCCAACTAAAAGGATTGGATAAGTCCGAAGCTAAAAAAAGGCTTAAATTCTGGTTCGAACGTCTTGAAATTGGGGACTGGTGGAATAAAAAGGTCCAAGAGCTCTCCAAGGGCATGGCCCAAAAAATACAGTTTATCGTAACGGTCCTACATGCCCCAAAATTATTGATATTCGATGAGCCATTTAGTGGATTCGACCCCATAAACGCGGGGATGATCAAAGATGAAATACTTAACTTAAAGCATCAGGGCACTTCGATTATTTTTTCCACACATAGAATGGAATCGGTAGAAGAACTTTGTGAGCATATCGCATTAATACACCAATCGGAAAAAATATTGGATGGAAGGCTTTCCGACATCAAAAAAGCATATAAGAACAATAGCTTTCAGGTGGTTCTTATCGCAGATAACGGGGAGGCTTTACTAAAGGAGCTGGCCGACAAATTCCAAATAATTGCCCCTCGCTTTGATCCCATCGACCGGCAACTTGACTTCACCGTACAATTGCCCACGGATAATTCAAGTGAATTGATCGCCTATTTGGCCAAGCGGGCAAATATCAAACACTTTGTGGAAAATATCCCTTCGGCAAACGAAATATTTATCAGAACCGTGCAAAGCAAAGGTACCCATGAATAAACTGGCATTGATCGTCAAGCGGGAATATCTGGCCAAGGTCAGGAACAAATCTTTCGTAGTAATGACCTTTCTGAGCCCCATTTTAATGGTTGGTATGGTAATGTTGATCGTTTATTTAACCAAATTAAATGGATCTGAAAAAAATGTAGTCGCCATCTTGAATGAAAGCGATTATTTCTCCAATGATTTTCTTTCGACCGAAAACATGTCCTATATGCAATTTAAGGACATCAGTTTGGAGGCTGCCAAGGACTCTACCGAGCATATGGGATTTTCCGGTCTTTTACATATCCCTAACTCCGGGCATTTGGAAAAGGTTGCGAATAGCTCCTATTTTTATTCAAAAGATGCGCCCAGTACCTTGATATTGGATAAGCTCGAATCTGTTTTTCGAGATAGATTGCGGCAGAGGAGACTGCAGGAAATTGGCGTATCCGCCAAGGACTTCACAACGATCGATCCTCCTTATGAAATCAAGACTTCAACTTTTTTGGGAGAGCAAAATCTTAAGGGCATCAATGAAATAAAAGCGGCGATAGGAGGTGGGTTTGGCTATTTGATAATGATGTTCATTATTATATATGGTGCTTTTGTTATGAGAAGTGTGATCGAGGAAAAAACCAGTCGAATCATTGAGGTAATCATCTCCTCCGTAAAACCATTTCAATTAATGTTGGGCAAGATTATCGGAACCTCTTTGGCAGGGCTTACCCAATTTGCCATATGGATCATATCCGCTGGTCTTTTACTATTGGTGGCGATGGCCATTTTCGATATTGAGCCTGCATCCCTGACCGGGGGCCAGGAAATGATTACGAATGCCACGGGCCAATTGGCGCCCCCTATCCCTTCGTCGGACGACACCTTTAATTTGTATGCGCAGGAAATATTTGATATTCCATGGATCATGCTGATTACTTTTTTTATGATATATTTTGTATTGGGCTATTTGATCTATAGTTCCATTTACGCTGCCATAGGTGCCGCCGTAGATAATGAAACGGATACCCAACAATTCATTTTTCCGATTATACTACCCTTGATGTTGGCAATATATGTTGGCTTCTTTTCCGTATTTAGCAATCCCCACGGACCAATTGCGGTTGGCTTCTCATTATTTCCGCTCACCTCACCCATCGTGATGATGATGCGGCTGCCAAGTGGCATTGGGGAAGGGGGGGTGCCCATTTGGCAAGTGTTGACTTCCATTGTACTTTTGGCGGGTACTTTTATAGGAATCGTTTGGTTGGCCGCTAAAATTTACCGGGTGGGTATATTGATGTACGGTAAAAAACCTACTTATAAAGAATTGTTTAAATGGCTAAAATATTGATATGGAAAAATTGAATGACATTCTTGAGGGATTCACCGACTTTTTTAGCTATAAAATATATGATGGGGAAATTGCGCACATTAGTGTTGGTACGCTGATCCTCATCATAGTTGGTCTTGTGATTACAGCGCTTATTTTAAAAATATTGCATAAGGTAATCACCGCCAAATTACCTGAAGAAGATAAAAATAAGTTTGTAAGTATTTTTAATTTTCTCAAATACCTACTTTACATTTTTGTCGTAGTTATTGTCCTTCACACTTCCGGCGTTAATCTTACTGTATTGCTTACGGCTTCCGCTGCCCTTTTTGTGGGATTGGGGTTTGCGCTGCAATATCTTTTTCAAGATATCATTTCGGGCATCTTGATCATTATGGATCAATCACTTCATGTGGGCGATGTAATAAAAGTGGAAGATAAGATTGCCAAGGTTTTTGAAATTAAATTACGCACGACCCGCGCACTCACTAGGGACGACAAGGTAGTTATCATTCCCAATCATATATTTCTGGTCAATAGTATTTATAACTATACGCAGAACCATTCGAGAACAAGGGAATCGATCATTATTGGTGTGGCATACGGAAGCAATGTAAAGCTGGTCACCAAAATATTGGAAGAGGTGGCGATGAATCATGAAGGGGTGCTTAAAAATCCCAAGCCTTTTGTACAGTTTGATGACTTTGGGGATTCGGCCCTGATGTTTTCACTCAATTTTTTCATCGCGGATAGTTTTTCGGACCCAAGAATTAAAAGCGAGATGCGATATCAAATTGATGCTAATTTTAGGAATGAAGGTGTAACAATACCGTTCCCACAACGCGATGTACACATATATCAACATGGTCCGTTTGAACATACCACCATTAAAAACACAAAGGAGGAATGGGGAATGGGACACGATTAAGGC
>JBBKWR010000241.1:0-30716 GCA_037969055.1 Flavobacteriaceae bacterium | reverse complement strand
TTGCTAAATCAAAAGTACATCAATATGAGTATCCCTAAAAAAGCCAAGTCGGCCCTGATTTCCGTTTTCCACAAGGATGGACTGGAACCTATCATCAAAAAATTCAAAGAACTTGGTATTGTCATGTATTCAACCGGAGGTACTGAAAAATTCATCCGAGAGTTGGGGCATGACGTTATCCCTATTGAAACTGTGACCAGCTACCCATCTATCTTGGGCGGAAGGGTAAAAACATTGCATCCAAAAGTGTTTGGTGGTATCCTAAATCGTCAAGACAACGAAAGCGACGTGGCGCAGTTGGAGGAGTTCGCAATCCCCCAATTGGATATTGTGATTGTCGATCTATATCCTTTTGAAAAAACTGTTGCAAGTGGGGCCCCGGAACAAGATATTATCGAAAAAATAGATATTGGCGGCATTTCCTTAATCCGTGCCGCAGCCAAAAACTATAAGGATGTACTTTGCGTGTCCTCAATGGAAGATTACGATAAATTCCTTGAACTAATTTCCGTAGGAAACGGAACCACACAACTCGCGGATCGAAAGCGATTTGCAGCAAAATCGTTTAATATTTCATCACATTATGATACTGCTATTTTCAATTATTTCAATCACAACCACGAACAGGCGGTCCTAAAAATAAGTGAGACCAAAGGAAAGGTTTTGAGGTACGGTGAAAATCCGCATCAAAGGGGTTTTTTCTTTGGTGATTTTGATGCTATGTTCAGCAAACTACATGGAAAGGAACTTTCCTATAATAATTTGTTGGATGTAGATGCTGCCGTACTCCTTATGAACGAATTCAAAGATGACGACCCCACCTTTGCAATATTGAAACACAACAATGCCTGTGGTTTGTCTACCCGTCAGACCATTCACCAAGCCTATATCAATGCACTGGCGGGAGACCCTGTGTCTGCATTCGGGGGAATCTTGATCAGCAATGTCGAAATCGACAATGCAACGGCTGGGGAGATATTCGGGCTTTTTTGTGAAGTGGTTATAGCGCCAAGCTTTACCGATGATGCCTTGGCCACCCTAAAAAGGAAAAAAAATCTGATTCTTTTAATACAAAATGAAGTGTCCTTGCCCGATACAGTTATAAGGACCTGTCTTAATGGGGTCCTGGTCCAGGACAAAGACCTTAAAACCGATGCGATCGAAACCCTTGAATACGTTACCAAAACAAAACCGACCCAGCAAGAATTGGAGGATCTTATATTTGCGTCCAAACTGTGCAAGCATACCAAAAGCAACACCATCGTCTTGGCAAAGAACAGACAATTATGTGCGAGCGGTACCGGTCAGACCTCTAGGGTGGATGCCTTAAACCAGGCAATCCACAAGGCAAAATCGTTCAATTTTGATCTCAAAGGGGCGGTAATGGCAAGCGACGCTTTCTTTCCCTTTCCCGATTGTGTCGAGATCGCGCATAAAAGTGGCATTTCCTGCGTTATACAGCCAGGTGGTTCGATAAAGGACCAGCTAAGCGTCGACTATTGTAATGAAAATGGTGTTGCGATGGTAATGACGGGTACCCGTCATTTCAAGCATTAATTTCACTACTTTTGTCGATGAAATTGACCTTTTAACGAAACTACTACAGAATGGGATTTTTTGATTTCTTGACCGAGGAAATTGCTATAGACTTGGGTACCGCGAATACCTTGATCATTCACAATGACAAAGTCGTAGTGGACAGTCCTTCCATTGTTGCTCGTGACCGGATTACGGGAAAAATAATTGCCGTTGGGAAAGAGGCCAGTATGATGCAGGGCAAGACCCACGAAAATATAAAGACCATACGACCTTTAAAAGACGGGGTTATTGCGGATTTCGATGCTTCTGAAAAGATGATCAATATGTTCATCAAGAACATTCCCGCGTTGAAGAAAAAATGGTTTCCGCCGGCTTTGCGAATGGTCATCTGTATCCCTTCTGGGATTACAGAAGTTGAAATGCGTGCCGTTCGGGAATCTGCAGAAAGAGTTAACGGAAAGGAAGTTTACCTCATACATGAACCCATGGCTGCTGCCATTGGTATTGGTTTGGATATTATGCAACCCAAAGGCAACATGATTGTTGATATTGGTGGCGGTACTACTGAAATTGCTGTTATTGCTTTAGGTGGAATAGTTTGCGATAAATCGGTAAAGATTGCGGGTGATGTATTTACCAACGATATCATTTATTACATGCGTACCCAACACAATTTATATATTGGCGAAAGTACTGCGGAAAGCATCAAAATTGAAATTGGTTCAGCTACGGAATCGCTTCAGAACCCTCCAGATGAAAAATCGGTACAGGGCCGTGACTTATTGACCGGCAAACCCAAACAAGTACAGATTTCATATCGTGAAATTGCCAAAGCATTGGACAAATCTATTCTACGTGTAGAAGATGCAGTAATGGAAACCCTGTCACAAACACCTCCTGAACTCGCCGCTGACATTTACAATACGGGCATATACTTGGCAGGCGGTGGGTCAATGCTGCGTGGATTGGACAGAAGGTTGTCGCAAAAAACCGATTTACCTGTTTATATTGCAGAAGATCCATTAAGAGCTGTGGTTCGTGGTACAGGAATCGCATTGAAAAACCTAGAACGTTACAAGAGCATACTTATAAAATAGCCTGTTGTTAACAGGAACCACTTTTTTAGCCGTTCGTATCTATTGCGAAATACATTCGTAGGATTCAAGAAAATATTAGAGTGAATGCAACAGATCATCAATTTTGTAATAAGGAATAAAAATTTTCTACTCTACTTATTATTACTGATAATCTCGCTTGGGTTCACCATACAATCCCACTCTTATCACCAGTCCCGTTTTTTTAACTCCGCCAATTGGATAAGCGGAAATATATATGCCAAATCGCACAGCATTACCTCCTATTTTGACCTGAAGGAAGAGAATAAAAAGTTGGTAGCCGAGAACCAGCGATTGCGAACATTGGTTTTCAACAGGGACAACACAGATTCAATGGGTCTTGCTACTGTTGAACCCAGCTATGTTGTTACAACAGCACAAGTAATCAATAACAGTTTTTCGAAATCCAGAAATTATATCACCATTAACAAGGGATCGAAAGACAGCTTATTGCCTGATATGGGTGTCGTAACGGGTGAAGGAATTTTGGGTATCATCGAAAACATCTCTGGGCGCTACGCTACCGTGCAAAGTATTTTGAATGAAAATTCGAGTATCAATGCCAAGATTAAGAATTCGAACCATTTTGGTTCCCTCGTTTGGGATACCAAAGACTATAATATTGTACAACTGATCGATATTCCAAGGATGGTACCATTAACCATCGGGGATACTATTGTAACTGGGGCCATGAGCAGTATTTTTCCAGAGAATATACCAATTGGGACCATCCAAAAATATGATTTAGATACTTCAAACAGTTTCTATCTCATAGATATTGCCCTGTTCAATGATATGGCCAACATCAAAAACGTATATATCGTGAACAACCTTAACAGAAAAGAAATAATGGAATTGGAATCCAAAAACCCGAATGAATAATAGTTATTTTATAAATACGATCCGATTTGTGCTGCTCATTTTAGTGCAAGTATTGGTTTTTAACCATTTGAACTTTTTTGGATTTATCAATCCGATGGTGTATATTCTCTTCTTATATTGGTTTCCCATCAAAGAGAACCGGGCCGCTTTTATCGCGCTAAGCTTTCTTCTTGGATTGACCATCGATTTGTTTTCTGATACAATGGCAATCCATGCCGCTTCCACCGTGACCATCGCTTACCTAAGACCGGCAATCATGCGATTTGTATTCGGGGTAAATATCGAATTCCAAAGTTTTAGGATTTCAAGCAGCACCAGGGCACAACAAATTACATTTTTAGCGTTATTAATAATAGCGCACCACTTGGTTTTCTTTACCTTAGAAATATTTAGCCTTTCGAATGTATTGATCATTATTAAGAAGGTACTTACCATTGGTTCTGCCACTATGTTGTTG
Organism: Flavobacteriaceae bacterium; assembly: GCA_037969055.1. Classification (GTDB taxonomy): domain Bacteria; phylum Bacteroidota; class Bacteroidia; order Flavobacteriales; family Flavobacteriaceae; genus Pelagihabitans. The sequence continues at coordinate 26,723 of JBBKWR010000241.1, read as the reverse complement.
TGTTTGCTGTTTAGCTCACTTTTTAGTACGCATAAGGAATGAAGAAGATTTTACTCTCATCAATTATCATTATCATCGGGATAACTTTTCTCGGTAGGCTCAGTTATTTGCAAATTTTCAGCTTTTCTCCAGATCAGTTAATGGAAGACCCCGCCATCAAAGCGGTATATGATTACCCCGAACGAGGCTATATCTACGATAGGAGCGGTAAATTATTGGTGGGCAACGACCCAGCCTACGACGTGATGGTTATCCCTAGGGAAGTTAAGGCCTTAGACACTCTGGAATTTTGCAAACTCTTGGGTATCGATAAAGAAAAATTCAGCAAAATCCTGCTAAAAGCAAGGGTATACTCCCCAAGGTTGCCATCGGTACTGGTACCGCAACTTTCCAAAGAGGACTATGCCAGGTTGCAGGAAAAAATGCGGCATTACCAAGGCTTTTATATTCAAAAAAGATCTTTGCGATATTATGACACAAAAAGTGGTGCCAACGTGCTGGGTTACATAAGTGAAGTGAACGAATGGGATCTAGCCAAGAACAAGTATTACGTACAAGGAGAATTAACGGGGCGTTCTGGTGTTGAAAAGGTATATGAGGACATTCTTAGAGGTAGAAAAGGGGTGCAGTACATTCAAAAGGATCGTTTTAATAGGGATCTTGGTCCGTATAAAGAAGGTGTCATGGACACGCTTCCCGAGCAAGGCAAAGAAATACATATTACGATTGACAAAGATCTACAAGAATATGGGGAATTATTGATGCATGGAAAACATGGCGGCATTGTCGCTATTGAGCCAGGATCCGGCGAAATTTTGTCAATGATATCTGGACCGACCTATGACCCCGCCTTAATGGTAGGAAGGGAACGTTCGGAAAATTATAGCAAGTTGTATTATGACACCATATCCAAACCATTATTTGACCGATCGGTATCATTCGAAAAAGAGCCTGGCTCACCTTTTAAAACTTTAAATGCACTGGTGGCATTACAGGAAGGTGTGATTACCCCTGAAACTACCTTTACCTGTTATCATGGCTTTTATGTTGGCCGAACAAAACGTGGCTGTCATTGTGGAGGTGGAACACGTAATTTAAACGTGGGCATTTATAAATCTTGTAACGCCTATTTTGCCGGTGTATTTAGAAAAATATATGAAAAATTTTCAAATTCGGATGAAGCCCAGGATGTCTGGGAAAAACATATTAAAAGTTTTGGTTTGGGGGGCTATTTGGGTTCGGATCTATATACGGGAAGGCCTGGTCTTGTCCCGTCCAAAAAACTCTACGATAGGTGGTATGGCGAGAACAGATGGTCTTCATCGACTGTGATATCTAATGCGATTGGACAGGGCGAAATAGCCGCTACACCCTTGCAACTTGCCAACATGACCGCTGCCATTGCAAACAGGGGGCATTATTTTATACCGCATGTACTAAAAAAAATAGATGGCAAGGAAATTACAAATCCTGCTTTTATCGAGCCCATAAAGACCACCATAGATAAAAGGCATTTTGAACCCGTGGTGCAGGGAATGGCCGATGTATACAAATATGGTACCGGTAGATGGGTTCAAATTCCCGACATTGAAATAGCTGGAAAAACGGGTACGGTTGAAAACTATATGAACATCAATGGCGTTAAAACCCAGCTGACCGATAACTCTGTATTTATTGCTTTTGCTCCGGTTGACAATCCAAAAATTGCCATAGCGGTATATATTGAAAACGGTTATTACGGAGCCAGATATGCTGGTCATATTGCCTCATTAATGATCGAAAAATACCTAAAGCGCGAAATTACCCGAACAGATTTGGAGAAGCGAATGTTGGAAAAAACGCTTGAACACGAATACGCAAAACCGTATAGTGGTGAAGAGTTTAAGATAAACGAGCATGTCTGGTAGAAGTGTCCTTAGGCGCATAGATTGGCTATCAGTACTTATATACTTGCTATTGGTGTCAATTGGGTGGTTAAACATTTATTCCAGCACATTTACAGAAGCCGAACCTTCGATCTTCAATTTATCCGCCCTTCATGGGAAACAACTTTTTTTTATTGGGACAAGCCTTATTGGTATTTTGATAATTTTGGCCATGGATGCTAGTTTTTTTGAGCGCTTTTCGAGCCTGTTGTATATGATTTCCATGGCATTATTACTTGGCCTCTTTGTCTTTGGAAAGACCATTGCCGGCGCAACCTCTTGGTATGATCTCGGCTTTTTTAACCTTCAGCCCTCCGAATTGGCAAAAATGGCTACTGCACTGGCGCTGGCTAAGTATTTAAGCGATATCCAGACCGATATTAAAAAAAGAAAAGATCAGTTATATGCGTTTTTGATCATTCTCATCCCAGTGTTGCTTATAGTTCCCCAGCCAGATCCAGGGAGCGCCTTGGTTTTTTTCGCCCTTACATTTGTCATCTTTAGGGAGGGCCTTCCCCTCTATTATCTTGGTATTGGATTTTTGCTCGTTCTAATTTTTGTAACCACCCTAATGTTTGGGACGCTTTGGATCGCCATAGCTATTGGACTTTTGGTATTGCTCTTTTTATTGTTAAGGAAGAAAACTTTTAAAGTCCCCGTAATGCCGTTGTTAACAATGGCGGTCATCACCATTCTATTTTCCTTATCCGTGAACTTTGTTTTCAACAATGTATTTGAACAGCGACATAGAGATCGTTTTAATCTGTGGCTACGATTGGAGAAAGACCCAGATAAATTGGAGCAGATTAGCAAGACAATCGGATACAATACTTATCAATCTGAAAAAGCAATACAATCTGGAGGATTTTTTGGCAAGGGGTATTTAGAGGGAACCCGTACCAAAGGTGACTTCGTACCCGAACAACATACCGATTATATTTTTAGTACAGTAGGTGAGGAATGGGGTTTTATCGGGACAGCCTGCGTTGTGCTATTGTTTACCTTTTTGCTCCTGAGACTGGTACACTTGGCCGAAAGACAGAAAAATGCCTTTAGTCGAATGTACGGCTATGGCGTTATCTCTATATTACTGGTCCATTATTTTATAAACATAGGCATGGTCATTGGCATTCTCCCCACGATTGGCATTCCATTGCCGTTCTTTAGTTATGGTGGTTCAGGACTGCTATTTTTTACGGCCTTATTGTTTATATTCCTAAAACTGGATTCGAACCGATTGAAAGAGAGCATGTAATATACATGGATTTAAGTTTAGGTAAATTGAACAATTGATATTGTCTTAGTCCAAAAATTTAGGACATCAAAATTTCCAATCTGAGACATCAACCTCACTTTCCAGCCTCATTTCTACAGCATTGGGTAAGGCCTCAAAGAAATTTATTCCCGTAAGTATTTCAATGCTATCCACCGTTACCGTGAATTGATTTAATGGTTTTTGGGTCTCATTTGCCGGTATAATAAAGGCAATGGTTTTCAGATCGCTCTCTGGACCCATGGCAACTATTTTAAAATAAAATCTGGGTACATTAACATCCTCCTCCCCAATCTTCATAAGTCCCTTTTCCAAGACGCCTCCTGTGACTACAAAAATTTCACCATATTTCTTGGCCCACTGGCGAACTTGGATTTCCAATCGGTTCCACACTCCCGCATTGAATCGCTTGTCCATTGGACTAATGTTACTGGTGTAAAAAGTCTCGTTATAAGCCTGTTTGGAAAACCTACGGTCACCGGCCGGACAAAGGTGCCCTCTGTCATATCCCGAACCGCGATAGTTGCGCCAATCGGCGGATTTGGTCTTCACATAGGGGTCTTCTACAAAATAGGGCCTTTTACGGTGGTCTTGCGTTAAATGACTCTTTTTCAAAAGATACGCTACCCATTCGGCTTGTTCGTATCGTTCGCTGTACGAAAGCATATAATGTTCGTGTGAAACGATAGCACTTGTTGTAGAACTAGGAAGAAGATAAGCGGGTATTTCGGTTTTTGCCCCATCTCCTGGTGCCGTTCCGTAGGTGTCGGGAGTGTAAAAATTCTCGAAGGCCCAGTAGGCGATAACGCAGAATAAGGTAAGGAGCATATATATCACCTTATTTTTTCGGGGGGAATTTGATCGTAACATTTTTCAAATTTACTTATTTTGAGAGGATCTTTAGGGAAATTATGCTGTAGGTATTCCGAAAAAAATACGACCAATTACGCACTAGCGGTTCAATATCTAATATGTAACTTGCATAAAAAATCGAAATAAATATTATGTTAACCTGGAAAGATATCATAAATTTTAGTGTCAAGGGAAATCCCAAACCAGATCAAAGGGTCGAAAAGTCTGAAGCAGAATGGAATGACATCTTAACACCAGAACAGTTTAAGGTCACCCGTCACAAAGGTACCGAAGCACCACATACAGGGGCGTTTTGTAGTAGCCACGAAGCTGGTAAATACAATTGTATCTGCTGCAATTCCCCACTATTTGATTCAACAATAAAGTTTGAATCTGGCACGGGATGGCCAAGTTTTACCCAGCCCATTAAGGAAAATGCCATTAAATACGATAAAGATAATGCTTTCGGTATGGTTCGCGTTGAAGTAATGTGCAATACCTGTGATGCACATTTGGGACATGTTTTCCCAGATGGACCAGAGCCTAGTGGATTGCGTTACTGTATCAATTCGGCTTCAATGCAACTTCAAAAGAATTTAGAAAAAATTATATCATCCAAAAAGTAAAGGCAAGCAAATGGATCATAAAAAGATAGAAATAGCCACAATTGGTGGCGGATGTTTTTGGTGTGTAGAAGCCGTATTGCAGGAAGTAAGGGGGGTCATAAACGTAATATCAGGTTACACCGGGGGAAATGCACCTGGGAGGCCCACTTATAAGGAAGTATGCTCGGGTTTAACTGGCCATGCAGAGGTGGTTCAGGTAACCTTTGATAGCGATCTTATTACCTATAAAGATATACTTCTCATCTTTATGACCAGTCATGATCCTACCACTCGAAATCGGCAAGGGGCAGATGTTGGCACACAGTATCGTTCCGTAATATTTTACCATAATGAACAACAAAAAGAGATTGCAGAGGGCCTTATGATTGAATTGAAATCCTTTTATGAACGCCCTATCGTCACGGAGTTAAGTCTGTTGGGTACCTTTTATGAGGCAGAAGAATACCATCAAAACTATTATAGGAACAATTCCACACAGGGTTATTGCAATGCGGTTATAAGTCCTAAATTGGGGAAATTGCGGAAGATGCACGCCGATAAACTGAAAGGGGTTTCAACTTGAATCCCGTTTATTCCCGTCAAAAAAAACAAACCCCTGATCGAAACAATCAGGGGTTATATACGCTATTCAATTATACTTAAGACTAGCCTTTTACACTTGCCAATTTGGCTTGTTTGATATTGTTTATCTTAAGGTCTTGTAGCACATTTACAGCTTCCTCAACATATACGTCCTTGGCTAAGTTTTGGTGCCATCGATTCCTTTTTTCCCTCAAGACAGAATCCTTGGTAAACAATTCTTCCTCATATTTCAGGGAGGTAAAGGTTAATTTGGAATCATAGTCCGATAGCTTCTTGAAATAGTTGGATTTTTCTTTGTCTTTACCTTCCTCATTTTTATAAACCTCATAATTCAAGGAAATCACAGATTCGTCTTGTTCCGACTTCAACCATTTGGCATTCTCCTCGATCAGGGCAATCTGGGGATTGCTGGCCATCCGCTTATTGCTGCTGGCCACGGTTTGTTCATAATCGATGTACCCATCCCACAATTCATAATCTGCTGGGGAAATTTTATCCCACTTCAGAGGATTCGATTGATCTCGTTCCCCTAAATCGATATAACTGTACTTATCCGGCACGACCACGTCGCTCTTAACACCCTCCAGTTGGGTAGAGCCACCATTGATCCTATAAAATTTTTGTGTTGTCAATTTAATGGCGCCCAGGTCGCCATGCTCGTTACTCCGAACTATATTGTCTAAAGGAATCACATTTTGTACGGTTCCTTTTCCAAAAGTTTGTCTGCTTCCAATGATTACGGCTCTTTTATAGTCCTGCATTGCAGCGGCTAATATTTCAGAAGCAGATGCGGAAAGCTCATTTACCAAGATAACCAATGGCCCATCCCATTGTACACGTTCGTCTTTATCGTCATAAACTTCTTTTTTCTTTCCGGAAGACTGCACCTGCACGATAGGCCCGTCCTTAATAAAGAGTCCCGCCATTTCTACCACGGTCTTTAAAGAACCTCCACCATTGTCCCTAAGATCCAATATAAGGCCCTCTGCCCCTTCTTGTCTAAGGCGCTCCACTTCCTTCGCTACATCGGTGGCGGCATTGCGTTCGCTGTAATCATCAAAATCTACATAAAATTTAGGAAGATTTATCAGACCAAACTTTTGGTTTTCCTTGATTATATTCGCCGATTTGGCAAATGATTCTTCCAACTCCACGATATCACGGGTCAATGATATAATTTCCAGTGAGCCATCGACCTTTCTAACAGTTAGATCAACAACGGTACCTTCCGGTCCTTTTATCAATTTGATCGCATCATCCAAACGCATGCCCACAATATCAATTGGCGCCTCGCCTTTTTGGCCAACTTTGATGATCTCATCTCCAACTTCAAGCCTTTGGTCGCGCCAAACCGGTCCGCCCGAGATGATCTCAACTATTTTTGCGCCTTCTGGTTTTTTCTGCAAACGGGCACCAATTCCTTCGAATTTGCCCGACATGCTGGTATCAAATTTTTCCTTTTCCTCAGGAGCAAAATAAAAAGTATGTGGATCGAACTCATCAACGATGGTATTGATATATTGCACAAACCAATCTTTTCGTTGCAAATCGTCAACAAAATCAAAAAATTCGTCTAAGGTTTTCTCAGTAGATTCCCTAGAGGTCATTTCCGATTCTTCTTTGGAAAGCGGAACAGCGCTGGCAGCATTCCCCGTAATGTCCTCAATATCAGTGACCACCTCTTCGTTGGTCACATCTTTGGAAACTTTTGATTGCCCTTGATTCATGGTCAATTTCGAATCATAGGTCCCCAATGTTGCATATTTAAGCTGTTTTCTCCATCTTTCCTTCAGTTCCTTCTTGGAATTGGCAAATGGCATATCTTCATATTTGATATCTATGGATTCGTCCTCGTTGTAGTCGAATGGTTGTGCAAGGACCTCCTTGTAGATTTTCTTTGCATCGGCCATTCTTTGCAATAAACGCTCATATACGACATTAAAGAATGTTATATCGGTATTCTTGATCTGGTCGTCTATTTGGAATTTGTACTGTTCGAAATCCTTGATGTCCGACGCTAGAAAATAACGTTTGGTAGGATCGATCACATCGATAAAATCTTCGAAAACACTTACCGAAAAATCATCGTTGATCACTTTTGGTTCATAATGCCCTTTTTCTATTACATATGTAATGAGATCCAACAAGAGTTTGTCCTTGTCGTCATTTACGAATTTCTCAGATGACTTGTTTGTAAAACTACATGACGCCACCGCAATGAGCATCACAAATAAAGCATAGAACAGATTCCTTTTCATCCATTTATATTTTAAACAAAGCCCCTGTTTTAATAGGCCCAGAGCGTATTAAGCCAAACCAATTCCCTAATATACAGAAAAAACCATGCCATCTTTAGCGGCAGGTATTATTTTTTTGTTAAAGGTTGAAAAGGTCATTTCCTATTTAAAAACGTATTTTTGCCCAGTAAATTATGCGGCGTGGGAAAACCTTTGATATTGGTCACCAATGATGACGGAATTACAGCTCCCGGCCTTCGCGCACTAGTGCGATTTATGAGTGAAATTGGAGAGGTGGTCGTGGTCGCTCCAGACAGTCCACAATCAGGCATGGGACATGCCATTACACTGGACAATACCCTGTTTTCAAAAAAAATTACCGTGAATATGGCCGACGGGGCCAAGGTCGAGTATAATTGCAGCGGAACGCCCGCAGATTGCGTAAAATTAGGGCTTCAAGAGCTTTTGGCCCGGCGGCCGGACATTTGCATTAGCGGTATTAACCATGGCTCCAACTCCTCGATCAATGTTATCTATTCAGGCACCATGAGTGCTGCAATCGAAGCAGGTATCGAAGGTATTCCCGCTATCGGATTCTCATTATGTGACTATAGCTGGAAGGCCGATTTTGAACAAGCAAAAGATTTTATTCAAAAAATTGTTCGGGAGGCGATCAAAAATGGAATTCCGCAAGGAGTGGTGCTCAATACCAACATCCCCAAACTAGAAAAGCGCCACATCAAAGGCATCAAAATATGCAGGCAGGCGAGGGCCAATTGGAAGGAAAAATTTGATAAACGTACCAGTCCAACAGGTAAGGAGTATTATTGGCTGACCGGTGAATTTGAGTTATTGGACAAAGGAGAGGACACCGATGAATGGGCATTGGAAAACGGTTATATTTCGGTCGTACCGACCCAATTCGATCTTACGGCACACCACAGTATACAGCAAATTAATTCTTGGGATTTAAATGAATAGGAAGGAAATCATTATTGGGTTCATGGTAGGCATTATTGCCAACGCTCTGGGGACACTTTTATACATTTTGTTATTTTCGAAGTTCGGCATCTTGGAAACCTTTGAAGCGGCAGTGCAACAAGGGCACGTCGGTAGTCTTTTGGCTTTGGGAGCCATCTTGAACCTAATCGCATTTTTTGCGTTTTTGAAGATCAAAAGAGATCAAAGGGCCAAAGGGGTCTTGATCGCTACTTTGCTCACGGCCTTGCTGATTCTGTACTATAAGGTATTTTAATTTTAGGTAAAAGGTAGGGGTGATTCAGAATTGCAAAAAAACCGCGGATATTGTCATTTGGCGCCCGGAATTTTAAATTTATGAAATATTACATAATAGCTGGAGAAGCATCGGGAGATCTCCATGGATCAAACCTTATCAGGGCAATCAAGGCCAAAGATATGGAGGCCGATATCCGATGTTGGGGGGGAGATCTCATGCAACAGGCCGGAGGCCAATTGGCCAAACATTACCAAGAAATGGCCTTTATGGGTTTTTTGGAGGTGCTGTTCAATCTCAACACCATAGTTAAGAATATAAGGTTTTGTAAAGCGGATATTAAAGATTTTGAACCAGACGTGGTGGTTTTTATAGATTTTTCGGGTTTCAACCTTCGCATCGCCAAATGGGCCAAAATACACGGTTTTCGCACCAATTATTACATTTCGCCCCAAATTTGGGCCTCAAGGGAAAAGCGGATCGAAAAAATAAAACGCGATATTGATGCGATGTTCGTAATTCTCCCATTTGAAAAGGAATTTTACGGCGAAAAGCACAACTTTCCGGTAAATTTTGTGGGTCATCCACTGATCGATGCCCTTGCAAACAGGATACACATAGGGAAGCAGGAATTCAGGGAAGCAAACCACCTGGATTGCGAAAAACCAATAATAGCAGTGTTACCGGGAAGCCGTAAGCAGGAAGTTGAAAAAATGCTGCGGCTTATGTTGTCGGTCGCCGTGGATTTTCCAAATTACGAATTTGTGATTGCAGGTGCACCGAGTTTGGACCGTGGTTTCTATACCCCTTTCTTGGACAATCCCAATGTGGGTTTTGTCTCGAACAAGACCTATGATTTGCTTAGCCATTCACATGCCGCATTGGTTACAAGCGGAACGGCCACCTTAGAAACCGCTCTTTTAAAAGTACCCCAAGTGGTCTGCTATCGTGCGAATTGGATCTCCTATCAAATTGCAAAAAGAATTATCACCCTCGACTACATTTCATTGGTAAATCTGATCATGGGCAAGGAAGTCGTAAAAGAACTTGTGCAAAACGACTTGAACACTAAAAATATAAAATCTGAGCTTTCAAAAATATTGGCGGGAGCATACCGAACCCAACAATTGGCTTCTTATGGGGAACTCGCCCAAAAGCTAGGAGGTACGGGGGCCAGTGACAAAACTGCCGAGTTAATCATTGCGGGCTTATGACCCTGCCAGCCTATATTGTATAGGCGTATTAAAATTATTTCTTTAATTTTGAGGACCAATGCCATGCTAACCATTAGGCAACATACCAAGGTATATGCGCAAGATGCTCGCTTTTTTTGTAACGCTTATGGTTATTGGCTGTGGTGCCGTGAAAAAGAAGACCACCTATTCCAACACTCGAAAAATTACTGTTGCATCCTCTCCTTCGCCCACTGTGGAACCGGAAGAAACCTACGAAGATAACCCATCTCCTATTGAAGAAGTTTCAAAGGCACAAGATATAATCAATACTGCATTGCAGTTTTCAGGGGTAAGGTATAAATTTGGGGGAACCACGAATAAGGGCATGGATTGCTCCGGTCTTCTTTACGTAGCCTTCGGAGAAAACAACGTACCCTTACCCAGAATATCCTACCAAATGGCAGAAGAAGGAAAGCGGATCAATATTAAAAATGTGAGCAAGGGCGATCTTCTATTTTTTAGGACCAGCAAACGGGGGAAAAGGATCAATCATGTTGGTTTGGTGGTTGAAGTCGATGATGATGAAATTAAATTTATTCATGCCTCAACTTCCCGTGGGGTCATTGTTTCCTCACTCAGGGAAGGCTATTGGAACTACGCCTTTGTAAAGGCCGCAAGGGTACTGTAATGGGGTTATTGCGATTTATCCCGATTAAACTTACTATCTATTTGGTATTAGGGATACTCCTTGGAAAAATTATAGACCCCGGCATTCCCATTTCGATGGTTTTTACTTTGCTCTCTTTATCACTTCTTGGCTATTTGTTCCATAAGGACCGGACAACATCTTCTACTCGTTTTGGAATTTTGACCTGCATGTCGGCCCTGTGCATCGGCGCCTTTTCAATGTCGTTGTCACAGCCCGAAAATTTTCGCTCAGATTACACCCATCAAATCTCGAAGGGAAACCATAGCTGGCACCTAAAAATACGGGAGGTTTTGAAACCTTCGGCATATTCCGACCGATATATTGCAAGCCTACAGTCGCTAGACCACAAAAACGCAACTGGCAAAATTTTAATCATTCGGCCGGTCGATTCTATGGGCCGTTCCCTTGAGGTCGATGATGAACTAATGGTTTATTCCGATATAGCCAATATTGCCAAGCCCCTTAATCCATATCAGTTCGACTTCAACCAGTATATGTCCGGACTTGGAGTAAACCACCAAATAAGACTTGGCCCTAACAACCATTATGTGCTATCCAGGTCGTCTCCAACGCTGTTCGGCGTAGCGGCAGTGATCCGAAAAAAAATAGTGACAACCCTAAAAGCCGCCAACTTCGGAACGGAGGAACTCGGAATTATCCAAGCCTTGCTCCTCGGTCAGCGCCATGATATTTCGGACGATACGTACAATGATTATAAAAACGCCGGGGCGGTACATATTTTGGCAGTTTCCGGATTACACATCGGTATTCTTCTGCTGCTTTTGGAATTTTTATTAAATCCACTAGAAAGATTGCCAAAGGGCAAAACCATTAAACTTGTAGTCATTGTCTTGTTATTATGGGGGTTCGCCATTTTGGCAGGCTTGTCGGCCTCTGTGGTCCGTGCGGTTACCATGTTCAGCTTTGTGGCCTATGCCCTGTATTTGAATCGTCCCAGCAATACATTTAATATTTTGGCCTTGAGCATGTTTTTTATATTGCTGGTATTTGATGCCAACCTGTTGTTCCAAGTTGGATTTCAAATGAGCTATGCTGCGGTTTTTGCCATCATTTGGATATATCCCTTGTTACAAAAATGCTGGTACCCTAAAAATTGGTTGCTACGAAAAAGTTGGCAATTACTTTCGGTTAGCGTGGCAGCCCAGTTAGGGGTCCTGCCCATCAGTTTGTTCTACTTTCATCAATTTCCAGGACTTTTCTTTATTACGAACCTATTGGTGCTGCCCTTTTTGGGATTGGTCTTGGGCTTGGGCATCCTAGTGATAATGCTTTCGCTTTTAAATGTACTTCCTCCGTTCCTGGCCCAACGCTATGATCATTTAATTGGTTCCATGAATACCGTCATTGGGTGGGTAGCAGACCAGGAAGCCTTCGTTTTTAAGAACATTTCTTTTGATGGACCCCAATTGATACTTTCCTATTTGATAATCATCACCATGATACTGGTTTTTTCTAAGGCAACCTTCAACCGTACCATGAGCTTCTTATTGGCCATCATCGGCTTTCAATTATATTTAATTATGGTTTCTTATCAAGCCAAACAAGTGGAAATACTATGTTTAGTGCATCAAACTAGAAATACCGCATTCTTGTGGCAACAAGGGAATGATCTAACTGTTTTGACCCCCCATCCGCAGAAAGTGGAACCAATAGTCAACGATTACCAAATGGCCAAACGAATCGGGAACACCACATACCTTCCCATGCAAAATAGCTTTCTAGTGGCGGAGAAAAAGATGTTGGTGGTAGATAGCCTGTGCATTTATCCAGCGATACAAGCGACAACGAATTATGTATTGCTGACCGATTCCCCCAGATTAAATTTGGAACGTCTCATCGATTCGCTGAAACCCAATGTTATTATTGCAGATGGAAGCAACTATCGATCATTTGTCAAACGATGGGCGAAAACCTGTCTCACCAAAAAACTCCCTTTCCACTATACTGGGGAACAGGGCGCTTATTATTTCATAAACATGGATTAATGCACCTTTCCCATTAGTTTTTTGATAAACGGTGATACGATAAGCACCAACACGCCGGCACCGAGCGCATATTTCGCAATCAGATCAAATCCACCAGTGTAGACATTCAAAGTCTCGAAGCCCCCAACATTTTTATCATCACTTTCAATGGCCAACTGTTTTCCGATAAAACCAACTACCTGAAAGGCAAAGGCCGATGATAGGAACCAAACCCCCATCATAAAAGCAACGATCCGTTTGGGCGAAAGATCGGTAATCTTGGATAATCCAACAGGCGACATGAACAATTCTCCCACGGACAAAAGAAAATACATCAAAAGTAAATAGGCAAAGGGAACCAGTCCGTTTTCGTCTGCACTTGCGCCACTCAGGGCCAAAACATAAAAACTGATGCCGGCAAAAACAAGGCCAAGACCAAACTTATAGGGCGTTCTTGGATTCCATTTTCGCTTGCTCAAGTAAGTCCACATCAAAGAGATCGGGATCGCCAGGATAATAATAAACATAGAGTTTAGGGAATTCGTCTGGGCCGCAGACATGATGGATGAAAGATCCACATTTCTAGCAGCAAAAAGTGTGATCACACTTCCCGACAGTTCATGAAATCCCCAAAAAATGGTCATAAAAAAAGTGATCAACACGGCCACGAACAATTTTTTGCGTTCTTCCAAAGTTGCTTTGTACATGATATAACCGAGATAGATCAAGATGCTTACACCGATTAATTTGAAGATGATATTGACAATATTTTGATCTTCAAAAAAAGTACCTACCTCGCCTAGGGCTTTGTACGATGATAACAAATAAGCGATCAACGGCGCGGAAAGCACCGCTAAAATGGGGACCAATATTCCCTGCTTGATCCCTAGTACCTTTTTGCCCAATACTTGATCATTGGGTGGTAAGCCCCTATCGCCAAAGACATTCTTCCTAATACCACTCCAAAAAAACAAAAGTCCGGTCAACATCCCGATCCCTGCCAAACCAAAGCCATAATGCCATCCATATTTAGCGGCCAAATAACCGCAAAGTAGCGGGGCCACCCATCCACCTATATTGATGCCCATGTAGAAGATGGTAAAGCCAGAGTCTTTTTTCGGGTCTCCATGCTCATAAAGTGTACCCACAAAGGTCGAAATGTTGGGCTTGAAAAATCCATTGCCCACAATAATCAACGAAAGGGCCAAAAAGAAAGCGGTGTTGTTCTGTATCGCCAACGCAAAATGACCAAGCGCCATTAAAGTTCCTCCTAGAAAAATAGATTTTCGCATTCCCAAGATCTGATCCGAGATCCTGCCCCCGATCACGGTTGAGGCGTACACCAATGAACCATAGGAGGAATAGACGGCCGCAGTGGCAAAATCACGTTCGACCAACGCTTCAAAAATAACGTTGATCATGTAAAGCGTGAGTAACGCCCTCATACCATAGAAACTAAATCGCTCCCATAATTCTGCAAAAAATAAATAAAACAAACCGCGTGGATGTCCTAAAATTTGTTTCTGTTCTGCCGCTTGTGCCATGGTCTTTTGGTTTATTATAAGTTAGCCTTGATGAAATTCGTCATTTTAGTAAATAGTTGGATACTCGTATTGCCCCCGGAGATACGGTGATTTTTATCTGGATATATGGCCCAATCGAACTGCTTGTTGGCCTGGACCAAAGCTTCGATCATGCGCATGCTATTCTGAACATGCACATTATCGTCCCCGGAGCCATGGATCAATAGAAATTTGCCCTTTAGCAATTCGGGATAGTTTAGGGGTGAATTATCATCATAGCCGCTAGCATTTTCCTGTGGGGTACGCATATATCGCTCGGTGTAAATGGTATCATAAAAGCGCCAACTGGTCACTGGTGCCACTGCAATTGCCGTTTCAAAAACATCATTTCCCTTGAGAATGCAATTGCTGGCCATGTGACCTCCAAAACTCCAGCCCCAAATACCCGTGCGTTTTTCATCAATAAAGGGCAGCTCGCTCAACTTTTTTGCGGCAGCAATTTGGTCTTCAGTCTCATATTTTACCAAGTTCAAATAGGTTGCCTTTTTAAAATCACTCCCTTTAAAACCGGTTCCCCGCCCATCCACACAGGCCACTATATATCCCTCAGAAACCAATAATTGATGCCAGTAGTCTTTGGCGCCCATCCAACTATTGGAAACATTTTGTGAACCTGGACCGCTATATTGGTACATTAAAAGGGGATATTTTTTTGAGGCATCAAAATCTTTGGGCTTGATCATGTACATATTCAAGTCGTTGCCGTTGATGTTGATCGTTGAAAACTCTTTCGGACTTAATTGATAAGCCTCCAATTTTGCCAACAGGTCCGAATTGTCCTTAATATCCTTTATCTTTTTACCGGACAAAGCCTTATGAAGCGTATATCTAGTAGGGCTCACCGCACTTGAATCAGAACAAATAAAATACGTGAAATTGGCATTAAAATCAGCGGCATTGGTTCCCTCTTCAACCGCTAGGGATTTTTTATCCTTGCCATTACTTTTTATGCTATAGACCCCCCTGTTGATCGAACCGTTTTCCGTGGATTGGTAGTATACGCGGTCCTGGTTTTGATCGTAGCCGTAATAAGAGGTAACCTCCCATGGGCCTTTGGTAATCTGGTTCATTAATTTCCCCTGGGAATTGTAGTGATAAATGTGGTTGTAGCCATCCTGTTCGCTGGTCCAGATATAACTATCATCTTTTAAAAAGGTGAGATTATCGGTTATATCGATGTAGGCTTTGTCTTTTTCTTCCATCAATAGCTCAACGCTATTAGCATTGGTATCAACTGTGTAAAGTTTTAAAGTGTTCTGGTGCCGGTTAATGGTTTGTACGCCCAACTTTTTAGGATTGTTCATCCATTTGATTCGCGGTATGTAATAGGTATCCCCCAAATCTACTTTTGTAATATTACCCGATTTTAAATTATAGATATGCAGGCTAACAATCGCGTTGGCCTCACCAGCTTTTGGATATTTAAAAACATGGGGTTTTGGATAAAGTTCCGTGCCATATACATCCATTGAAAATTCAGGAACCTTGGTCTCATCAAAGCGCAAAAAGGCAATATTGGATCCATCAGAATTCCATTCAAATGCGCGGACAAATGCAAATTCCTCTTCATAAACCCAATCGGTAACCCCGTTGATGATTTTGTTCTTTTCGCCATCAACAGTAATCATTTTTGTAGTGTTATCGCCTATATTAAAGAGATAGATATTATTTTCGGCGACATAGGCCACCTGCTTTCCATCTGGTGAGATGGTTGGTTCTTGGATCTTTGAATCGGATATTTTTATCAATTTCTTACTGGCAATTTCATACACGTAAAAAATGCCCGAGCTGGATCTCCGATAAATGGGTTCCACCGCCGTGGCAAGCACTAGTTTAGATTCGTCATCACTAAATTGATAGGCACTGAAATTATCTACGTTCGAAAGATCTAGTGAAGAAACGATGGTTTCGACCTTCATTTGTGTCTTATAGTCGTACTTGTCTATAGAAGTGGTTTTTGCGACTTTGTCTTGATTTAAAATGGTGTAGTGTTTACCATCTTTTGAGGAGCGAAGGGCATCCAATCCCCTGGTTTGAAAAGTGTTCTTATAAATTTCCTCGACTGTAATCTTTTTTTGCTGTGCGTTGCTCGACAAAAATGCTCCTAATAGAAGGAGTAGCAATAAGGATATTCGGAGCATGGGGGTGAAAATTTTATTAATTCCGTCAAGTTTAGTGATAATTTTACGAAAAACTATAATTTACCTATAAAAACGAAGAAGTTTTAGACGATGGTACCTATTCCCTTCCTTCGCACCTTTATCATTATCTTTATCCCTTGAAACCTAATTTCTATGACCAAGCCAATTAAAGGGTTTTCCAAATTTAAGAAGGAGGATAAGATTGATTGGATCGCAAAAAACTATACCGATGATTCCGAAGCGACCAGAGCCCTCCTAAAAAGTTACTGGAACAGCGATGCTAAGGTGCAGCAACTACATGACGAGTTTATTGAGAATACGCTCACCAATTATTATCTTCCATTAGGAATTGCCCCTAATTTTCTGATTAATGACAAGTTGTATGCCATCCCAATGGCCATTGAAGAAAGTTCGGTGGTAGCAGCTGCTAGTCGGGCAGCCAAGTATTGGTTGGACAAGGGCGGATTTAAGACCGAAGTTAAAGGCACGGAAAAAATAGGTCAGGTTCATTTTATGTACACAGGAGATACAGCCGAACTGAAGAAATTTTTCTCAGCTACCAAAGAAAGGCTCCTACTATCTCTTTCATCGATTACCCATAAGATGCGACACAGGGGTGGTGGCATCAAACATATCGAATTGCGCGATAAGACTTCCGACCTCCCTAATTATTTCCAATTGCACTGTACCTTCGAGACGGTAGACGCTATGGGTGCCAATTTTATCAATTCGTGCCTGGAGCAATTGGCAAAAACACTTAAACTGGAAGTAAGGGCCCATCCTGACTTTTCTGCAGAGGAGAAGAATATAGAGGTGGTTATGAGTATCCTCTCGAACTATGTCCCTAACTGTTTGGTTCGGGCAGAAGTTAGTTGTCCGGTCAAAGAATTGTATGTGAACCAGGACCTCTCCCCACAAGAATTTGCTGAAAAAATAGTACGTGCGGTGATGATTGCCAAGGTAGAGCCCCATAGGGCCGTAACCCACAACAAGGGAATTATGAACGGCATTGATGCCGTTGTGTTGGCCACTGGAAACGATTTCCGGGCTGTTGAAGCGGGCGTCCATGCCTATGCCGCTAAGGACGGTGCCTACTCGAGTCTGACCCATGCATCATTGACCAATGGTGTATTCTCTTTTTGGATCGAAGTTCCTCTACCTCTCGGGACGGTTGGAGGTTTAACGAGTTTGCATCCCATGGCAAAATGGTCCCTTGAAATTCTGGGAAATCCATCGGCCAAAGAATTGATGCAGGTTGTAGCCGTTGCTGGATTGGCACAAAATTTTGCAGCAATCAGCTCATTGGTCACCACAGGCATTCAGGAAGGGCATATGAAAATGCACTTATTGAACATGCTCAACCAACTTGGCGCAACTGAAGGCGAGAAAAAAACGCTGGCCCGACATTTTTCGGACCATCTTGTCTCCCATAATGCGGTAGTGGAGGCTTTTGATCGTTTAAGAAGCAATGGATGACCAAATATTTTTACAGCAACGGTAAGCTTCTTTTAACGGGCGAATACGCTGTACTCGATGGAGCCACCTCCTTGGCGATTCCCACTCGTTACGGACAATCATTGGAGGTAACATCCAACAACACGCCACAAATAATTTGGAAAAGTTTGGATGAAAATGCTGTTGTATGGTTTGAAACGGGGATTGAAATCGGTTCTTTGGCCCAGGGGGCTGGAGTCTATGCCACAAATACAATTGAAGGCAGAATACGAGATATATTGGCCCAGGCCGTTAGTTTAAATCCCGCTTTTCTTAGCGATGAACGCGGGTTCCAGGTAATCTCCAAAATGGATTTTCCCCGAGATTGGGGATTGGGGTCGTCCTCAACGCTAATCAACAACATTGCGCAGTGGGCAGGTATTGATGCCTATCAACTTTTATGGAACACTTTTTCAGGAAGTGGGTACGATATCGCTTGCGCACAACACAACTCGCCGATTCTTTATTCCGTGGCGGCTAGAATTCCACAGGTAACCGAAGTCAATTTTGATCCCCCATTCAAAAACAACCTGTTTTTCATTTACCTAAACAAAAAGCAAGATACCAGGGAGGGTATTGACCAATATAGCAATCTAAAATTTGATCGTCCCAGGCTTATTGGGGCACTTTCAGAAATATCCGGACGTGTTTTGTCCTGCCAAACGCTGGACAATTTTGAAAAATTGATGGACCAGCATGAAAGACTTCTTTCAAACGTTTTAAAGTTGCCTACAGTTAAAGAGTCATTGTTCCCAGATTTCAAGGGTACTATCAAAAGTCTCGGCGCCTGGGGCGGTGATTTTGTGCTGGCGACAGGTCAAAGCGATACTGCCGCTTACTTCAAAGAAAAAGGGTATGACGTGGTCATACCCTTTTCAAAAATGATTTTATATCCCACTCCAGAGGAGTAATATTAATAGAAGGTGCTTCTGTTATCCTCAATTGTGGCTTTCTGCTTAAGGGCTTCCAAAACTGCAGTGTTCACCTTGGCGATGCTTGCAGCTTTCAAACTGTTTGCATACGTGCTATAGTTGTCCAGTTTCGCAGGTTCTTGCTTTTGGGTAAGGGTAAACATGAACACCCCTGTATTCCCTTCGATCAAATTGGAGGTTTCCCCTTCTTTCATGGCGAAGGCGGCACCAACCACGGCAGGTTCGCTTCCTGCGCCAGGTATTGTGGGCGACTGAACTGTAAGGGAGGAAGCATTAGATACCGCAATCTGATTATCCTTTGCAAAAGCCTCCATTGATTTTCCCTTATTGGCCGCAATGATTTTTGCGGCTTTGCGTTCTTTCCTAATTTTTGGAAGAATCGAGGCAGAGGCATCCTCAACGTTCATTTGTCCTTCTTTATATACTCCTGTGAGCTGTACGACCGCATAGCCGTTATTAATGTTAAACCGATTGATCGCCCCAGCTTGGGTCTCATTATTGAACGCCCATTGCACGATACTTCGTTGTGCACCTAGTCCTGGCAGGTTTTCATCCATAGCCATGATCTTGTTCACGGGTCGCACCACATATTCCTTTTCTTTGGCAAAATCCGAAAAGGCTTTATCGGAAGCGATTGCATCCAATTCAAAATTGGTCGCATCCGTGAATAGTTTATTAATGGTTTCTTCTGAAGGTTCAACAGCCCTCGCCAAGGTGGCAATTTGTACAATATCTTCCTTGTCATCTACCTTGATGACGTGAAAACCAAAATCGGTTTCTACCAAACCAATGGTATTCACAGGATTGCCAAAGGCAAAATCGTTGAACTTTGGCACCATGGTCCCTTCTTGAAAATATCCCAGATCCCCACCATTTTGTGCTGATGGTCCATCAGAATTGTCCCGTGCCAATTCTACAAAAACAGTAGCGGGTTTTTTGGCCTCCAACAATAATTCCTTGGCTTTGGCCTCGGCCTCTTCTTTGGTTCGCGTAACCTCGGGATTGGCCCTCTCAGCACCTTTATAGGCAATCAATATATGGCTGGCCTTTACAGATCCATTTGCTTTTCTTGCCATCATTTTGGATATCTTAAAATAATTCCCCTCGCGATATGGGCCGTACATCTCACCTTCCTTTAAGTTCATTAGGGTATCTGCGAACAATTGGGGCAACTGTTTTTTCGATTTGTAGATGGTATCAAATTTAATATCCGAATGTCGATCAAGAAAAACAGCGACATTTTTGGTAGTCTTAAAACCTGCAATAGTGTCGTTTTTGTCGGTTTGGGCATTGTATTCAACGGAATTATCAAGTAACTTTTGCACATCGTCCTGCACTAACTTAACATCGGCCTCAGAAGGTTTCTCCTCAAAATAGACGAATTGGATATCCCTTGCTTTCTCCTGTTTAAATTCCTCTTTATGATTATTTATGTAGGTAGCGATTTCGCTTTTGGTAACGGTGATACTGCTATCCGGAATAGAGGAATAGGGAACGCGCACATAGCTCAAATCCATTTTCCCATTGGCCAATCGATAATCGAATTCGCCTTCTTTTAAGGTCGCGCCCACCCCTGCCTTAACAAGGTTAAAGTAGGTTTGTTCCTTGGCCAATTGTATTATGGCCCTTTCTGTTTGCAGCCAGCTGTCGTACCTAAGAGGGTCGTTGACCTTCCAATCTGCAACGGCATTCCTGAACACATATTCATCAAATTGGCCATTGGTATTTTGAAATTCGGGACTTTGGGCGTACCCGGAAGTTCTTAAGAAATTAATGATTTGGTCTTGTTCTATCGATACGCCTAAATCTTTGAACTGTTGCCCTAAAATAGTATTGCGCAGCTCTTGATCCCATACCTGGTTGACGATTTGCATAGATGAAGCTCCAGGTTGATTATTTTGTTGGGCAATCTCCACCTTTGACCTAAACTCATCTATCGAAATTTCATCCCCATTTATCTCTGCTATGGCAGAACCACTCTTTGCCCCGTTGAGCGCATTGCTCGAGAAAACCCCTGAGATTACAAACGCGAATAAGGCCAATCCAATGATCAAGATCAAAATGGTAGTTCGTTTCCTTATATTTTCTAAAATTGCCATAGTAGTAAGGTATATTTAAAATCAGTTGGCAAAATTACCACTTTCTTTTCAATAAATAAAAAGTAATCAGCCATTACACGGCGGTTG
The DNA here is from genome assembly GCA_037969055.1 of Flavobacteriaceae bacterium. Lineage (GTDB taxonomy): Bacteria > Bacteroidota > Bacteroidia > Flavobacteriales > Flavobacteriaceae > Pelagihabitans. The sequence goes on along the minus strand of JBBKWR010000241.1, from coordinate 5,789 downwards.
AAGGATGTCTTTGCCTCTAAATTCACCCACATGCTGCCTTTACTATAATGATCAAACTACATTAGCCTAACATATCTTGAGGGCATTAATTGTTTGGCAAGTCTTAAAACGACAATGGGTAAAACACTTGTACAAAATTTGTGATGGCTGGCCTAAAAAAGTAAAGAATTAATCCTTCTCGCAGATTTCAAGGGATACCAAATCGATTTTTGTGCTGGAAACCTCTAGGATTGTAAATTTGAAGTTCCCTATTTTGATCTCGGCATCTTGTTCCGGAATCTCTCCAGTTTCATTTACGACTAATCCGCCTAAAGTTTCATACTCATCACTTTCAGGCAACTCCCATTTATAGGTTTCGTTTAAATAGTCTACTTCCAACCGCGCGGAAAGCTTATAGGTGCTTGGTGTTATTTGTTCTTCAATAAGATCCGTAGAATCGTGTTCATCCTCAATTTCCCCAAATAATTCCTCAATAATGTCTTCTACGGTCATGATTCCAGCGGTGCCACCATATTCGTCCAAAACCACCGCAATACTTTTTCGTTTTTTTGTAAGTTGATTAAGGATGTCCTGAATCAGCATGGTCTCAGGGACGAATTCTACGGGCATCAGCATGCTTTTAATCGTTTTAGGCTTTTTGAAGAGTTCATAGGAATGCACATAACCAATAATATCATCAATAGTCTCTTGGTAAACTAGAATCTTCGAATAACCAGTCTCGGTAAATAATTTGGTAAGATTTTTTGGCAGTTCATGCAGTTCAACGGCAGTAATTTCTGTTCTTGGCACCATTACCTCCCTAGCCTTAACTTCTGAGAATTCAAGCGCGTTTTGGAATATTTGAATTTCCGAATCTACCACGTCTTCCTTTTCGACCGTCTCCATTTGTTCGCTGATATAGTCTCCTAGTTCAATTTTGCTAAAGACCAATTGCACTTCGTCACCTTCTGTCTTGAAAAAAAACTTTAAGATAATATCGGAAACCTTGATCACAAATTCTGAAATGATGGAGAACGTGACGTAAAAGAAATAAGCAGGGATCGCCAGGGCGCTCATAAGTGTATTGGCATATATTTGAAAGAGGACCTTTGGAAGAAATTCGGCGGTCAGCAAAATGACCAAGGTCGAGATCAATGTTTGCGTGAGCAAGCTGAAATCGTTGAGTAACAGTTCAATGAAAGGATACGAAGGGTTCTGTATGGATTGGAACCAATTCATCAAAAGATCTCCCATAAAAAACCCATAGATCACCAAGCATATATTGTTGCCAATGAGCATGGTCGCAATAAATTTAGAAGGTTTTTTAGTAAGTCGTGTCAGAACTTTTGCCAAAATTCCGGCCTGTTTCTTTTCAATCTCAATATGGATTTTGTTGGCAGAAATAAAAGCGATTTCCATGCCCGAAAAAAAGGCGGAAAGTAATAAGGTCGTAATAATAATGATAATAGAAGTATCCAAAGCTACTACGGGTTTTCTTGTTTACGTCGTTCGAATTTTCTGCGATAATTCCTTCTAAAAAGAAACATCCCAATAGAGACAATTGCGAAAAAAACAAATAAATAGGCATTGGTCCTATCCAAATTCCAATCTGTATAAATCCTATAAAATGAAAACAGGGCTACCAGCAAATAAACATACTCCGTAAAGCGTAATATTTTAATCATCTTTTTCCTCTTTTAATGTCATTATCCCATACACTTTGTGCGCGTACAGATTACTGATATCCTTGTTAAAGTCCATCCCCTCCCCGTCCATGACCGTACCATCCTCTGGATTGGTAAATTTGAATTTTTTCTGGGTAAAGATCCATTCATTTTCTTCATCATAATACAGTTGGGGGGCCTCCAACAATTTTCCATCTTGGGTCTCCAACACTACATTCCCTTGCAAATCTATTACATTGGTAGCGGAATAAATAATTCCATAGTCGGCTTTGATGATATTCTTGTTGCCATTATCGTCGAACAAATCGACCCGCAACCCTTTCGGAAATGTCTTGTAAGGAAACTCCAGGTTGTCAAAATTATTACTAATGGCGCTGCTAAGTACCGCTATCACTTTGGTACTATCTACGTCATCGCCCTCTAGATCTTTAATGGTCTTGGTATAGGTCAGGACAAAATTTTCGGCAATTCCCTGGGGATAAATTTTTGGTGCCGCTTCCTCCCCTACTCGTTTGTAGTCGTCTTTGCAAGATAAAAAAAGCATTGCCATCAAAACGATGGCAATGCTCATTAAAATATATCTTTTAAATTTCGTCATTCTATAAATTGGGTACGGTAACCGAACCGCCTACCCAACAACTAAAACTAATGGTTTTGCCCTGCATACCCTCTGTAAAGATCATCTCCTTGGTTGGTACCATCGCCAAATAACTCACCGATGATTGATTTGCAGAGGAACTAACAGATGGATCTACGCGACCCGCCCTGTTGGCCATTTCAGCTGCTTTCCAGTAAATGGCGCGTTTCTCGAAAGTAGTGCTCCCACAATCGTTGGCACTGCTGGCATAGAGGCTGGCAATCAACAAATATGCCTTCCCATTTGCAGGATTGGCATCGATCGCTTTTTGGGCATATGACCTGGAGGAAGATTTGCTGCTATTTCTATAAATAGTGGCTACCTTGTAAGCAATGTTCGATTTTTTATAGGAGTCTGTTTCCAATTGCAGGGCTTTGTTAAAGTCTGCCACTGCACTACTGGTATCCCCTGCTTTTTGTTTTAGCGTACCACTATACACCCAGCCAGCAGCGGATGGATCGAGGGCCATTTGTGCCTCGAACAGCTTTTTGAACATGGGGTCGTCGATACATTCTTTGTCGAACATTCTATTTACAGCCCTTTTCACCCAACTTACATCACTCTTTTTTTCATCAAAACTTTTCTGGTAAAGCGGTATTAAGTTGCTACAATCGGCAAGCGCTCCCAGTTTAGAATCAATACTACCTGCAATTTTACCAAAAGATTCTGAATTGGTAGTGGCTGCTGCAAGCTGTTTCGTTTCTTTAGAGGTCAAAGTTTTAGCTTCTTCCTTGGGCAACAATTTGGAAATTTGATCGGTAAGCCCCTTGTTTTCTTCCTCGATTTTCTCCGTAACATCATCGTAAACATCAAACACTTCCTGCAGGTCTTTTTTACCCGCCGTATTTAGATCTACCAAACTGGAAAAATACAGGTATAGTGCTTTTGGGTTTCTAAAATTGGCCTTGTCCTGGGTATAGGCTTTATTGAGCTCGCTATAAATTTCCTCATCGGAAATCATTTTATGTTCATACTTCGTCAAGACCTGGTCGATGATCATATCGGCCAATTTTGTTTGCTTCGGAAAATATTTCAAGCTATTGTCATAGAGTGCCAATAGATCTTTAATGTACCCATCCTTTTCAGCGCCACTGGATTTATCAATCTTGGAATTCAAAATTCTCTCCCCATAGACAAAAGTAGCCCTGTTCAGATCTGGACATTGATCATAAACCATTTTCCATGGCGTATAAGCCGCATCATAATTCTTGACCTTGGCATGTTCTACATAAATGGAAAGATTGGTGGTGCACTCTGGATTTTGGGATTGAGCATGGCTGATTCCAATAAATCCCAAAAGCATTACCCCCGTAAAGTAGAATTTCGTTTTCATTTGTTCAGTTTTAAAGTGGTTAATGTACTAATTTTTCTTAATTTATTTTTCTTTTTTGGAACCAAAGGTCATTAAAGGAAAATCCTAAATTAATTTTAAGGTAATTTTCTTCTATCAAATTGGCCGTCGAGGTCCCTGTTTTTCCCAATTCAAAACCTAGGTTTAAATTAGAAAAATTTCTGCCTAATGGTAACCCAACTCCAAAAGTTATGCCAAAATTATTAATTTCTTTATTATTAACGAGCATACCGGTCTTGTCATACCGCACACCTGCCCTATAAGTTACTCTTTTGAAGTAACCTTCGAACGCCATACGGTTCGGAACAAAGAAACCGCCGAACGCGAATGAACTCGCATCTTGGTACATTAAATTATCGATTGCCAGAAAATCGTTGGTAAAGGAGCCAAGCCCTTGAAAGCTATATTCAGCACCTAAAAACCATTTCATATCTTCCCCATATCCCAAACCTATTGTAGTCGTTGTCGGAATTTTCAATTCCGTATTTCTTAGTCCAACAGCATCCAAATTAACATCTATGGTCTCAATGTTCTGTTGTGATGTAACCAAAAATGAACCAAGCTCCCTGGTATTTTGGGACGTTAGGTTCGCTTGGGTATTTGCCCGTGCTGAGACATATAATCTATATTTTTCTCGAATTGTGGGGGTATAATAAATGGCGTAATTGAAATCCATCCCATTTACTTTTGAGGTCCGAAAGTCCCTGGTTCCGAATTGCACCCCCTGCACACTCTGGATCCGTTGATAATCAAATGTGCCAAAATTAAAGTTGGCTGTAACCCCTAAACTAAAGTCCTTAAAAACTTCGTAACCCGCAGAAAAATATACACGGTTAAGGCCACCCTCACCAGTATATAGGTTCGACACTTCTGCCCCACTTGAATTGGTATTTTGGGAAACCAAATTATACCCGACCGAGCTAAAGGGCATAATCCCGAAGCCTATGCCAAAGCCTTTTCCCAAACTAAAACCCAATGAAAGATAATCTAAATTGGTTAATTTACTGCTCTGTTCCTCCGTAAATGACTTTAACCGAATCTCTTTATGCGAAATACCTGCGGTATAGGTGGTTATCCCAAAATTTTCACCTGCTTGGACGCCCAGTTTGCTATAGGCGGCTGGATTCTTTAAGTTTACATGTATGCTATCCCCATAGACAGAGATACCTCCCATCATCTGATTTTCTACCGTACCCAAAGATCTTAATTCTCCAATACCAAAATAAGAATAAGGTGAAATGGTGCCATTTTGAGCATAAACACTTGTAGCTGCCAGGCACACTACAACAATAATAAGATTTTTTACCATTTAATGCTTGTTGTATTCCAGTAAATAATTCAACCCTTTAAGGAGAAAATTGGAGTCCGCAAAGATGGTATTTTTTAATCGTTTTGACAAAAATTGGGCATCGCCACCTGTTAAAATAACTGTTAAATCTATAAATCGAGATTTATATTGCGTTATGAATCCGTCCAATTCATGGCATAAGCCATTGATGACACCGCTCTGTATGCTGCTATTTGTTGCGTTTCCGATAAAATCAAATATTTCTTCGGGCTTCAATAAGGGCAATCTCGCGGTCTGTTCATGTAGGGCCCGATAACGCATATATAACCCAGGAGAAATGGCCCCTCCCAAGTACTCACCATAGTCATTTACCATATCGTAGGTAATGCAGGTGCCGGTATCAATGGCCAGCGTATTGCCTTTTTGATTGTGATAAAAGGCGGCGGTTGCCAAGGCTATTCGATCTGCTCCTAAGGTATTTGGGGTTGCATAACAATTCTTAAAAGGTCTTTTAGATCGTTCGCCCAAATGGTGCACCCTACAGAAAATAGATAACACAGCAATAACCTTTGGGTCCAAATTGCCGACAGCAGAAACAATGGCCCAATTGATCCTTGGATAAAGGTCACAGATTTCCTTCACTGCCAAAGCAGCCCCTGTCGCATCGGTTTCCTTAGCGAAAATGATTTTAGCTTTGTCGAATACCGCAAACTTTATCAGTGTGTTTCCCGCGTCAATGATCAGGTTCATGTTACAAAGATTGTAAAATGTCAAATAACCTATGGGCTTTTTTTACTTTTTTGTTTGTATATCATAAATTTGAAATTATATTTGCACCCTCCTACGCCA